>CAIOIZ010000082.1 GCA_903858475.1 uncultured Bacteroidota bacterium
CCAGGTGCGTTTACTACATTAAATGGAAAAACTTTGAAAATATTTAAAGCTATGCGGGAAACTGATTCGGTAAACAGTGATGCCAGCTATCAGACGGATGAGAAAACTTATTTAAAATTTCGATGTGCTGATGGATATATCAGTTTATTGGAAATTCAACTGGAGGGGAAAAAG
This sequence comes from uncultured Bacteroidota bacterium, assembly GCA_903858475.1. Classification (GTDB taxonomy): domain Bacteria; phylum Bacteroidota; class Bacteroidia; order Chitinophagales; family Chitinophagaceae; genus Ferruginibacter. The sequence continues at coordinate 175 of CAIOIZ010000082.1, forward strand.
AAAATGAATATTACTGATTTCCTTCGAGGCTATCATTTTGCAAAAGAAAAGGGCGGAAATTGATTCCGCCCTTTTTGTTGAAACTATTTTTTGCTTATCTAATTTCTAATTGGCTCAATTGATCATTTGAAAAAGCAGCTTTTGGCAGCACTAGGCTGATGGTGTTCATGGCGAAATAGGCAACGGATACTTTGATGTATCCTTTAAAAGGGCCGATATTTCCCCATGAGTTTTTAACCAGAAAAAACTCTTTGCCAGCATTTGTTTTTTCATATCCCACAATATGCATGAGATGGTCGTCCTGTGTAGTCAGATTTTCAAATAAATCTTGACGCGTTTTTTCATCGTAGGGTTTTTCTAATGACTCTGGAGTAAATTCTTCCTTGGTATAATTACGACCGTCTTTAAATAATAGAGCATAGCCCCATTCTTGGTGAAAACAGGTATTGCTTACATCTGCATCCCAGAGTACAGTATTTCCTTTTTGTAAAGCAGATTTTGTTAAAGTAATCATATCATTTAAAGGCATATTGTAAAAGGAGCCATTGCTGAAATTATCTGGCACTTGCAGTATGAAAGGCTTGTAGTAAGGCTGATGAGTGAAGGAAGTGATATTTACATAATCAGCTGCATTGAATTTAAGAATTCTTTGCGCATACATTTGCGGGCTGATTTCTCTTCCTTCATATGTAAAAGTAGCAGGTGGTGTACCCATATTGTCGTCTAATATTTTCACATATCCTTCAAGCCAATTAGCAGGAATAGGAATGGTTTTTAAAGTGCTGTCTAAATACTCTTTTAATAGCCCAAACATTTTTTGATGGTTGTGCATTTTATTGCCATTGACCAATCCTGAATAGGCTGATTCAGGAAGGGCTCCATATACTTCCATTGCGTGAATCATATCATGCCCTAATCCGCCTTCTCCAAATTGTGTATGCCCCTGCCGTAGGATATAGTTTTTCGCTTTTTCGATATAAGTATTCCTGACAGTAAACATTTCACTGAGGTCAAGTTCTCCTACATTATTTTTCAGGCATTGACTTTCAATCAGGGAGGTGGTGCCAAAAGACCAACAAGTGCCGGTCATAGATTGATTTTTGACAGGGGTGTTAGCCAGGTGGATATCAGCCGGAATTGCATTGTTGAGTCTGGGCTTAATCTTGTTTTCTGTAACCTGTTTTTCTTTTTGAGCTAGGCCAGTGAAGGCAGCGAGTACAAAAACTAATGGAAGAAAAATTCTTTTCATGTTGTGTTATAAATTAATGTTGAATAGCTTGTTTTTATTTAGAATAATTGATACTGCATTCAAATTTGCCATCAGTTACGCCCAATATATCTGCTCCCGCATTACTGATTCGAATGAGCAGTCCATTGTTTTGTTTGATGTCTGGTATCATGTCTAATACTTTGGCAAAAATCGTCTTGCCATTAGCGTTATTCGTAATTTTAATAATGGTGCCAGGCTGGGCGGCATTGTGTAGGCAATAATATTTACCATCTTCATGCCCGCTATTACTTTTGAATACTGCCGCTGTTCCTGATTCTTTTACAAGATTGCTTTCGGTATACAGTGCTTTAAAATAACCGCCATTAAAATTGTCGCCAGTGCCCTTCCTGGTTTCTGAAGGCAAGGCCTGATTTTCTTTGATCGGCTTAGGCACTTCAGTAGGGGGCGTTACCACCACTGGTGCTGGATCTGGTTTTATTACTGGCGGAAGCGGCTCGGTCCCATTGACTGGTTCTCCTCCGGTTTTAGCAGGTTTGATAGGCTCCTTGTTATCGACAATAGGTGCAATTACTACTGGAGGGTTGCCTGCATTTTCCGCAAAGGCAGAGAGTGCAGTTTTTACTTTCAAATAGCCAATGATTAATGGGCTACCTGTGTTCAATGATTCTCCTTTTAATTTATTCCATTGCTTAATGGATTCAATGGGAACTTTATTGTGGTTGATGCTGATTCTGTAAAGTCCCTCTTTATCAGCCACCATATAATAAACTGGAATCAATGATTCGTCAGCGGCTGCTTTTCCTGCTTGAAGAAAATTGCCTGCAGCTAATGGAATTTTTAATTGTTGACCTGGGTTGAGACTTTTTTCAAGTGATAGTTTATTAAAGGGAGCAAGTTGATCTTTCGGACTAACATTGTACAGACGGCCAATGCTATAAAAATTATCTTTTGCTGCAATGGTATGCAATAAATAAAGATTGGGTGAACTGCCTTCCACCTTCAACAATTTATTTTGCGCCCAAAGGCAGGAGGGGAGGCCCAATAATAGTAATAAGAAAAACTTCATAGTATATGTATTTTCAAGGCAAAGATGCAGAAAATTGGTGGTTAGTAGCGGCATTATTTATTAAGAATACGCCAATCTTTTGGATAGTAATTGTTAACGCGATTGCCCAGCATTTTTATCCATCCCAATCGAAATCCTTCGTATTCTAGTAAAGCCCAGCCTTTTTCTACTTGATTGATGTCAATAACTGCCCTTCGCAGATAATCCAATGCCACTGACTGATTAACAGCTACCGTGGGTAAGTTTGGCTGTATCATATTGCTGATGGCTAGTTCATGATCGGGGATAAGCGCTGTTCTTATAAGCGTACCGATTTGAACCCCTGCTTTTTTGATGTACAAGGCAGATTGCAGTATGGGCAATTCTTGTAGAATATTTATTGGTAGCGCTAGAATGGTCTCTTTCAATTTGATAAATCCATACGCTGCTGGTTCCAAAATATAGGGAGCAATCACTGCTAGCTCTTTTGCAGAAACCATTTCAGGAAGCTTTTTTTTATTTATGGAATGGCTTGGGGGCTCTTCGTTTTTTTGCAATAGACTTAAAAAAAATCCTTCTCCTTTTACACGATGTGGATAGAAGCGATAACCAAATCCTCCTTTAGAAGGACTAATGGTTTCTACGATACCCCATTCGTCTTTACATTTCAATTGAATTGATGATAAGGAATATGTTTGCATCAACCAGTCTGTAATAGATTCGTTCTCACTCGAAGAATACGAACAGGTAGAATAGATCAATAGCCCTCCAGGTTTTAAGGCGGGTAAGATATCTGCCAGAATTCTTTGTTGACGTTGACTGCAGAGTGCAACATTGTTTTCGCTCCATTCATTGATCGCGCTTGGGTCTTTGCGAAAAAGACCAGAACCACTGCAGGGTGCGTCTACAACAATGAGGTCAAAATAATTTTCTAGTCGCTTAAAATGTTGCGGATCGTTATTGGTTACTATCACATTGGCTGCACCCCATTTGCTGATGTTTTCCGACAATACATTTACCCTTGTTTTAATTACTTCATTGCTAACAAGCAAACTATCCTTTGAAATAAGGGATTGTAATAAGGTTGATTTTCCTCCAGGCGCAGCACAGAGGTCCAATACTTTTAATGGTTTGCTAAGGTCTAAACTTTGCAATAAAGCCTGTTCTATGAACATACTACTTGCATCCTGTACATAATAAGCGCCGGCATGAAAAGTAGGATCGAGTGTAAAGGAAGGTCTTTGGGAAAGATAGTAGCCCGTATTACACCAAGGAATTTTTTCTGCCAATATATTTTTTAATGACGAAGGCAATTTTTGTTCTACAACTTTAGCCTTGTTCAATCGAATAGAAGTGATTTGTTGCCCTGGTTGATGTGCTTCCTGAAATGCATCTTCCTCAAAGCCTTTGAGCTCGGATAAGGATTTTAATAATTCGAAGGGTATCTGTACAGACAAAATAAATAGTTGTATTTCAAAAATAGGGAATTATAAGTTTTGCTGTGATTTTAATAAGGACTTCACCATGCTCCAAAGGGAAATGGGTATCGTAATTTTAGGTTAGTTATATTAAATAGGTAGATTTTAAAAAAAGCATACAACCTTGGGGCTGTATGCTTGATAGTATAAATAATTTGCCTTCAATAATGTTGCTGTAATGGCAAGTATTAAAATTAGTATGCTTTCTTATACCGATTTTATTTCCGCTACCAAATCCTGCAATACTTTTTTAGCATCACCAAATAACATGCTGGTTTTTGGTTGGAAGAATAAATCATTTTCAATGCCAGCGTATCCAGGCTTCATGCTTCGTTTATTTACGATTACATTTTTAGCTTGTTCTACTTCTAGAATAGGCATTCCATAAATTGGTGAAGCAGGGTCTTTTTTAGCAGCAGGATTCACTACGTCATTGGCGCCTAATATTAAAACTACATCCGTAGTTTTAAATTCATCATTGGCATGCTCCATCTCCATTAATTTTTCATAACTCACATCTGCCTCTGCTAATAATACATTCATGTGGCCTGGCATACGGCCTGCAACAGGGTGAATCGCATATTTTACATCTACACCTTTCTCTGTTAGTATTTTTTCTAATTCATGGCAAATATGTTGTGCTTGTGCAACCGCCAATCCATACCCAGGTACAATCATTACTTTGTTGGCATAACTCATAAGCATAGCAGAATCACTGATGCTGATTTCTTTATAGCTTCCTTGTTCTTTATTGCCTTCAACGGCTTTGTTGCCTGCACCAAATGCACCTAGAATTACATTGAGTAGACTTCGATTCATGGCCTTGCACATCAGTATTGTCAATAGTGTACCAGCAGCACCTACTAATATACCACCCGTGAGCATGGCTTTGTTATTGTATAAGAATCCACCACAAGCAGCTGCAACACCAGTGAAGGAATTGAGCAATGAAATAACCACGGGCATGTCCGCTCCACCAATGGGCATTACGAATAGCATTCCATATGTTAGTGCTATGATAAGCAATAAATAAAAGAAGCCAATTTGTATTCCAAGCATGCCGGTATCGGAATGGTAGCCATCAGAAGAAGTAATGGTGAAGAAACTCATATCTGCAGTGGCAACGTCTGCACCGCCAGTGAAAAAGTTTTTGGCTTGAATTAGAAATTTGATGTGTTCTAAAGTTGCTGGAGTAAAAATGATAAAAGTAACAGCAGCAATTAAGAGCAAAGAAAGTAAGCTGAAATTGATAATTCTTTGTTGTTTAAATACCCTGTCTTTTATTTTGCCAGATAATTTTCCATAGGCGATGATGCTTCCTGCAAAAGAAACGGCACCAATGATTAAGCCTAGTACAATTACCAATATTTCGCCCCTGCTTACAGGCTCGCTAAATACCAATACATTGCCAAAGGGAGTTCCGAAAATATAACTGTGTCCAATTATATTGTTGAATTCAATAATAGAAATCAACATCGCGCAAGCACCTCCCATTCCATTGAACAAGCTTACCATTTCCGGCATCGCTGTCATCTTTACTTTTTTTGCAGCAAAGAATCCAGCCAAAGTGCCAATAGCGAGTGCACCGAATATGAATAGTTTATTTCCAAGAAAAATTCCATCATGCGTTTTGTATAAAAATATCGTACCAAAGATGGCCAAGGTCATCCCAGCTGCAGCAATTAAATTTCCTCTTCTCGCACTTAGGGGATGGCTTAACATTTTAAGGCCAAGAATAAAAGTGACAGAGGCAATCAGGTAGATGATATTTAGGATACTTGCATTCATATAATCGATTCTAATGGATTAATAAGTTGAGTTAGTTAGGACTGTTTTTTCTTCCCTTTAAACATTTCTAGCATACGGTCGGTTACTACAAAACCTCCCACCACATTGAGTGTACCCAGTACAACGGCAAAAAATCCTAGTATCATGGCCAGGTAATCATCGCCTTCTGCTTTTCCCATCACAATGATGGCACCAATGATTACCACCCCATGGATGGCATTGGCACCACTCATTAAGGGAGTGTGCAATACGCTGGGTACTCTTCCTATTACTTCAATTCCAACAAAGACCATCAGTATAACAATGTAGATAATCTCTTGATTTTCGCTGAACCAATTTAATATTCCGTTCATGATACTACTATTTAAGCTGTCAAAATTTTATTATGCAATTCTTTCATTGGTAATTTTTCCGCCATGTGCTACACAAGTGCCTTTTACCAAATCGTCTTCAAAATTGAGGTTGATATTGCCTTCTTTATTGATTATTAATTGCAAGAAATTAAGTACGTTTTTGCCATATAATTTGCTGGCGTCGCTGGGCATAGAAGAAGCCAATAAGGAATTGCCTACGATGCTTACGCCTTTGAAAGAAACTGTTTCGTCATTTTTGGTTAAATCGGTATTGCCACCTGTTACTGCTGCCAAGTCGATGATAACGCTGCCATTTTTCATGGCTTCAATCATGGCAGTAGTGATTAGTATGGGCGCTTTTTTTCCAGGAATTTGAGCTGTCGTAATAATTATATCCGCTTTTGCCACGCTTTCCGCAATTTTTGCTTTTTGTCTTTGCATGAAATCTTCCGATTGTTCTACTGCATATCCGCCAGCCTTGCTTGCATCAGCTGCACCTTCCACTTCAACAAATTTGCCACCCAAACTTTGCACTTCTTCCTTTACTGCAGGTCTTGTATCAAATACTTCTACAACTGCACCTAATCTTTTGGCAGTAGCAATGGCTTGTAATCCTGCCACCCCAGCGCCTAAGATTAAGATTTTTACAGGAGGGATACTACCTGCGGCGGTCATGAACATCGGGAAATAGCGGGAATACAAATTAGCTGCCAATAAAACCGCTTTGTAGCCTGCGATATTAGCCTGGCTACTCAATATATCCATGCTTTGTGCACGGGTAGTACGTGGTAGCATATCCATACTGAATACTGTCAATCCTTTGTTAGCCCATTCTTTGATGATAGCAGCATTGAATAGGGATTGAAAATGACCTAATACAATTTTACTGCCGGCAGCAGTGATATCATCTGCAGTTGGGAGATTGATAGACAGAATAATGTCGGATTTGTTAATTACTTCACTACGGTTGGCTACGGTAGCACCTGCTTCAACATACTTCTCATCAGGGGCATAAGCGGCAGCGCCAGCATTCTGCTCCAAATAAAGAGAAACGTTCCATTTTTTTAGCGTGGCTAGATGTTCCGGTAGGAGAGAGACCCTTGTTTCTGGGGTTGGTTCTTTTAATACGCCGATAATCATATGCTATAAATTGCCGCAAAGGTAATGAAAATTAAAACCGGATACTGAAATGCCTAGGAACTTTAAATTCTGAGCGAAAAAATACAATGCCAATAAAAAAAAGATCAATGCTGGCGGTAACAGCAGGATCTTGCTTGATTATTTCCCAAGCCGCTTCCATTTCGGCACTCCAATGTATATCATCGAAAATAAAAATACTTTCTTCGCTTCGGCAGGCTAATAATTGTTGAAAATAATCCAGTGTAGGTAGTTTTCGATGATTGCCATCTATGAATGCAAAATCTATTTTTTTTATTTCCTTTAAAAGACTAGGTAGGGTATTGGTGAAATCGCCTTCAATAATATTGATTGTTGGCAGTTTTAAAGTGCTGAAATTTTCTGCTGCAATTTTTGCTATAGCTGCCGACCCTTCGCAGGAAAATACGTTGGCTTTTTCATTGCCTGCACGCAAGTAGGCTGTGCTGATACCAAAAGAAGTACCTAACTCTACTATGTTGTTAGGTTGATAGTATTGAACAATGCGAAATAGTAATTGTGCATATTTTTTCGACTTCAAAGAGGAGGCTGCAATGGCACTTATTTTTCTTTGCCTTGTTTTAATGATGGCTGACCCTGCACCAAAATCTTCTACTGTAATAGTTCGATGGTCGCTTAATACTTTTTTTCGAACCAATTCAATTTTATTATAGCAGGGATATTTTTTATTATCTCTCAACACCATTTGGATGAAATCAAACACAAAGGGAGAGTGCATGCCATGCCCCCTGCCATTGGCTGCCGTGCAGTAATAGCGCAGGAATTTTGTTGCTATTTGAAAGGAAGAATACAAGTAAATAATATTAAAAGAAATAAATAGTCAGGTGCTTATTTTTTCTCCCATACCTGAAAACTGTAGGCATATGCATGTTTTTCATCTGCGGGAAAATCTTCCTGCATTGTTAACTGCCATTTGTCTTTTTCCATTTCAGGGAAAAAAGTATCTCCTTCTAGTTGGGTATGCACCCTGGTCATATAAATTTTATCTGCTAGTGGAAGACAATTTTTATAAACGACACCTCCACCTGCGATAAATAATTCTTTGCATCCCGTTTTTTGTGCTGCTTCAATGGCTTCGGGAAGGGAAGCTACTTTGATAACACCCTCTTTTTCCCAATGACTATTTGAAGTCATTACTATATTGAAACGCCCAGGTAAAATTTTGCCGACAGATTCAAAGGTATTTCTACCCATTACTACTGGCATGCCCCAGGTGGTATTTTTGAAAAATTTTAAATCATTCGGTAAATGCCAAAGCAATTGTCCATCTTTTCCAATGGCATTGTTTTCGGAAGCGGCAACAATAATAGATATAATCAACTGGCTGCAATTTATACCTGTATGATAACAGGGGTGAAAAAAATCAGGTGTGCAAATCTACACCAATGCCAATTCAAATCAAATGGCTACTGGTGCTTTTATGGCTGGATGGTATTGATAATCGACCAATTCAAAATCTTCGTATTGGAAACCAAAAATATCTTTTACTGCAGGATTGATTTTCATCGTTGGTAAAGGAAACGGACTACGGCTTAATTGCAGATTGGTTTGTTCAAAGTGATTACTATACAAATGTGTATCTCCCCCTGTCCATACAAATTCACCAGGTTCCATATCGCATACTTGAGCAATCATCATGGTGAGTAATGCATAGGAGCCAATATTGAATGGCACGCCCAGAAAAACATCGGCACTTCGCTGGTAAAGCTGGCAACTTAATTTTCTCTTTCCATTGGGCTGGGGTTGTGTGTAAAATTGAAACAAACAGTGACAGGGCATTAGTTTCATATCTGGCAAATCAGCTACATTCCACGCACTAATGATAAGTCTTCTGCTATCAGGATTGTTTTTTAATTGGTGGATCAATTCAACAATCTGGTCTACCGTTTTGCCATTGGCGCCTTCCCACGACCTCCATTGTTTTCCATATACAGGGCCAAGATTGCCATTTTCATCGGCCCATTCATTCCAAATGGATACTTTGTTTTCTTTAAGGTAAGCGATATTGGTATCCCCTTTTAAAAACCATAGCAGTTCATAGATAATGCTTTTTAAGTGTGTTTTTTTGGTGGTTACCATCGGGAAACCCTCACTTAGGTCAAAGCGCATTTGATATCCAAACACACTGCGGGTTCCAGTGCCGGTACGGTCACTTTTATCGGTGCCTTTATCTAAAATATGTTGTAAAAGCTGTAAATACTGTTGCATGATTGCAAAGTAAAGCAAATGTAAAAATCAAGCCCTGAAAAGTTATTCAGATTTAAGACACGCAAATGCTTAAAAATTCAGCATCGCTCTTAAAAAATTCAGTTATTTTTAATTTCAGTTCGTATTTCTTTCATTAAATATTTTTTTATGCCAATAAGAATGGTGGATGACCCCGGGGGCCAAGATGATTATAATCCACAAAACGACAATGCTGGCAGTGGTGGCGGTGGATTTAATTTCCCTGGTGGGGGTGGGGGAGGCTTGCTCAATTTTCTGCCACTGATATTTAGTTTATTTGGTCGAGGAGGTAAAGGCTCCATGCTATTAATTGTTGTTATAGCCGCTGGATTTTTTCTCCTAAAATCTAAGTCCTGCACGGGATTGACAGATACCATTTCAAAATTTGCAACTGGCGGCAAACTAGATCCTGAACAATTTAAAAAGGCCAGTGTATATGAAGGGTTGGCTGATGATGGAGACAAAAATCCTTTACCTGAATCTGTGTCCTTATTGCGTTTTGCACCCAGTAGAATGAACCAAGGTAAACAAGGGAGTTGTGTGGCTTGGAGCAGTGCCTATGCAGCTCATACTATTTTAGAAGCAAGTAGCAGCGAATCTGATCCCAACCGAACGGCTTTTAGTCCCGCCTTTCTTTATAATAATATTGGGCTGGATGATTGCCAGGGCTCTTATATTATTCGGGCCATGGAGTTTATGCAAAAGACTGGTTCTGTTAGCATGCAGGAATTTCCTTATGATGACAATGATTGTAGTCGTCAACCCAACCAGTCTGTAACAGCTGATGCAGCCGCTCATCGCATTCATGGCTTTACCAGATTAACCAATGATGACGGGGTTACTGCTTTAAATTTCCGAGCCATTAAAGAACATTTGGCCAAGGATGCACCCGTGGTGATTGGTATGATGGTGGGGGGTAGTTTTATGCAGGATATGATGGGTCAAAAAGTATGGCATCCTGAAAATAGCGATTATTCACAAATGGGTTTTGGTGGTCATGCTATGTGTGTGATTGGATACGATGATAGAATAGAAGGAGGAGCTTTTCAGATTATGAATAGTTGGGGTACTGAATGGGGCATCAATGGAACTGCGTTTATTCGTTACAGTGATTTCAGGCGTTTTGTTAAGGAGGCGTATGGTCTAGATCCTTTGGCTAAACAGGGCAATGCGCTGCGTATTGATTTCGAATGCAATATTGGTTTAGTAAATACTGAAACAAAAGAGTACATCCCTATCAAAACGAATGGAGGCAATCTTTTCACTACCATCAATCCAATTGAAAAGGGCACTCGGTTTAAATTAGAAGTAAAAAATGCACGCCCTTGTTATGTGTATATTTTTGGAGAGGAGAAAGATCAGTCCAGTTATGTGTTGTTTCCCTATAAGCCAATTCATTCCCCCTATTTCGGCATTACCGGATATCGCTTGTTTCCTCGAAAGGAATCATTGATGGCTGATAGCATTGGCAACAAAGATCAAATGGCCGTTATGGTTAGCAAAACGCCGTTAGATTATGCTGCTTTAAATACAGCTATTAATAAAAGTAATGGCAGTACCTATTTAGCAAAAATCATGGATGCCATTGGGCAAAATGCCATTAGCCGTGTAAAATATAACACTACTGCAACAGGCAATATTTATTTTAAAGCCAATGCTAGTGAAGAAAAAAACATTGTTGCCTGTGTGGTAGAATTGAATAAATTTTAACCCAACTTCGTATTAAACAAAAGAATGCTTGTTGAAAAAAAATAAAACAGATGAAATTTTATCAATCAATTTTCTTACTCCTAGTTGCGATGGTCATTGCTCCCTCATTGTATTCACAGGAAACCAATCTTTATCATCCTTCGGAGAATGCTGATTCGGCCATTGCAGTAGCTTTGAAAGAAGCAAAAGCGGCTAATAAATTTGTATTACTGAAAGGGGGAGGTAACTGGTGTAGCTGGTGTATTAAATTTGAAAAATTTTGCAAGGAGGATAAATCAATTGATTCTTTAATTGAAAAGAATTTTGTTACCTATCATCTTAATTGGAGTAAGGAAAATGAAAACAAAGCCATCTTTAAAAAATATGGGTATGCGCAACGATTTGGTTTTCCTGTTTTTATAATTTTAGATAGCAATGGCAATCGCATTCATACTCAGAACAGTGAATATTTGGAAGATGGAAAAGGGTCGTATACAAGAATAAAAGTCATCATGTTTTTTGAAATGTGGAGCCCTTGGGGATTGAATCCCAAAATGTATGGCGATTGATCGCTTTTTATTATTAAAAAACTAAGCATGACTGCGTCAGATAAATTTTTGAAACTGATTAATAGCCCGATAAAATTTCGGTTTTTCTTGTTGAGCAAATTGCCCAGTGCTTTTTTTTGTGGAGTACGGGTTCGTTTTGCTTCAGCAGAAAAAGCAATAGTTACAGTGCCCTATAAATGGCTTAGTCAAAACCCTTTTCGGAGTACTTATTTTGCCTGCCTTTCTATGGCTGCAGAAATGAGTACAGGTGTGTTGGCCATGACGCATGTATATAAGCGGCAACCAGCCATTAGTATGTTGGTGCAAAAAATAGAGGCTGATTTTGTAAAAAAAGCGGTGGGTACTACCTGGTTTGAATGTGATGCCGGTGCAGCCATCAAAGCGGTTATTCAAGATGCCATTGATAGCGGGGAGGCTAGGTCCATCACGGTGGCCTCTATTGGTAAAAATAAGGAGGGCGAAAAAATTGCCAATTTTTATATTACCTGGAGTTTCAAAGCAAAATCTATCTAATAAAACCGCTCTCCTCATTATTCACTAAATTGCAGTCCCAAGTTCAAGATTGCTTTTTGATCTGATGCTAATCAGATAACTCAACGATGCTATTAATTTCTGCTACTGTAGAAATCAAATTGAACTTCGATTAATTAACTATTAACGCTAATAGTAAAAATGAATAAAGATTTACAGAAACAACAAGCTTTGGAATATCATTCCAAAGGAAGGCCCGGTAAAATTGAAGTAGTACCAACCAAAGAAGCCAAAACTCAAAGAGATTTATCCTTAGCATACTCACCTGGTGTAGCAGTGCCTTGTCTTGAGATTAGAGACAATCCAGATGATGTTTATAAATATACTGCCAAAGGTAATTTGGTGGGTGTAATAAGTAATGGAACGGCTGTATTAGGATTAGGTAATATTGGTCCTGAAGCAGGTAAGCCAGTGATGGAAGGAAAGGGCGTATTGTTTAAGATATTTGCTGATATCGATGTGTTTGATATTGAAATCAATGAAACAGATCCAGAAAAATTCGTGCAAATAGTGCAGGCTTTAGAACCCACCTTTGGAGGTATCAATCTGGAAGACATTAAGGCACCTGAATGTTTTTACATCGAGAAGGAATTAAAAAAACGTTGTAAGATTCCTATCATGCATGATGATCAGCACGGTACGGCTATTATTTCTTCTGCAGCTTTATTGAATGCATTGGAATTACAGAAAAAGAAAATTGAAAAAGTAAGGTTTGTTGTGAATGGAGCAGGTGCTGCTGCCATGGCCTGTATGAAATTATATGAAGCCTTGGGGGCAAAGCACAGCAATTTTATGGTATTCGATCGCAAAGGAATTATTTATGAGGGAAGGGGTGATTTGGATGAACAGAAATTAGGATTTGCTGCTGCTGCTAAATACAAAGAGTACGATTTAGCACGTGCCATGAAGGATGCAGATGTGTTCATTGGGTTAAGCTCAGGAAATTGTATTAGTCAAGAGATGGTTAAAAGCATGGCTAAGAATCCCATTGTATTTGCCATGGCCAATCCCGATCCTGAAATCAGTTATGAATTAGCAGTAGCGGCAAGAAAAGATGTTATCATGGCTACTGGCAGAAGTGATTATCCAAATCAGGTAAACAATGTATTGGGCTTCCCCTATATTTTTAGAGGTGCTTTAGACGTTCGTGCCACTACCATTAATGAGGCCATGAAACTGGCGGCGGTAAAGGCTTTGGCTGAAATGACAAAAGCCCCCGTTCCCGATATGGTGAACCTAGCGTACAATGAAAAAACTATTTCATTTGGTCCTGATTATATTATTCCAAAGCCAGTAGATCCCAGGTTATTATCTACAGTAGCACCTGCTGTGGCCAAGGCTGCAATGGAATCGGGGGTGGCAAAAAACCCTATTCAAGATTGGGATGCCTATGTATTGGAATTGAATCAGCGCCTTGGCTTGGATAATCAACTCAGTCGTGTTATCAGCAATAAAGCAAGAAAAGATCCTAAGCGGGTGGTATTTGCCGACGCAGAAAATATTAAGATTTTAAAAGTTGCTCAGTTAGTACATGATGAAGGAGTAGGCTATCCAATTTTACTTGGCGATGAAGGTCGAATTAATAAAATGGCAGAGGAAAATAATATTGATATTGAAGGAATGCCGATAATCAATCCAAAGGATGATAAAAACGAAGCATTGCGTAAATTATATGGCGATTTGTTTTTTGAAAAAAGACAACGTCGTGGTGTCAATAAATATGAAGCTTATAAAGCAATGAAAGATCGCAATCACTTTGGTTGCATGTTGGTAGAAACGGGGGAAGCGGATTGTATGATTAGCGGCTTGAGTAGAAATTACCCCGATACCATTCGGCCAGCAATTCAGATTATTGGTACAGAAGATGGCGTAAACAAGATTGCAGGTATGTACATCATGTTTACCAAGCGCGGCCCACTCTTCTTGGCTGATACAACGGTTAATTTTAATCCAACTGCTGAAGAACTCGCTGAAATTACTTTGTTGGTAGCAAAAGAGGTAAGGCAATTTAATATCAAACCCCGTATTGCCATGTTGTCGTATAGTAATTTTGGCAGTAGTGATGGTAGAGAAGCCAATTTAGTTAGAACAGCTCGCGGTATTGTTAAACAAAAAGAACCAGATTTAATATGTGATGGCGAAGTGCAGGGTATTTTGGCCTTTAATAAAGAAATTTTAAAGGAAAACTATCCATTTACTGAATTGGTTAATGGAGAAGTTAATACACTTATTTTCCCCAATTTAGCAGCTGGCAATATTGCTTATAATTTATTACAGGAAGTGGGTGGCGCCGATTCTATTGGCCCTATTTTATTGGGCTTGAAAAAACCTGTCCATGTTTTACAATTGGGTAGCAGTATTCGTTCTATTTTTAACATGGTACTTGTTGCAGTAGTGGATGCACAAATGAAAAGTGTAACCAATACCCAAGAGGCGGTGAAAAAATCGAAATGGTGGAAACGCCCTCGTAAAACAGGCCATGAAGTACAATAAATCTTGATTAGCAAGGAGGCTTTTTCAATAACAGGGCAGCATTGCTGCCCTGTATTATTGTTACTATAGCAAGCAGAATTTTATATATTCTCATAAATTCTTATTTCCGATTTATTTGAGAATTGTATTTGAATTAGATTTGCCTTAAATTAATGACAAATCCTGCCATTTTTAGGGGAGGCTATTATTTCACCGTATGAATTTATTTAATCATTTTGGTCGTTATCTGCTCATGATAAAAGGCATGTTTTCGAAACCTGAAAACATGCGGATGTATTGGAAAGAATTCATGCATCAATGCTCCGAGATTGGGGTAGGTTCATTGGGTATTGTAGCCATCATTTCTGTATTTATGGGGGCGGTAAGTGCCGTACAAACAGCGTATCAATTGGTGAGTCCATTAATTAGTAAGAGTACCATTGCTCAAATTGTAAGAGATACCGTTATACTAGAATTTGCACCCACCTTGGTATGTATTGTTTTAGCTGGGGTAGTAGGCAGTAAGATTGCGAGTGAACTGGGCAATATGCGTGTAAGTGAGCAGATAGATGCATTGGAAATTATGGGTATTAATACCAAGGCTTATCTTATTATGCCTAAAATTTTGGCCGCGCTTGTTACTATACCTATGCTGGTTGTGTTGGCGATGGCCTTGGGTATTTATGGCGGTCGATTGGCAGGTGCAGCTAGTAATATACTTAGTACCCAAACCTATGATCGAGGATTAATGGAAAATTTTATGCCCTATAATGTCACATTCGCATTGGCAAAGGCATATACGTTTGCAGTAATCATTAGTAGTATACCTGCTTATTATGGTTATTACGTAAAAGGCGGCGCATTAGAAATTGGCAGAAGTAGTACCACTTCCGTAGTGGTGAGCTGTATTATGATATTATTTGCTGATTATATTTTGGCAGCACTGCTTCTATAAGTAGCGCTATTATTAATTGAATACCGTATTATTTTTATTATATGATTGAGTTTACAAACATAAAAAAAGCCTTTGATGGAAAAGTGGTGTTGGACGACGTAGGCCATGTTATGCAGACTGGTAAATGCAATCTTATCATTGGTACCAGCGGTAGTGGTAAAACAGTTTTGCAGAAATGCTTGGTTGGTTTAATGGAGCCGGATGATGGACAAATTTTATATGATGGTAAAAGTTTTACCAGCATGGATGTAGCTGAACGAAAATCGCTGCGTCAACAAATAGGCATGTTGTTTCAGGGATCTGCGCTTTTCGACAGTATGACGGTTGAACAAAATGTTATGTTTCCATTGGATATGTTTTCTTCAATGAATCATGCTGACAAAGTAAAAAGGGTAAACGAAGTTTTAGATAGAGTCAATCTCATAGATGCCCATAAAAAATTTCCAGCAGAAATTAGTGGAGGTATGAAAAAAAGAGTGGGTATTGCACGTGCCATTGTGTTGAATCCCCAATATCTTTTTTGTGATGAGCCCAATTCGGGACTAGACCCTCAAACGAGTATGGTTATCGACAAGCTCATTCATGAAATTACTCGTGAATTCAATATAACCACGGTGATTAATACCCATGATATGAATAGTGTGATGGAAATTGGCGAAAATATTATTTATCTATACCAGGGCAAAAAAGAATGGTCGGGCGATAAAACAGAAATCATATTCAGTAAAAACGAGTTGCTCAACAATTTCATTTTTGCATCCGAATTTTTGCATGACGCAAAAGATATGCGGATGTTAGAAGCCAAAGGCAAAATTTCCAATGACCGAAATATGGATGACCTGTTAAAATAATAAAAGAGTGCTGGTATTATGCACTCTTTAGTTTTTCATCCCTCTTTTAGCGAAAATATATTTATACTACGCCAGCCAGTTCAAGGCTGCGCTGACTTACTTTTCGATAGTCGATATTTTCAATAATTGCTGCTGGGTATAAAATCAAGGATACGCCTTCTTGCTTCCACCAATCTTTCGAAAATAAATTGCCAGCATGCACAATACCGGTTAGCCAACTGTGTTTAAATTCATTGTGCCATTCTTCAATCCATTCAAAATTATCCTTGTTGATTTTGTCAATGTGGTCTACGCTTACAAATACTTTCAAATAATAATCTTGTGTTAGTAGCGTATCAGTTTGGTGATAAATTTTCTTGTATTCGTATTTATACTGATAGCGAATAGCAGAAACATCACTCAGTACAGCGGATGCAGTGGGGAATGCGCCGGCGCCTTTTCCTTTGAAAAAATGCTTGTCGGCAAATGTACTCTCAGTAGTTACCGCATTGAATTCGTTTTCTACATTGTACAGGTCGTCTTTTGGGGTTACAAACTGAGGCAGCACAAAGGCTGCGAGTTTTCCATTACTGAGTTTTTGTGCATTGGCTACTAGCTTGATAGAATAGTTTTTTTCTTTGGCCACTACTGCATCTTGCAAGGAAATATTTTCAATTCCGTTAAAAATAAAAGTTGCTGGTTTTGCAATCGTCCCGAAAGAATGTGCCAGTAGGATACTTAATTTATTAGCAGCATCATATCCGCCAATGTCCAATTTTGGATTGCTTTCTGCAAAGCCCGATTGCTGTGCTAGCAATAAGGCTTCTTTGAATTCGAGTTTGTCTTGGAAGATTTTGCTGAGGATAAAATTGGTGCTACCATTGATGATGCCACGAAATGATTGAAGTAAGTCGTTGTCGTAATATTCTTCTAGGTTACGAATGATAGGCATGCTAGCGCAGCAAGCTGCTTCATACAAAAAGGGGGTTCCGTATTCTTTTTGTAATGCGAGTAATTCTTCAAAATGTTCAGCAATCATTTTTTTATTCGCACTTACTACTGCTTTCTTATTTTGCAAAGCTGTCTTTACAATTTCAAATGCTGCATCTGCATCGTCAATTAATTCTACAATAACATTGATTTCCTCGTTAAAAAGCAGGTCGTTTCTATCGCTGGTAAAATAGTTGGCATCGATGGCTCTTTTTTTATCGACATTTTTTATGCATATTTTACGAATGGTTGATTGTAGGGTTGGTGTACTGTGCAACACGTCGTACAATCCTTTTCCTACCACCCCAAAGCCAAAGAGGCCTATTGTAAGTTTATTTTCAGTTGACATATCATTTTATTTTTACCTCAATAATGAATTGAAATTATTTACAGCTTATACAATTGCATTGCTGAATTCTTCTTTTACTAGGGCGGCTTTTGAAAATGCGTTTTCCAAATCAATGATCAGGTCTTGCACTTCTTCTAATCCTACACTAAGTCTAATCAAACTGTCAGCTACCCCAGCTGCTTTTCTTTTTTCAGCAGGGATAGATTTATGGGTCATTTGTGCTGGGTGGCAGAGTAAACTTTTTACACCACCTAAACTTTCTGCCAGTTTAAAATATTGAGTATTGGTTACAACAGCAGTGGCTGCTGCTGCTGTATCATTTTTCAAAGTAAATGAAACGATGCCACCAAATCCTTTGCTTTGCTTTTTGGCAATATCATGGTTGATATGTGTTTTCAAGCCTGGATAGTAAACATTTTCAACAGCTGGATGTGTTTCTAAAAATTCAGCAACGGCTTGCGCATTGCGGCAATGTTGTTGTATGCGCAAACCCAATGTTTCTATACCACGAATGACCAACCAGCTATCGAAGGGTGCAAGAATAGCACCACTGGCATTTTGTATGAATTTGATTTTTTCTCCAATCTCTTTTTCTTTGGTAACTACCAAGCCTGCAATAAGATCGCTGTGACCACCTAAATATTTGGTGGCACTGTGCACGACAATATCAGCTCCCAGCGTAAGAGGTTGTTGTAGGGCAGGTGAAGCAAAAGTATTATCCACGCAAAGTAAACAGGAATTGGCCTTGGCGATTTTTGCGATGGCTTCAATATCACTCACTTTCAAAGTAGGGTTGGTGGGTGTTTCAATCCAGATGAGTTTTGTTTTTTCAGACACTGCTTCAAATACATTATTGGTATTGGTAGTGTCAACATATTTAACACTAATGCCAAACTTTTCGTATACATGGGTAAATAAGCGAAAAGCACCACCATAAATATCATCCACTGCTACAATCTCATCGCCTGATTTTAATAATTTTAAAACCGCATCAATGGCTGCTAATCCACTTCCAAATGCAATACCTGTACTGCCTTGTTCTAGTTTGGCAATAATGGCTTCCAATGTTGCTCTGGTTGGATTGCCAGTTCTAGCATAATCATATCCTTTGTTTACACCAGGGGATTCTTGCACATAAGTGCTGGTTTGATAAATAGGAACGCTAATAGCTCCGGTTAATTCATCTACTGGAATACTGTGAATCAGTTGTGTTGCGTTGACAGACATCTCTTTTGAGTTTTACCTTCCTGCATACAATTTTTTGCAAGAAGAAGTGAAAAATTAATTTTAAGAAGATGCGAAATCAAGAGAGGGCTGGGGTTATCGGAAGGCTTTTTTCGGCAGTTACCTGCATAAAAAAAGCTCATCCGATAAATCAGATGAGCTATAATATTGTAAGACGATATTGTAAGCTGTAGTCTGACTTATCTGTCCGTGTATACATTGTATACTTGGATGGAGTTGGCACCTTTTTTCAGCGTGAACTGAAATAGGTTGTCAAGGCTTCATCGGGCCATTACCCTCTGCCTTTCTTGATAAGCGATCTTGTAAAGAACTGCTGCAAAGATAGAGGGGCGATTAATAAAATTCCAAATAAAATCTATACAATATTTTCATCAATCATGCAAACGCCCTTCCAGCAAGGCTTTCAGAGTAAAAATATTTTTATTTATTTTGGGAGCAGATAGTTATTTATTGCTTTTTGAGGTTTTGGGCGTTTAAACATCGGATGATTTGAAATTCTTTTTAAGCCATTCTTGTTGCGAATCTGCTGATTGCTCAAATACTACTTGAGCAGCAATTTTGTCCTGCGCTTTTGCGATGGACTTTGATACCAGTGGATGTTCGATTGCTTCGGATTCTTTCATGCCTAACAATTTAATAAGTCCAATCATTTTTTCGCTGCCAAATTGTTTAAACATGGGCTCGTCTAGGGCACTAAAAACATTGATTTCGCCTGTAAAATTATCAGGAAGGAGAACTGTTTCTTTTTCCTGCATAGGGTGATGTTCTAGCATGGCTAGGTGATTGATATTTTCTCCTAAAGGACGCCAGTGCTTGCCATCTTTTATGCGTTCTTCAGCAAGTGCATGATCGGCAAATAATTTTTTATAATAACTGGTAGAATCAGTAAACCATGCCATAAAAATTAACTGAGGGTCTGCTTTGGCTGATTGCAAAATCGCTTCATCCTTAGCTTTGGAATGGATAAATACCAGGTCCTTGAAAACGCCATCTTGCCGCTTCGCTTCTTTTTTGCCAAATAAATTGAAAAACATAGTTTAAATTTGAATGCAAGTTAATAAAGAGAACGCACCCAAGTTTACAAGCCTACAATTGTTTGTATCTTTACGACAAGTTAGTAAGTATGGCGACAAAGAAAATTCCACCTGCTGTGGAAATAAATCACAACGATTTTATTGAAGTGTTTGGTGCCCGGGAACACAACCTGAAGGGACTGGATATTGCTATTCCTAAGAACCAATTGGTTGTTTTCACTGGGGTAAGTGGTAGTGGTAAGTCTTCTTTGGCATTTGATACAATTTATAATGAAGGCCAGCGTCGGTATATGGAAAGTTTTGGAGCCTATGCCCGTCAATTTGTGGGGGATATGGAAAGGCCTGATGTTGATAAGATTACTGGTTTGTCGCCCGTTATTTCCATTGAACAGAAAACAACCAATAAAAATCCTCGCAGTACCGTTGGTACAGTAACAGAGGTATATGATTTTTTAAGATTGTTATTTGCCCGCATTGGAGAAGCCTATAGTTATAATACGGGAAAGCAAATGGTGAAATTCAGTGAGGAGGAGATTGTGCAACATATCATAGAGAAATATGAAGGAAAAAAAATAAGTTTATTGGCACCATTGGTGAGAGGCAGAAAAGGGCATTATCGCGAGTTGTTTGAAGAAACTCGAAAGAAAGGGTTTTTAAAAGTAAGAGTTGATACTGAAATAAAAGACCTGGTTCCAAAGATGCAGGTGGATCGTTATAAAATTCATGATATTGAAGTAGTGGTCGATCGTTTGCCGGTAACGGATGACATGAAACTTCGATTGAGTCAAAGCGTTCAGAAATCATTACAGATAGGAAAAGATTTATTATTGGTATTAATTGAAGGCATTGAACAGCCTGTTCAATTTAGCAAGCAATTGATGTGTGAGGATACTGGTATTAGTTATGAAGAACCTTCACCCAATGCGTTTTCATTTAATAGTCCATATGGCGCCTGTTGCAGCTGCAAGGGCTTGGGAGATGTTTACCAAGTAAGTCTGGCGGCCGTTATTCCCGATGACACTAAATCAATTAATGAGGGTGGCGTAGCTCCATTGGGAGAAGAAAGAGAAGCGGGTATTTTCAAACAAGTACAACAACTGGCTAAAAAATATAAATTTAGTTTAGATAAGCCCATTAATAGTTTGTCTGAAAAAGTGATGAATGTATTGCTGTATGGGAAGGAAGAATTAGATGAAGTGGCTGAAAATTTAAAAGTAGAAATTGACAGCACTGCTACTTTGAGTGATTTTTATACGGAAGAATATGAAGGGGTGATTCCTATGTTGAAGCGATGGTTTGGTGCAGCTAATACCACCGAAGCAATGCGAGACTGGGTAGAGAAATACATGGAGCTTACTCCTTGTCAGGATTGTGAAGGAACTAGATTGAAAAAAGAAAGTCGTTGGTTTAAGGTAGATGGGAAAAATATTTCCAGCTTGAGTAATTTAAATCTAGATAACCTGGCAGCTTGGTTTGATGGCATTGAATTACGACTGGACAAAAAACAAAATACCATAGCGAAAGACGTATTGAAGGAGATCAGAGAAAGGCTGCAATTTTTATTGAATGTTGGGTTGACCTATTTAACATTGAATCGTCCTTCTAAAACATTGAGTGGTGGCGAATCACAACGTATTCGATTGGCTACACAAATTGGTTCTCAACTGCAAGGCATAACTTATATACTCGATGAGCCCAGTATTGGTTTACACCAACGCGACAATCAACGGTTGATTGAAGCCTTGAAACATTTGCGCGATATTGGCAATAGTGTATTGGTGGTGGAGCATGATAAAGATATTATGATGGCCAGCGATTACTTAGTAGATATTGGACCTGGTGCGGGTATGCATGGTGGTAGGATAGTGGCTGCAGGTACTCCCGCAGAAGTTTTAAAATCAACTGCTGAAACAGCACAATACTTAAGTGGCAAGAAAAAAATTGCCATACCAGCCGAAAGGAGAAAAGGGAATGGAAAATATATTGAAATAACAGGTGCCAAGGGAAACAACTTGCAAAATGTTTCTGTTCGTTTTCCATTGGGGAAATTGATACTGGTGACGGGTGTAAGTGGTAGTGGAAAGTCCACACTTATCAATGAAACATTGTATCCCCTGCTCAGTAAATTCTGTTATCATTCCAAAGCCAATCCATTGCCTTATAAAAATATTAAAGGGCTGGAATTAATTGATAAGGTAATAGAAATTGATCAAAGTCCAATTGGTCGAACGCCGAGGAGTAACCCTGCTACTTATTGTGGATTTTTTACCGATATACGTACTTTATTTGCTTCGGTACCAGAAGCAAAAATTCGCGGGTATAATGCAGGTCGCTTTTCCTTCAATGTAAAAACGGGTAGGTGCGATGTGTGTGAAGGGGGAGGGATGCGGGTGATTGAAATGAATTTTCTGCCAGATGTATATGTGCATTGCGAAAAATGCAATGGCAAAAGATATAATCGAGAAACCCTTGAAATACGCTACAAAGGTAAAAGCATCAGCGATGTATTGGATATGACGGTAGACGATGCGGTAGAATTCTTTCAGGCTGTGCCATTTATTTATAGGAAAATAAAAGTTTTGCAGGAAGTAGGCTTAGGCTATATCACCCTCGGGCAAAGTGCGGTTACACTCAGTGGTGGCGAAGCGCAAAGGGTGAAGCTCAGTACTGAGCTTGGGAAAAAAGACACGGGTAAAACATTTTATATATTGGATGAGCCTACTACTGGATTGCATTTTCAGGACATTCAACATTTATTGGAAGTGGTTAATAAATTAGTGGATAGAGGCAATACTGTATTGGTAATTGAACATAATATGGATGTCATTAAAACAGCTGATCATATTATTGATATTGGGCCCGAAGGGGGAGATGGAGGCGGACAGGTTTTGTTTGAAGGAGTGCCCGAAGACCTCGTAAAAGTTAAAGAAAGTTTTACAGGCTTCTATTTACAGGCTGAATTGAATGGGTAAAAACCATTGCAAAGTAAAATGATATTTTTTTCATCCTTAGTTTTGAAAATAAAAAAAATCCATGCATTGCATGGATTTAATCTTGTTAGGTACGAAGGCTAAAATAGGGCAGTCATAGCCAGGAAGTGATAAATATGTGGTTTCAGGGGTAATCAGCAGTTGTATATGCAACCGCATTTCTTCTCCTTGGGGGTTTCTGCTTCCAAAGTATAACCTGCCATTATTTTATATCAATCGTAAACAGACATTGACTTATATTTTCGCAAACTGGATTGCCAACAAGAGGCAAACTGTTACGAAGGCAATTATTTTATAACTGCCCGGGTTAAGTTGAAAATTGTTACTCATACATTATTGGATTTAAAGATTTAATATACAGCGGGGCAACGGGTTTGTTTAGCCGCCCTTCTGTTTCCGGAACTACTGTAAATAGTGCCGAGTTGGATACCGATTTTTGCTACGATTGTAAAATAGGTGTCTGCATCTTTAGTATCGCCACGTAAAGTACCTGGCGCAAACCTGGTCATACCAGGATAAATAATGGGAATGGTTTTGTCACTCAATTGTGTTGCGAGTGATGCATTTTGCGGACTCATGTATTTGATGAAATTGTTGGCGTCAATATACGTTTTACTTACATCATCAATATTGTCTGTGAACGTTTTTCTATAGTGAAATTCAGTACTGAAATTCACTCGATCTGAAATGATATATTTTATACCTGCCCCTACAGGGATATTCATTTGTGTTAGTTTGTATTCTTTGCTGTTGGGATATTCGGCCATGCCTTGACCTTCCGTTCTTAGTGGTTGAAGATTGTACCATGTTTTGTTGCCATTGGTACCTTTCAATGAACCTTGTGGGTTAAAATGAAAAATACCCAGTCCGCCAAAAACATAGGGTCTTAATTTTGCTGGATATTCATTGTTGCGGCCAATAAATTGTAGTGGAAAGAATTCAATCGCACCATAGGCTTCCCAAACATTACTGCGAAAATTGAGGTTGCGTTGTTTGCGATGCAATTCATCGATGCCATTGGTATTGATAACGGCATCGTCACCTTCTAAAAATGTATAATTAGCGGCAGCCCTAAAACCTAACCAAGTATTGGGATACATGGTTACATAGATGCCCTTGCTTAATTTGGTAAATTCAAAATTGAGGTCTTTTACAAAAGCAGTACCCTTTCCTTGATTGCCACCCAAGTCGCCCAAGAAAAAACTAGGGCCAAAATTAAAGCCTATTTCCCAACGTGTTTTATCAGGATCTCCAAAAGTAATGGCTTGTGAAAAAGAATGAGATGTAATAGTGAAACAGCAGCCGAGTAGCAGCAGTAATTTGCCAATAAATAATGGTAAATTAGGTTTCATCAGAAACTGGATTTTGTCTTAAATAGAAAATTGGATAATGGATATAGTTGTTTTGTTTCCTTAGGGGGAGTAGTGTAAAAAATGCTCAAATGCTTCATTTTCAAGACTACTTTTGCCGACTTATTCCTCAAAACAGCTCTATCTCAAGGGTTTAAAACGATATAAGGGGGAGAATATTGTATGGTATACATTATTTTTTGAATAGCATTTCAATATGTGGAATACCATCTTCCAAATATTCTTCACTACAGGGAATAAAGCCCAAACTCCCATAAAAATTACGTAGGTATAGTTGGGCTCCAATTTTGATGCTAGAACAGTTAAATGTACTACAGCAATGTTCGATTGCCCTATTCATTAATTCCTTTCCAGCTCCAGTACCACGGTAGGCCGGAGAACTAACAACTCTTCCTATACTGGCTTCGTCATAAGATATGCCAGGCGGAATGATACGGGCATAGGCAACCAGTTTTTCTTGGTCCCAGCCAGCCAAATGTAAACTTTTTAAATCCTTGTTATCAGCATCCTGGTAAGCGCAATTTTGTTCTACTACAAAAACCTCATTGCGTAATTGCAGAATAGCATATAAACATCGGGGACTGAGTTCATCAAAAGCTTGTATGGTCCAGTGTAATTGCATTATAGTGGGGAGCTGTTTTCTTTGTTTTGCTGCATTTTAAAGGCCATTAAATCGGCAATGGATTTGGCTCTTATTTTGGCCTTTTCGGTGATCGGCCCTTCAAATAATTCGTCGAGGGTACAAAAAAATAACTGTAGCCATGTGTCGAAATGAATTTTTTCGAGTGGGATTTTTTTATTTAAATCGTAATGAACTTCCATGGCATTTTTTTGGTAAACAGGGTTGTCTAATAAAATACTTTCCCAAAAATCTGTGATTACGCTAATATGATGCGGCCAATCGAGCTGTACTTTTTCGGTGAAAATAAATCCAATGGTCGGGTCTTTTTTTACTTTTTCATAAAAAAGGGTAACCAATTTTTCAATATCGGCCCTCGTTTCAATGGATGCTTTCACGCTTATTTATTTTTGAGGTAAGGTAGTACATCTTCGAGGCTGACGGCCTTATTCAGGTCATTTATTTCAATAACTATAAGGTATCCATTGCCCGAACCTGATTTTTTGATGGCCTCAACGAGCCATTGCTGATCGCTTTGTTGTCGGCTACCATCTTGTTCGTTCCAGACTTCTTTGGCGGCCAGGCAACCTGCTGTTGGTGTAAACGGGTAATAGGATTTTCCTATATAGTAAGCTGGATTCACCGTACTACCATGTGCTATAATTTCGTAACGGCCTGCCTTACCTGCATAGTAGGATTCATACAGGGGAAAATACCTGCGAATAGATGCTGGCAATAATTGTTCATATGCCTGTAAACTAGTACTGCTATCTTTTTGCGATTCGTCGCCTGTAAAAAATGCACTACTCGTTTCTGCAGGCATCATCAATTGTATATTGGTGGTTGGTCCGATGGATAGATTCTTACTCACATCAAAACCATTCATGCGAAAAATGCCCTGTGGGGTATTGCCATTGGTAAGATAAAATGGCAAGCTGCTAAGGCTTCTAGCCAATTGTGGAATTGTAAAAATTTGTCCACTGCTGTCTTGTACAAAATGCCCTGTAGAATCTCTGATAATGGCCAGTCCAGGATAATCTCTATTTTTTCGTTGAAAACTAATCACCAGCTGTTTCCCTGATAGGAATGCAGTGCTGCAAATCGTTTGAATGGCTTTGCGTCTATTGATGTATGTTATTGTTGTTTTGGAAGCTACAAGTGGGTAAAGAAGACTATCCAGTTGATAATTGGGAAACTGCTTGAATACCAAACTGCTCATTGCTGCTGAACTTATTTTTTTTGCCTGCAGGAGGTATTCCATACAGATCGCATATATTTTACTTAGGTTCGTAGCAAAACGAATCGTATTCACTGGATGGATGTATTCTTTGGGGTAATTGGTATATAGGAATTCCAAAAAGGCCCTTTGAAAGTCAGCCGTTGCCTGGGGAAAATATTGTAGTGCGATGGTTATTTTGTTTGGTACCCAGCTTTCTTTGTATTGCAATAGTTCCATTGCATGAAATGCATTTTGCCAGTCTAATTCAGTGCTATCCGACAGCGGCTTGGCCAAATTGCGTAAGATGCCATTTTGGATAATATTGGAATAAGTTTTTTCGCGATTGGCCTTGGTCGTTGCTTTTACGATAGGGGTATTTTGCGTTTGGGCATTACTGTTATTGGTTAAAAAAAGAACTGCAATGTGTAAAGCAAGCACCCATTGAAATACTCGCCTGCTGCACCTTGCAAATAGGGT
The DNA here is from genome assembly GCA_903858475.1 of uncultured Bacteroidota bacterium. Taxonomy (GTDB): domain Bacteria; phylum Bacteroidota; class Bacteroidia; order Chitinophagales; family Chitinophagaceae; genus Ferruginibacter. Next base: position 26,811 of record CAIOIZ010000082.1, read on the forward strand.
GCAGGAATTGCGATGCAATAATTTTCTCCAATGCGAAAATGCTGTTATTGTGTCCTGCTGTATGGTCAATCCTATTAGGGGTTATTAACGGCAAGAAAAGCCTGAATTTTATTGAAAGTATCAGTATAAGTGGCGGCATCCCAATCGCCATGGCCACCTGTTGGATAAAAAACATATTGATTGGTTACCCCAGCAATAATCAGTTTAGCTTGTACGGCCATTGATTGTTGTGGTCTAACAATTGGATCGAGTCCCCCATGAATCAAGATCGTTGCTGGTGAACTTGCACCAATATAGGTAACAGGGCTACTGCTACTATACAATGCAGGTACTGCTGCAGGAGTGCCCCCCATCAATGCAGCCACCAGGCCGCTTAATACAGGGTTGCCACCGGCAGGGTTAGTATACATATCAGCCATATCGCTGGGTCCGAATAAAGAAGCGACTACTTTTGGTTTTAATGGACTGCTATATTTATAGGCTTGTAACATCGCAAGGTGTGCACCAGCACTGGCACCTAAAAAAGCCCATTTATTACTGATCAGGTAAATACTGGCATTGCCGTAAATAAATTCCATCGCCGACTTAACATCTGTTTCCTGTGTGGGAAATAGGTTGGTACTGGGCGCAATAGCCAATCGATAATTGATATTAAAAATTGCATAATCGGGCAGTCTTTTTTTCAGGGTATCTACCGCCGCGTTGAAATCAACTTTATCACCGCTGGTCCAAGCACCCCCATGAATGAGTACGATTACTTTGGTATTGGTAATACTGCGATTGGCAGGAAGATAGATGTCCATTTTTTGTAAAGGATCGGTGCCATAGGCAACATCCAGCATGGTTTTAGCAGCAATGGAATCACCTGTACCAGTTTTTGTTTTTTTACAAGCTACCAGCACAAATAGTAAGCTGGAATAAACAAATAGTTTTTTCAAATTCATATGATAAGTGTTGAATTAGATTGAAAAGATAAGCATATTTTATTTACTGTTACATACAGCAAAAATATTGCCATTTTTAAGAAATGGCCATCAGCATTGCCTCCGGCAATTAGCCACCGCTTTATTTGCAGTACTTATTTATTTCAGATTCAATTTAATTTGTAGTTCTTCAAATTGTTTATCATCAATGGTGCTTGGGGCATCTAGCATAACATCACGACCACTATTGTTTTTAGGGAAAGCGATAAAATCACGAATACCTTCGCTGCCTCCCAATAATGCGCAGAGTCTGTCGAATCCAAAAGCAATACCACCATGTGGCGGTGCACCATATTCAAAAGCGCCTAGTAAAAATCCAAATTTATGTTGTTGCTCTTCGGCATCCATGCCTAAAGCGGCAAACATTTTTTCTTGTAATTCACGTTGGAATATACGAATAGAGCCTCCCCCAATTTCATTGCCATTCAATACCATGTCATAAGCATTTGCTTTGATGCTGGCATAAGGATGTTTAAGGTATTCTGCTGCATTTTCAATGGCCGGATTGTTGTTAATCATGGTGGCAATTTGGTCGGGCTTGGGCGAAGTGAATGGATGGTGACGGGCTACCCAGCGATTGCCTTCTTCATCATATTCAAACAAGGGGAAATCGATTACCCATAAAAGTTTGAATTCGTCATTCTTCCGTAATCCCAATGTTTGGGCTAAGTATAAACGCAAATCGCTGATGGCTTTGCGAGTTCTTTCTTCTGCCCCAGCCAATAACAATACCAGGTCGCCCGGTTTTGCACCTGCTGCTGCTGCCATGGCTTTTAGTTTTTCTTCTGAATAGAATTTATCCATGCTGCTTTTGAAACTGCCATCAGCATTGCATTTGATAAAAGCAAGTCCCTTCATGCCAATTTGTGGGCGTTTAACCCATTCCGTTAGTTCATCGGTTTGTTTGCGGCTATATTCGCTGCAACCAGGTACGGCGATGGCTACCACTGTTTCGGCATTGTCAAATACAGGAAAAGCAACCCCTTCAATCAAGGCTGACAGGCTTTCTTTTGTAGGGAAAGTATGGGCAGGGAATTTCAGGTTACAGACCTGCATGTTGAAACGAATATCAGGTTTGTCATTGCCGTAATTCCACATCGCTTCTTCCCAGGTCATCCTTTGTACAATTTCCGTATAGTCGATATTTTTAACGTCTTTAAAAATGCGCTTTACCAGTCCTTCAAACATTTGCAAAATATCTTCCTGTTCTACAAACGACATTTCGCAATCGATCTGTGTAAACTCTGGTTGACGATCGGCTCGAAGATCTTCATCGCGGAAACATTTTACAATCTGGTAATAGCGGTCGTAGCCACTCACCATCAGCAATTGCTTAAAGGTTTGTGGACTTTGAGGAAGGGCATAAAATTGTCCGGCATTCATACGAGAGGGCACTACAAAATCGCGCGCGCCTTCTGGGGTGGATTTAATCAGAAAGGGAGTTTCGATATCCATGAAATTATTTTCATGCAGATAGTTTCTAGCACTACGGTTTACCGAATAACGGATCTCCAAATTTTTCTTCACTGCATTTCTTCTCAAATCGAGGTAACGATATTTCATGCGAAGATCATCTCCTCCATCGGTATCATCCTGAATGGTAAAAGGAGGGACGGCCGATTTATTAAGAATACTGAATGAACTAACAGCAATTTCTATATCCCCAGTTGGTAGTTGGGGGTTTTTGTTGCTGCGCTCGTTTACAATGCCTTTTACTTGCAATACAAATTCGCGCCCCAAAGGATTGGCTTCCAATTGAGGATGATGGTTTTCGGAAAACAATAACTGTGTGATACCATACCGATCTCGTAAATCAACAAAGCTAATGCTGCCAAATTTTCTAATGGTTTGTACCCATCCCGACAGGGTAACTTCTTTTTGATTATCCGCCAGCCTTAATTCGCCGCAAGTATGACTCCTATACATAGTAAAATTAATTGAGCGGCAAAGATACAAATAGATGGGTAGAGTGGGAGTGGGATTGATGAGAAAATAGTGAACTTGCCATCTGGTTGACTAAGCTTATGTTTCATCGGTTAGGAAGCAGTGAAGCTCCATTGCTGCCATTCGGACGGAATTTTTACATGGTCTCTACCTTTTCCTTATTCATTGGTTTCCAGACCAAATAATAATAGCCCAATAGCAGAATGCCAATTACAAAAGGTAGAATGGCAATATGCTTAAAGGTATAGTCGCCCCAAAGCGGCAGGGCATCAAAATGTAGGAATTCGCTGACCATCCAATAGGCATTTGCCGAAATCCAAAATACAATGGCGGCATTGTGACAAATTTCACTCATGTATTCTCGGTTGCGCCAAGTAATGACTATGGCAATAATCAAAGTAGGGAAAATCATGGCAATGCCCAATGGGCGCCATACCATGCACCAGCTGATATCTTTTAATAGCCAAAAAACGATGTGCAGGTTTTCCATCTTGCGAAACCTCAATGGTATTTGATAATTGTCCTCCTGAGCCATTTTGTAAAATTTGTGGTGAATGTTTGAATTTATTAAAATTAAGCCGATTTCGCATTCCATAAAAAAAGTGCTGACAATTTTGTTGCCAGCACTTGAAAATTAATAGTAGCATTTATTCTACTGTAATGCGAATGCCTTCACTGTGCGCAGTGAATTCTGGCGCATACATGCATTGAATACTAGTAACGCCATTACTGAAATTGCCGGCATGTGTTACAAACAAGGGGTATTCGAAAACATAAGTGCCTTTATTCAACCAGCCGAAGAAGAAATTGGTACTGGCATCCTTGGTGCTTTCATAATATCCTAGTCCACCCTGGTATTTGTATTCACTAATTACATTCACAGGCTCCATACAAGAAGCCCGCATGTCTTTCATGTGCACATATTCCATGTCGCGGTCAACCCTTAACTCAATGCGCACTTTCACTTTATCACCTACTTTCAATTGAGCACCATCCTCCAGCGCATTCAATTGTTTGCCATGATCGGTATTTACTTCGATGAACAATTGTTTTTTCAATTGAAGGGGAGTTGCCGCTTCTGTTATCTTATCGAGATTTTCAAAATATTGCCAGTAAACAGCACCCCAACTGCTGCTGCTAGTCGCTGCTTGTCCGTCTGGCTTGCGAATACTTACTTCAATATTCCCCAGTGTAGCATTTACATCCTTGCCTTCCATTCTTTTTTTGAAATACCCCGTGCCTGATTCGGTAGCTGCATCCGTACTTTTAACAAGGGTATTGCCTAATTGAATGTTTACTTCCTTTTCTTCATTCAGCCAATTATTGCCATTCAACAACAAAGCATAACAAGCTTCTGCAGTGGCACGGGTGCTTTTCCAATTTTGGGTTTGCTTTTGTTTGAGCAACCAGGTTTTGAGGTCATCTACTCTCGCTGCATTATTTTCTATGTCGCTGTAGGCTTCAATCATTAGCGCCTGACTTTCAATAGGCGCTTGGTACCACCAATAGCCACTATTGGTCCATTCCTTCCAATACATGCCCATCTCTTCTTTTACAATAGCATTTTCGGTGAGCGAACGAAGGATGGCCTTGGGTGTAATGGCGTCATGATCGCGGTGTAGGCTCAACGCAATCATCGCTTGCATATATTTAGACTGTCCCAGCCAATATTGCTTGGCTTGACCTTTGTAATAACGTATAGCTATAGACGAAGCATCTGGAATTTTGTATTCTTCAAAGAAGCTACGCATGTACAGGTATTGAATAGCGGTGGTGGATAATTGATTTTCTTTTAATTTGACCTTATGCTTCACCAAGAAGTCATAGTCTTCTTTAATCAGTCTGTCCAAATAAGGAACGGCATTGTCTACCAGTTTTTTTATTTGCTCGTAGGTATTGCCTTTTAGGGCATTTAGTTTTCTTAAATGTCCGATACCTGTAATGATGTATTGGGTCATGTAGCGGTCATCGGGGCCACCTTTGAACCAGGTAAATCCGCCATTGCCGCTTTGTAGTTCTTTTAAAATTTTAAAAGTTCGATCCATCTCCTTACTCATTCGGTTGATGTCGAATAATAGCGCAATGTTTTTCTTTTGCTCCTGCTCATTCTTTGCTTCCAGTACCCATGGCGTTTCCTGTAAGAGGGCCGATTTCAATTCTTCATTTTTTTGCAAGTTGCTTAATAAAGCAGCACTATCAGCTCCTTTGGCTGCAGCCCATTTGTCAAATACCGCTTTTATTTTGGGCGCATTGTTGCTTACATAAGAGGCCAAGCTGTTGGCATAAAATCGATTGAAACTTTGTTCCGCACATTCATATGGATATTCCATCAAATAAGGCAGGGCTTGTACAGCATACCAAGCGGGATTGCTGGTATACTCAACCGTTAGTGCATGGTGCTGCAGTGTACTCGCAGCGCCATTGTCGGATTGTAATAATTTTTGAAAAACAAATTTTTTAGTGTTGACTCCTCTTAGGGAAAGTGGCATTGATTCAGTTACCAGCATTCTATTGGTCAATACCGGCAAAGCCATTTCTTCTCCATCGCTGAACTGACTGGTTTTGGCAATGATGCGATAGGTTAATGCCGAATTGAATAGATAGGGTATTTCTATTGGAAACTTCACGGCTACACTTTGGCCAGCAGGAATAGTAAAGTATTGATTAGGGAAAATATTTTTGAACCAACCATCAACGGGCTTGTTACTCGCAGCATCTAGTAATTCTAATTGAGTAGTGCCCGTTACTTCACTGTCACTTAGGTTAACAATTTTAGCACTGAATTCCATTTTATCACCTTCTCGAAAAAATCGAGGTGCATTGGGTTGTACCATCAATGGTTTTTGAGTGATGGTTGTTTTTTCTATATATCCACTGGCGATGTCCTTGGTATGCGCCAAGGTCATGAGTTTCCATTCAGTCAAGGCTTCGGGCATGGTAAATTCAAAACTAGCATTGCCATTGCTATCGGTTCTAAGTTCTGGTAAAAAGAAAGCTGTTTCGTTGAAATTTTTTCGTACTTGTACTGGTGCGTTATTGATTGGCGTCTTTTCTGTTTCAATCTTTTCATCTTCTTTTTTAAAAGCAATGCTTTTGTTAATTGCATAGCCAGTTACAACTATTTCATTCAAGGCTTGATTGCTATCTGCCCAGCCTTGTGCGGCGGAAGGAGGGGGAGGAGGTACCCTCGAACTCGTTTTTGCATCTAAGCTATAATATTCCATGCGGTTGCGATAGTATAACCCCTCTACATACATTAAATGGTCATAGGATTTTCCTGCAGCAAGAAGGTAACTATATAGCCTGTCGCTGTGCTCCTCGGAATTAACTCTGGTGAAGCCCTGCGCATTCCATAAAATTGTTTTATATAAGGATGGCCATATATTCAATGCACTCCAAGACTGTGTTTCAAATTGATCTAAAGATGCATCATACAGGGCAGCAAGTATTTCAGCACTTACTTTTTCTCCCTGATTGCCTTTGATACTCACCGACCATTTTTCTTTGCTGCCTGGCAAAATCTTGTCTCTAAAACTGCTGTATTCAATTTTTAAATCTTTATTATTCCAAGGTACATACAATAATTGCTGTCCTTTGTATACCCTGTTGTGTTGTACAAAACTATACGATAGGGCCATGCCGCCTCGGTCCGATTCCAGTATGGGCTCCAAAAAATTAACACTGCTTTTATTGGATATAATGGGGTAGGTAAATTTAGCAGCAGCATTCATTTTGACCATGGCATGTAGCAGCCATATTTTTTCAAATCCAGTAGCAATGCTGTAATCAAATTGCTCTCCAGGATTGGCCGTAGCTTTTTTTATGGTGATGGCAATGGGTTCAGTAATGGGTTTGCTGTTAGCAGGTGCAGTCAATTGCAAAAATGCCTCTGCTCTTACTTCTGCTCCATACTTATCCTGTGCGGTAGCAATTATTTTATACCAGCCATCTTCCCATTTTCGGTTGGGTAATTTGAATATCCCTTTTTCATTACTACTGTCATTCACTTCCATTGTTTTATTAAGAACAGGCCAGCTACTCATTTTGGCTTCGTCTTTGTACAAGTCGAAGGGGAAATGCCGATTGAATTCGTCTTTACTCATGGTAAATTGATCCGGTATTTCCCAATACCTCGACCTAAGTATTTTGTCGTTTGATTGCAATCGATTTATACTGACTTGCAAATTGGTTTTTTCAAAAACCTCATTCAAATTAGTACTCCGAATAGTCAGCGATTGTAAGGATGCTGCCGGCAAAGGAGTATTTATGTCAATGCTAATTTGTAACATCTGATAAGCGACTGCCACAGTGGTATTGTCTGACCTGGTTTCGCCGTTGATATCGGTAACATCTGCTTTTACTTCATAGTAAAAAGTAGGCTGACTTTTGCTATCTACCGTTTCATCGGGCATCGCTTTAAAGTGGATGGTAAAAACACCGTTGGCATCTGTCTTTACCATTCCATTGCTGATGGCAGTTTCTTGCTGCTGGCCATTGTTGCCACGGCCATACCAGTCCCACCATATGGGGTACCTTATTTTGCGTACAACCGTATACGTTACAGATGCGCCATCGATAGAATTCCCTGCATAGGCTTTGGCGGTACCGGTAATTTTTACTGTGTCATTTAGTCGGTAAGTGCCAGCAGGTTTTGCAAGTGTTACAAAGAATTTGGGTCGTTTATATTCTTCTACCTGAATATATTTGCTAACATCGGTCATTGAATCTAATAAACTAAACTGTCCATTCATTCCACCAGTAGGCAGGGTAAAACTTCCATGATAGCTACCAAATTCGTTGGATACCACTTCTATTAAACCGATTTTTTGATAATTGGCATCTTGTACAATGACTTTTGTTTTAAAACCAGGCAGTACAGCTGATCGCTGTGCATCCTTTTTTGTTTGCACTACAATACCCTTGAAGTAAATGGTTTGCCCAGGGCGGTAAATGCTTCTATCTGTAAATAAGAAAGTAGTTGATTTGTAAACTGGTTCGTAAGAGTCATAGTAATTATCGCTATCCCGATATTCATCCATGAATAATTCATCTTTGCCCATTTTAATTTGGAAAAGATAGGTGCGACTCCCTTCGGTTTTTTTTATTTTAAAAAAGCCATTGGCATCAGTAATATATTTCTCTGCTTTTGAAACATCATATTTTCGGGCATTGTAATTGTATTCTCTTTCCCATAATTGTATGGATGCACCCGACAATGGTTGACCAGTATTTCTGTCTAAAACATAGTAGTCGGATTTATTGTTGCTGATACAGCTGATATTACTTACATAAAACAATTGCTTGGCAACTAGGTTTTTGCTGAGGCCAAAATCTGGTTCAACACTAGCCAGTAGCAAATAGATGCCATTGTCAACACCATCGATTTTTATTTCTGTACTATGCTCTTGAAAATCCTGCAAGTTGGGTAGCTCCTGCTGCCAGCTTTTCAATGCTTTTAAGGCAGTTATTTTTTTCCAATAAATTTCTGCCCCCTCTTCCCGGTTAATTATTTTGAGTTCTTCATTGGAGGTTTTTATGAGGCGCAGGTAAAGGTTCTTGATGTTTTTGTATTTAACGAAACTGCGGAAAGGGTCATTAATAGTGTTTACCTCTTCCGTTTGAATATAAAGCGATGGCTGCAAAATGGTGCTCAATAAATTATGGCAATTAATGCCTCCTTCCGATTTGGGGAATTTCTTTTCCGTAATAATCGCCAACTCCTTGGCTCTTCTTATTTCGTATTGGGACGTAGTATTGGTAAAAGGATCATAGTTGCTGCCTCGTTGATAATACAGATTTGCACGTAAATAAGATGCGGTAGCACTCATTGGATTGTCTGCATATCTTTCTTCTAATTGCAGTAAAGCCTTTTCATACAATTGTTCTTTATTGACAAAAACGCCATTGCTATTTACATAGCTTAGTCTTTTTAGATCTGCATCGAGTAATGCATCCCGATTGCTATCTGTTAAGTGAAAACTTAATAGATTTTGTAATAGTAACACTGCTTTTAATTGCAGGGAGCTACTATCTTTTGTTTTGAAGTTGGCTTTTACAAATTCAGCTGCAGGCGCAAAGGCCTTGCTGTCGTTGATGATAAATACATAGGAGGGTTTAGTTAAATCAGACTCTCCCGTCATGAAAAAATCCAAAGCGCGGTGTGTTAAAAAATCGTATAAGGTTGGGCGTAAGTTTCGAGTGTTGATTCCTTTTGTTAATACCGGATCAAAGCCATCAATTTCAGTTGATTTCAATAGACCCTCGTTTTCTAAAGATGATTGATATAAAAGGCTAATCGTTTGATATATTTTTTCTATTCCCCAAGTCCGAATATCCTTGCTTTTTACATTTGATAATTCAGTTCGGCTGCGAATCTTCCAGCGATTATTTTGCAGGTATTGCCAGAACGTCTCGGCTTGCAAGCTTTGTAAAATATTTTTGGCCGGTTGTGTTGCTTTCTGAATGAGGCTGTCTACATAAAAAATATTGTTCTCATTGCTTTCCTCTTCTACCATATTGCGGTACTTGATGAGGTAGATGCTCGATTTTATTTGCTGCGCAGGCTGTTTTTCGTTTACAGCCAATTCGTAAATTTTACTGACTTCTTCTTTGGCTGATTGGGTAAGCCCCTTTTTTTCGAAATCTTCTACTTTTTTCCAATTGGCTTTATAATCGTTGATTTGTGAAAATGCATCGAAACTGCTGATTGCTACAAACAGGATGAGCAGGAGTTTTTTGAGAAACATAGATGTTATATTTTATTACAAGTTACAATTTGTTATTGACTGCTTTATGCTTTTATTCATGCATTACCAGCAGTTTGATGCAGTGTTTTGCCGCATTGCATAAAGAATCCTGCGTTATTTTTCCTTTAACTTTTTATTGGCTAAAACTGTTGTGGCATGCTGGCATGCCGTTTGAATCTATTGATAAAGGAGGAATCAAATTATGAAATCTTTTTTTGCAGTTTTATTGCGACCGTGGGGTAACAATTCTTTAGTTTCTATTGGTAACTGCGGCAGGCCAATTGAACAAATGGATACAGAGCCGTTTTTATTCACTTTAAAATTTACAAACATGAAAAAGAGTTTACTAATGATTGTCTTAGCAAGTGCAGCTATTACTGCATCAGCGCAGTGGCGCGACAATGGAAGACAGGGTCAAGGAAATAATAATTTTCAAAATGCAGCACTCGTTGTTAGTACAGCCAATAACCGCATGGTATATGTTTCAATAGATAACAATGCCATCTATCAATCCAATAACGGTAATGGGTATAGGAATAGCATCTATCTATCCTCGATTGTAGCAGGTAGACATCAGTTGCAGGTATATGAATGGCGGTCTGGCTTTTTTGGAAAGCAACGTAAAGTGGTATTGTACACAGCCAACATTTACCTGAAAGGCGGTTATGAAACAAGCCTCTTGATCAATGCGTATGGGCAGGCCATGCTTACAGAAAGAGCCATCAACAGAGGGTACAATGATGGCGGATATGGAAACAATGGCAATGGTCAAGGTCGCGGATATGATCGTGACAGAGACAGGCAAAGAAAAAATGATTGGGACGATAGGGATGATCGCAATCGTGAAAGAAGGGGAGACAATAGAAGGGGAGAGGAGTAAGTTGGGAAACGAAAATGCCCTGGTTATCCAGGGCATTTTTATATTTTGGGGTATATGATTTATTTTTTCATCGCTGCTGCCATTTCCTTTCCAATATCGGCAGGACTTGCAGCTACATGTATACCACATTCGGCCATTATTTTCATTTTTGCAGCTGCCGTATCATCCGCTCCGCCTACAATGGCGCCAGCATGTCCCATACGACGACCAGGAGGGGCCGTTTGACCAGCAATAAATCCAACCACTGGTTTTTTATTTCCAGTACTTTGAATATACCTGGCTGCTTCTGCTTCCATGCCCCCACCAATTTCTCCAATCATTACAATGCCATCTGTTTCTGGGTCATTCATAAATAATTCAACGGCTTCTTTAGTTGTTGTGCCAATGATAGGATCTCCACCAATGCCAATGGCAGTAGAGATGCCCAAACCCGCCTTTGCCACCTGATCAGCTGCTTCGTAAGTAAGCGTGCCACTTTTAGATACGATACCAATCTTACCTTTTTTGAAAATAAAGCCCGGCATGATACCTACTTTACATTCATCTGCAGTAATGATACCCGGACAGTTAGGCCCTATTAATCGTGTAGTAGTGTTCTGTAAATAGTTTTTTATTTTCACCATATCCTGAACTGGAATTCCTTCTGTAATACAAACTACCAGGGCAATGCCTGCGTCTGCTGCTTCCATGATAGCATCCGCTGCAAATGCAGGGGGAACAAAAATGATACTAACATTGGCGCCGGCAGATTTAACGGCGTCGGCAACGGTATTAAAAACAGGTCTTTCCAAATGATTATTGCCACCTTTACCCGGCGTAACGCCACCTACTACATTTGTACCATATTCTATCATTTGAGTGGCATGGAAAGTGCCTTCTGTACCAGTGAAACCCTGAACAATGATGTTGGAGTCTTTATTAACAAGAATTGACATATTGAACTAAATTATTATCGTGAAGATTTTAAAATCGGCACGAAGTTAAGGAAGTATTTTGGGGGTGCAAAGTTTTAACAATACACCTGCGTACAATCCTTGCCCAAACTGCATTTTGTTAAAAAATTGTCGTTTCGGCTGATTGGAGTCATATAAAAATAATATCCTAGCAGCTAAAAAATATATACCTTCAAGTCTAAATTTATTTTAATGGAAAATTATATTGATTATTGGTGGATACTTCTACTAGTACTCGCATTTTTAAGCTGCTTTGTAACTGTTAACCAAGGTACGATTGGAGTGGTAACGATGTTTGGTAAATACCGCCGTATCATGCGTCCTGGTTTGAATTTCAAAATTCCTTTTTTAGAGCAGATTTATAAAAAAGTAAGTATTCAGAATCGCTCGGTGGAATTGGAATTTCAGGCTGTAACGGTAGATCAGGCCAATGTATATTTCAAATCCATGTTATTGTATTCTGTTATTAATGTGGAAGAAGAAACAATTAAAAACGTAGCATTTAAGTTTATCAGCGATAAAGACTTGATGCAGGCTTTGATTCGCACGGTGGAAGGCAGTATTCGTGCTTTTGTTTCTACTAAAAAACAAGCAGAAGTGCTGAATGTAAGAAGAGACATTGTTGAAAATGTAAAAGAACAAGTAGATATTACCTTGGAAAGCTGGGGATATCATTTGCAGGATTTGCAAATCAATGATATCACATTTGATGAAGCGATTATTACCAGTATGAGCAAAGTAGTTGCTTCTAATAATTTGAAAGCTGCTGCCGAAAACGAAGGACAGGCTTTATTGATTACCAAAACCAAGGCTGCAGAAGCAGAAGGTAATGCAATAAAAATTGCCGCAGAAGCCGAAAGACAAGCTGCTCAATTACGTGGACAAGGGGTGGCATTATTCAGAGAAGAAGTGGCCAAGGGTATGAGTCAGGCTGCATCAGAAATGAAACAAGCCAATCTGGATACCAATGTTATTTTATTTAGTATGTGGGTAGAAGCTATCAAGAATTTTGCTGAATATGGCAAAGGCAACGTAATCTTCCTGGATGGAAGTAGCGAAGGAATGGAAAAGACCATGAAACAAGTGATGGCAATGACTCAATTGGAAAGCAATAAAAAATAAAATATATTTCAATAATTATTAAGCCCTGCTTTAGACTGCCCCCAAAAAGTTAGACACTTAATGGGGGCATTTTTATGAACAAAAGAATCAAGTACGATTACAGATTTAGGCTTCAATGCGTTGAAGCGGTTGTTAAAAACAATATTCCATCTAGAGTAATTGCAGCAGAA
>CAIOIZ010000083.1 GCA_903858475.1 uncultured Bacteroidota bacterium
ACTAAGTATCATAGCAAGTGCCGAAATGGAAGGCCGGGAAACTGGCACAGCCGGCCAAAGAAAAGCGGCAGACTATATTGAATCACAATTCAAGGGAATGGGTTTATTACCTATTCCTGCTTTAAAAGGGTACCAACAATTATATCCACTCTTTCAGGATAGTTTACAAAGTGTAACACTAATCATTGGTGGAAAAGAAGCCGTTTTTGGAAAGGATTATATTACCCCTTTAAATGCAAACGAAACTGGAAAGTTTAAAGGGAAAAAACTTTTATTTATTGGATATGGCATTGAGGATGAAAAATACAGTGACTATCAAGACCTTGATGTAAAAGGCAAAGTAGTCGTTTTTATATTAGGCGAACCCAAAAAAGATGGCAACTATATTATTAGCGGAGGAAAGCGGGGAAGCGAATGGACATTCCCTGGTATCAGTAAAAAATTACAGTTAGCTGCTTCTAAAGGTGCTATTGGTGCCATTGTTATCAATCCCAATCAGGAAGCATTCAATCAACGTGCAGTGGACAATGGCAAAAAAACAGGTGTCTACTTCCCAAGAAACAATTCAGATGTGAAGAGTATCAATTTTGCACAGATCTCGCATGAATTTGCAAAAACAATGCTTCCCAATTTTGACACTTTATTAAAAATAGCTAAAGCTTATTTGCCCATTGAAAAACAGTGGCTTACTGAATCTAAAAGCAAAATCAATTATCAATTTGAGAAATTTCGCACTACCATTTATGCTAGCAATGTGGCTGGTATGATTGAAGGCACCGATAAAAAAGATGAATATGTTTTTTTAACGGGCCACTACGATCACTTGGGTATGCACGATGGAAAAATTTATTACGGAGCCGATGACGATGGCAGTGGAACTGTTGGGGTTATTCAAATGGCCGAGGCTTTTGCCAAAGCTGCTGCTGCTGGGTATAAGCCCAGAAGAACCATTGTGTTTATGACGGTGAGTGGTGAAGAAAAAGGATTATGGGGTAGTGAATATTATAGTGAACACCCATTTTTTCCGCTAGATAAAACGAGTGTTGATTTAAATACGGATATGGTAGGAAGAATTGATACTGAACGTAAGACTGCCGACAGTATGAATTATGTATATGTAATTGGTCATGACAAACTGAGTAGCGAATTGCCCATTATAAATGAAGCAGCGAATCTTGCCTCCGCAAATCTTATACTCGATTATAAATTTGATGACCCAAATGACCCGAATCGCATTTATTTCAGAAGCGACCATTATAATTTTGCCCGTAAGGGAGTGCCCATTTTGTTTTTTTATGACGGCATGCTAAAAGCCGACTATCATCGACCTACTGATACCATTGAAAAAATTAATTGGCCACTGTATGAAAAAAGAGTTCGCATGATTTTTCATACCGCCTGGGAAATGGCCAATAGAGCAGAGATGCTTAAAAGAGATAAGCCGTTGCCAGCAAGTGCTAGGTAATAAAAAAAAGCCGTTCTAAATTTAGAACGGCTTTTTTTATTCAGTTATATTATGAAGAACTGCTTAACAGGAATGTATTGAATGGATTATTTCAACATGGTAGCAGGCACTTCTTTCTCCAATAAATATTTATAGATGAATTTGGTTTTCAGGTTTTGAAAATGCAAGCCTTTATTTCCACCCCAACCATGGCGACCACCACTGTACATCATAAATTCAAAATCTTTTTTGGCATCTTGTAATTTGCTAATGAGTTGGATACTGTTTTGCAGGTGTACATTGTCATCAATTACACCATGTACAATTTGCAATCCACCTTTATATTTATCAGTAAAATTTAATACAGAACTTGTTTTATACCCATCAGGATTATTAGCAGGCGTGCCCATATATCTTTCCGTATAGTGGCTATCGTATAATGTCCAGTCAGTAACGCTACCACCAGCCATGCCATAAGTAAATACGTCACTAAATTTGGTAACTGCCAAACAACTCATATACCCACCATAACTAAACCCAGTGATGCAAATCTTTTTCTCATCTGCCCCGCCATTGGCAATCAACCATTTTACCATGGTGCTATAATCTTTTAATTCCCAGTCGCCCAAATTATGGTACATATAATTCACCCCTTCTTTTCCAAAATGGCCGCTGGCGCGATGATCCATTGCTACTTGTATTAAACCTTCTTTGGCATACCATTGCTGTGTGCCGGATAATTGAAAGGCATCAGAAACGGTGCCAGCATTGGGGCCGCCATAAATTGAAATCAATACAGGATATTTTTTTCCTGCTTCTCTATTCAATGGCCAAGTTATCTTCATGGGTAAATCGTATAAACCATCGTCACTTTTCACTCTTACCAACTCGGTTTTTGCCAAATTATAAGCATCATAATCAGGTCCCTTGGCATCGCCTAATTCTTTAATCAGTTTCCCTTTATTATTTACCAAGGCCATTTTGTTGGGGCTGGTAGCGTTACCATAAGTAGTAATAAAATTTTCGCTATTGGGTGATGCATTGATAAAAGCGTGGTTAAAATTACCAAAGGTCAATCTTTGTAATTTTTTACCATCCAGGTTCACTCTATAATAATCACGGGTAGCAGAATTTTCTTTACTTCGAGCCGTAAAATATATTATCAAATTTTTTTCATCCACATAATTCAAATCGGTAACTGTAAAATTTCCAGTGGTAATTGGATTAATGAGCTTTCCGTTCATGTCATAATAATAAAGATGCTTCCAACCCGTAGCATCACTACTAAGAATAAAACCCTTGCCATTTTTCAGAAACTCGATGCGGTTATTATCATCAAGGTCAATCCAAGTTTTTTGTGTTTCGGTATAAAATTCATTTTTAGCACCAGTAGCTGGGTCTACTGCATAAATAATCAGGTTATTTTGTAAACGATTCATCCATTGTACTAATAATGAACTGCCATCGGGTTTCCAATAGGGCATACCAAAATACTGGTCCTCTTTTTCATTGAAATCACTCCAAACAGTAGCACCTCCAGCTGGTGATACAATGCCTACTTTTACGGATGGATTAGGATCTCCTACTTTGGGATATCGCTCTTTTTCTACCAGGCCATGCTGGCCAGTTCCATCGGTAATGGTAAATACAGGTACGTTGGTATCATCTGAACGGAAATAAGCAATTTTTTTACTGTCGGGGCTCCACCAAAAACTACGGTATTGACTGGCGCGGCCTAATATTTCCTCCATGTATACCCAACTAGCGTACCCATTTAAGATAACATCGCTACCATCAGTAGTAAGCTGAGTTTCCTTTAGTGTAGTAAGGTTAACGGTATACAAGTTATTATTTTTCGTGTACGCTACATAGTTACTATCTGGACTGATTACTGGATTGGTTTCTTTGTCTTTGTCGTGTGTTAATTGAATATCTTCGGTATTTTTTCTCCAATACAAGTCCCCAGATTTAGTTACTACCTGAGGTTTCACTGTAACAGAACCCATTTTAACCTCAGGAGCTATATAATCGGTTTCCTTTCCTGTTTTGCAGTCAAGTACGAATGATTTTCCCTCCCTTTTAATTACCACATGGCTTTCGTCGAGCCAGCTGGATGCAATTGGCAATGCCTGGGTAATGCCCTTAAAGCTGCCTTTGAAATATTGTTCATCAGTCAGTTCTTTTTTCTGCGCATTGGCTGCAAACCCAGCCACTGTCAATAGTAGGACAGTTGCCATTTTTTTCATTGTTATTGTCATGTTCAATGAGTTTAATTGAATGGACAAGATAACTTTTTTGATCAGAAATGGGAAGTAGAAATTGATAAGTGGAGGAAAGACAGGTATAAAAAAATGCCCAGTGGATTAATCTAAAAATCCAGTGGGCATTGGGGCAATTGATTAATCATTATTTTCTGGACGCATCATTGGGAAGAACAAAACATCCTGAATACTCTGTTGGTTGGTTAATAACATAGCGATGCGGTCGATACCGAAGCCAATACCACTAGTTGGTGGCATACCATACTCCAAAGCACGTAAGAAATCATAATCGATGAACATGGCTTCGTCGTCCCCTCTTTCCATCAATTTAACTTGTTCTTCAAAACGTTCCCGTTGATCGATTGGGTCGTTGAGCTCAGTATATGCATTGGCTATTTCCTTGCCATTGCACATTAATTCAAAGCGCTCTACTAGTCCGGGTTTGCTACGATGTTTTTTTGTTAGTGGACTCATTTCTACGGGATAATCCGTAATAAATGTTGGTTGAATATAATTTCCCTCGCATTTGCTACCAAAGATTTCATCAATCAATTTTCCTTTTCCCCATTTTGCATCTGCATGAATTTTTAGTGCTGCGCAAACGGTACGAATGCCGGCTTCATCCATTTCGCTGATATCATATCCAGTGAATTCCTTGATGGCATCAAACATGGTAATGCGTTTGAAAGGAGCTTTAAAATCAATTTCTTTTTCACCTACCATTACTTTAGTAGCACCATTGGTAGCAATGGCAGCTTTTTCCAATAATTGTTCGGTTGTCTCCATCATCCATTCATAATCCTTATATGCCACATAAAATTCGAGTACGGTGAATTCAGGATTATGGGTTCTGTCCATTCCTTCGTTGCGAAAATTTCTACTGAATTCATATACCCATTCAAAACCACCAACAATCAATCTTTTTAAATAGAGTTCATTGGCGATACGCATATACATGGGTACGTCCAATGCATTGTGATGCGTAGTGAAAGGTCTGGCTGCTGCCCCACCTGGGATGGATTGCAGTACCGGTGTATCCACTTCCAAAGCGCCTCGTTCATTTAAAAATTCCCGGATAGCATTCATCATTTTGGTTCGTTTGATGAAAGTGTCTTTTACACCAGGGTTTACAATTAAGTCGGCATAGCGTTGACGATACCTGAATTCAGGATCTGTTACTTCATCAAAAGATTCACCGTCTTTTTCTTTTACAATTGGAAGGGGTCTCAATGATTTTGTAAGCAGCGTAAATTCTTTTACATGAATGGAAGTTTCTCCAGTTTTGGTTGTAAAAACATAGCCTTTGATACCAATAATATCACCAATATCTACCAGTTTTTTCCATACTGTTTGATAGAGGGTTTTATCTTCTCCAGAGCAGATATCGTCTTGCTTGATATAAAATTGAATTTTGCCCACTGCATCTTGTAGCACAGCAAAATTTGCCTTGCCCATATCTCTTACACTCATAATTCGACCTGCGATGCATACATCGGCAAAATCGGCTTTGTTTTCCTCGCCCTTATAATTTTCCTTAATAAAAACGGAGTTGGTATTAACCGGATACAAGGGTGCTGGATAGGCATCAATTCCCAATTTGGTTAATTCTACTAATTTTTCTCTGCGAATAATTTCCTGTTCGGATAAATGTTGTGTACTCATAATTGGGCGCAAAGATACTTTATGAAACCGAATCATCCATATTTAGCATCTTAACAAGTTAGTATCGTATCTTGGCAGGATACTTGTAAATAGTTAAATCAAAAGAATCATTCATGAAAAAGTTATTATTGATTAGCATTGGTGCTCTTATTTTAATGAGTTGTGATGTAATTAAATCAATTCCCCAACGAGATGGAACCGGACCAGGCCCTACAGAAGCGGAGGCAGGCCAGGGGATCAAAGAAGCATTAAGCAAGGGTTTAGTGGGGGCAGTACTTAGGTTGAATAAGGCTGACGGATTTTTCAAAGATGCGATGTATAAAATTCTATTGCCACCAGATGCCAAGAAAGTGGAGAAAACCTTGAGAGACCTTGGATTAAACAATATGGTTGATAAAGCTATTTTGCAAATCAATCGAGGTGCTGAAGATGCAGTTGGTTATGCAAAACCTATTTTCTTAGACGCCTTAAAAAGTATGACTATTAGCGATGCCATTGGATTGTTAAAAAATGGAGATACTAGTGCTACTCATTTTTTTAGGGAAAAGACAAGCGCCAAATTGCTAGAAGCATTTTTACCCGTTATCAAAGCTTCCTTAGATAAGGTAGAAGCCACAAAATACTATAGTGATATTATTAGTAAGTACAACAGTTTCCCTACTACATTCAAGAAGATAAATCCTGACTTACCTGGATTTGTTACTGCAAAAACAACCGATGCTTTATTTGATTTGGTGGCCCTTGAAGAAAAAAATATTCGCAACAATTTTGCAGCTCGCTCAACAGATTTGCTTAAAAAAGTGTTTGGACAGAAATGGTAATTTAATTTGCATTTAAAAAAAGCAGATATAAATAAATGACTTTTTAAGATCTACAAGAACTTACAATACAAATATTACCAGTACCGATTTATCAAATCGTTGTTGCCAACAATACCTGCCAGGCATCCTGTACCCGATTTTCCTCGAGTAATTTTTTTGCATGCAGATGTAATTCCAGTTCCATCTCAATAGGATTGATGGAGAAATATTGAATAATATTTTTTAAGGTTTCATCTTGATAAGTTGGGTCTATCAACGGTGCTTCATGTACGTTCGCTAACATCCCCAACTGATTCGCGGTTAAAATATTACTGGTGCGAATAGACGCTGGCAATGCATCAAAACCAATACCCAATTGTGTATTTGGTTTATCTACCTTAAACAAATTGCTTCCATTTACATGGCAATACCAATCGCCCCCTAATCTGGCTACCAGCGATAGTTTAGTTTGGTCTATTTTTCCATCTGCAGCTAATATACTTTCATCAATATGCATAACCAATACTTCGGCAATCACCAAGTTACCTGCTCCTCCTTCTGTTCCCAAGGCTTTCACTTCATTAACCTTACACTCTAATTTTATTTTACTTTCTTTCACCATTGGAGGCTTTACCATAGTAGCCGGCTCCATGGTAAAGCCAGCTTTATCAAATTCATTCACTCCTTTGGGATATTCACAACTTGACAATGACATTTGATGTACCATTGGATAGTCAACAATATTAATGACCACTTCTGGCACTTCCAATACATTTTGCAAAGTATGCTTGGTGGTATTATCCCTCAGTTTGCGGGCCGGAGAAAATATTACTATCGGGGGATTAGAGGAAAATAAATTGAAAAAACTAAAAGGACTTAGGTTTACATTGCCTGCTTTGTCTATTGTAGAAGCAAAACAAATAGGCCTTGGGGCAATGGCATGTTGTAAATAGTTTTGTACATCGACAAGTTTGATATCTTTTAAGTTTATTATCATAATTTATTTTTTTTAACCGCTTTTAACTGCTAAGACGGGAAGGCGCTAAGGGTAGAATGCAATATAACCGCTAAGACGCAAAGGCGCTAAGGGTAGAATGCAATATAACCGCTAAGACGCAAAGGCGCTAAGGGTAGAATGCAATATAACCGCTAAGGCGGGAAGGCGCTAAGGGTAGAATGCAATATAACCGCTAAGACGGGAAGGCGCTAAGGGTACAATGCAATTTAACCGCTAAGACGCAAAGGCGCTAAGGGTAGAATGCAATATAACCGCTAAGGCGGGAAGGCGCTAAGATTAGAAATCATTTACAAATCGTTTTATACCATCTTTTATAAGTGGCACATGAAAGTTAACCAAAAACCCTAATTTTTTCTGTGATAGTTTTAAGTAGGAAATAAGCTGTGCAGTATAAACTGGATGCAATATATCTGCACATTTTATTTCAATTACAATTTCATTTTCCACAAGAATATCTATTGAATAATATTTACCTGTGTCATATCCCTTATAAAAAAGCTTAACCTGCACCTGATTTTGCGCGAAAATATTTCTCAATTCAAATTCTTTTAGCAAGCTGTATTCATAAGCTGATTCCAATAACCCCGGACCAAGCTCTTTATGAACATGAAAGCATGCATCTACAATTTGAGCAGCCAATTCATTATATTTTTCTCTTGTCATATTCTTCGCGCCTATGCGGTTATTCTTCTTTGCGCCTTCCCGCCTTCACGGTTATTCTTTCCTCCCTCTTCTTTGCGTCTTCCCGCCTTTGCGGTTATTCTTTCCTCCCTCTTCTTTGCGTCTTCCCGCCTTCGCGGTTATTCTTTCCTCCCTCTTCTTTGCGTCTTCCCGCCTTTGCGGTTATTCTTTCCTCCCTCTTCTTTGCGCCTTCCCGCCTTCGCGGTTATTCTTTCCTCCCTCTTCTTTGCGTCTTCCCGCCTTTGCGGTTATTCTTTCC
>CAIOIZ010000084.1 GCA_903858475.1 uncultured Bacteroidota bacterium
AACACCATTAACCAGTGTGCCATCAGGATTGCCACTGCCTGGGTGTACCACCATCCCCGCGGGTTTATTAATAATTAATATATCCTCGTCTTCATATTCAATGACCAAAGGAATATCTTGAGGAACTATATCAGAATGACCAGGTTCTTTATTATCAAAAACTATTAATTTGTCTCCTGGCTTAATTTTATAATTATTCTTAATGGGTTTTTCATTTACCAGTACCATTTCATTTTCAATTGCTTGCTGCACCTTATTGCGCGTTGCGCCTTCAATGCGTTGCATTAAAAACTTATCGATACGAATGGGCTCCTGACCTTTATCAATAGTAATAGTTAATTTTTCAAATAACTCCTCATTCTCCTGTAATTCTATTTCTTCCTCATTCATTTTCTGATGGTATTACTAGTTAAGTTAACATTTTTGAATCAACTCCCTTTTACAGGGTTGCGCTTATCTTTGCAAAATAAATCAATTGCAGTGGATAAACAGGAACTAATATTTGAAGACTTAGGAATTGTAGCTTATAAAGAAGCCTGGGATTATCAGGAAGGACTATTGTTAAAAAATGTAGCCATAAAAACAGCAGCTAGAATAAGTGGTAATAATGAACCAGCTAGTAATATTCCAACCAAACAGCACCTGCTTTTTTGCGAACATCCAGCAGTATATACTTTAGGGAAAAGTGGAAAAAAAGAACATGTTTTAATGACGGATGAGGAGCTAGAAAACAATCATATTGAATTTTATAATACCAATAGGGGTGGTGATATTACTTTTCATGGACTTCAACAAATTGTAGGTTATCCAATATTAGATCTTGAAAAATTTGAAACTGATATTGGCAAATACCTCCGCAATTTAGAAGAAGTAATTATTCGAATGCTGGCAGATTATGATATCAAGGGAGCAAGAAGTAAAGGGGAAACAGGTGTTTGGATAGAACCAGATATACCTGGGAAAGAAAGAAAGATTTGTGCCATGGGAGTGCGATGCAGCAGATGGATTACCATGCATGGATTCGCATTAAATGTCAATACCGATTTAAGCTATTTCAACAATATCATTCCCTGTGGAATTCAAAATAAACAAGTGAGTTCTATCGAAAGAGAACTAGGCAAAAAAGTTGATTTCACGGAAGCCAAGGAGCGTTTAAAACATCATTTTTGCGAAATCTTTCAAGTAACTATTAATTAAATTTCGTTTTTTCCTCCAATGGAATGGACTGAGGTTTTGAATCCTTGAAAACATAAAAATTGTTTTGCTCAGTTAGTTTACCGCCTTCCATCAATTCATATCGAAACCAACCTGCATGTAAGAAATTCGTCCTTTCCAAGATTAAATAGGGCTCAGTTATTTTCTTAACAGTAAATATTAATTGATTCGTACTAGTATAAATAAGGAGTGAATATTTTTTCCTTCCTGCATCCGGTATATTAATGATAATATTATTTTCCTTTCCAATATAAATATGCCGAACAGCAATGGATCCAGATACAACAACTTTGATAGAATGATCTTCGTCAAATTTTATAGGAGCTGGTAATATCAAACTGTGGTTTTTCCTACTGGAATCAACTACTGTCGGCTCCAAAGCAAATTCGAATGGTCTAGGAGGAGGTGAGGGTGGAATAAATTCCTTAATAGGTCTTTGGACAGATGAAAAAACATATTTCCCACCTTCAAATGAAATAAATAAGCGGTAATACATTTTGTTGTATGGGGGCTTGGTATCGGCATATCCATTTTCTCTATTCATCGGACTCAAAACAGAACCAATCGTGCTATAATTTTTTAAAGTATCATAAGATCGTTGAATACTGATATTGGTTACAGGAACAGCATAGCTATTTTTCCAGCTAATAATAATTTGACCGTTGATATTTTTTACTACAATAGAGGGAAGGCTATCTTGTGAATAGCTATTTAATTGAAGCAAGGAAATGGATACTAAAATTAAAAATCGCATAGGCCTATAGGTAGTAAGTAAAAATTTAAACAAATATAATTACTACCAGTCAATTAGAAATTCAAACTGCCAACTGTTAAGGAATCATTACCCTGTAATCCGCCTGTATGTAAACAAAGAATTTTACTCCCTATAGGGAAAAAGCCTTCCTTGATTTTTTCTATTACGGCATAAAATAATTTCCCAGTATATACAAAATCGAGTGGCAATGCATATTCCAGCCAAATTTGATTCATAAATGCAAGTAGCTCATTATTTTTTTTTCCATACCCTCCAAAATGATAGCCTTTCAATAATTGCAATTGTTTACTATCAGGCATTCTTCCTATCAAATATTGCAACCTTGATTCGGTATCATCCTCTCCTTTTAATACAGATACACCAATGATTTGTGTATCTTTTTCAGCTGCCAATAATAATCCTGCAAGGGTAGTGGCCGTACCCATTGCGGTGCCAATATGTGAAAATGTTTGTCCCTTTAAATGTGTCATTATTAATGAGGCGCCTTGAGCACCCAAGGGATCATAGCCTCCTTCTGGAATTAATATATAGTCAGTTGGCAATTGATCTTGAATAGCAGCTAAAAAAAAATCCTCTTCTTTTTGATGATAAGCAGCCCTAGAAACAAATATCAATTGCATTCCGTATGCCTTGCAATGTTGTAAAGTGTGTGAAAGAAGAGGTGCCAGTTCTCCTCTAACAATTCCTATACTTTTTAAACCCATTGATTGACAAGCATAGGCAGTAGCCACTAAATGATTTGAATAGGCCCCACCAAAACTTACCAAGGTCTTATGATCGCTACGAAGTGCTTTTTCTACAAAATAATGTAGCTTAAATATTTTATTTCCCGATACAATTGGATGCACTTGATCTAAACGCAATACCGATAAGCTCACTCCGTTTAAATTGAAAAGCTCCCTTAATTCAATGGGTTCTTTAACTAGAAGATTCATGACTAACTAAATAGATTGTTTTATCTTGCAGCCTCAAAATTGAGCTATTTTTAATTCTTATCACTGAATTTTATTTAGATGAAACCAACACTATTAATTCTTGCAGCAGGCATGGCTAGCCGATACGGAAGTATGAAACAAACTGAAGGCTTTGGTCCCAGTGGCGAAACCATCATGGATTATAGTATTTATGATGCTATTCGGGCAGGATTTGGCAAAGTAGTCTTTATTATTAGAAAAGATTTTGCAGAAGGATTTAAAAATAATTTCGAACCCAAATTAAAGGGGAAGATAGAAACAGCCTATGTTTATCAAGAGTTGGATTCATTTCTTAATGGATTAATGGTACCTGAAGGACGCACTAAACCCTGGGGAACAGGGCATGCAGTACTCTGTGCAAAAAATGCGATTCAAGAACCATTTGCAGTAATCAATGCAGATGACTTTTACGGAAAAGATGGTTTTGCAAAAGCAGCTCAGTTTCTCACCCAGCAATGCGATGAAAAAAATTATGCCATTATTGGTTATGAACTTGCCAAAACACTCAGTGAGCATGGCACAGTTAGTAGAGGAGTATGTGATGTAGATGCTAATGGAGTATTACTGGAAATCAATGAGCGGACTAAAATATACCGGGAAGGCGATAAAATAATCTACGAAGACAACGAGGCCAAAAGGGAAGTCCCCTTTAATTCTAGTGTATCTATGAATTTCTGGTGTTTCCATTCAAATTTATTCGGTAATACCGAAAAATTATTCCACCAGTTTGTAAAAGATAATAGTGAAAATATAAAAGCTGAATTTTTTATTCCAATTCCCGCTGCAGATTTTGTAAAAAACCAAGCTGGCACTATTCGTGTAATTCCATGTTCATCACAATGGTTTGGAGTTACCTATAAAGAAGATGCGCCATCCGTTAAAGCTAGTTTAGATAAATTAATTGAAGAGGGCGAGTACCCCAGCTCGTTATGGTCTTAATACTATTTCCACAAATAAAAAACGGCATCCGAAAATGCCGCTTTTATTATTCCACTTTTTGCTCAAAAAGTATTATTCATAACTCTTAATCAGGAACACACAATCATTTACTTTTTTCACCTGACCAACTCTGTCCAAATTATTGATGCTATTCTTTCCGGCTAATTTTAAATTAGCATGTGCTGGATCTTTCTTTAAATTTTCAACAGCATTGAAGATATAAAGGGATTTTACTGCAAATACAGCACCTCCCTCAGACTTATCAGTTAAAATACCAATTACATCACCTTTCTTGTTCAAAACAGGGCCTCCACTATTACCATGATCAGCGGCAATGGCTATTTGGTAAGTAAGGGTATCACTCTTGTATCCAGTCTCACTACTCAAATAACCCTCACCATATACAATTTCGTCTTTAGGATAGCCCAATGTATAAATAGGTTCTGCTAAGTTCACTAATTTATTAATGCTATAGGGTAGGGAAGTAAATGGTTTAAAATCTTTGTCATCTATTTTTAATATGGCAATATCCCTATTCTCATCCTTCATGCAGATTTTGGCCAAAAATTGTTCCCCCTTTTGATTAGTAGCTACAATGGTTTTACCTTTTAATACGTGCGCATTGGTAATCATATAACCTTTGGCATCAATTAAAAAACCAGTACCACCAGAAATGAATGGAGCATTGGGAGCCTTAGGCCTTTTAACATCATCCAGTTTTTTATTGGTATTGATATTATCCGCTTTCAAACGATCAATTTCCCTGCTTAACTTAGTAAGGTCATTGTTTGATTTAGAATTGTTGTACACGGAGGCAAGGGCTACAGTAAGCATTGAAACGATACCAGCAATACTGGCAGCCACCATCACAGTGCGCTTGTATTTCTTCCAGATATAAACCACTTTACCGCCAAAACGCAAATCAGATTTTCTTATAATACCTTCTTCTGCCAATTTGGTGTCTACCTCATGCAAACTATGTTTGAATGCTTTCAAATCGCCATATTGCTCTACTTCATTTAAAAAGAAGGTCTGCTCCACCACCATTTGGTCGAGCTCAGGATTATTTTTCCTAAGTTCTTCAAAAAATAATTTTTCCTGCTGGTTCATAGAACCCTTCATATAACGCTCTGCCGCATCTAGTAATAATACATCTTCCATCTTATTGACCGTTTTTATATTGGGCAAAAAATAATTTTTTAAGCCGCATCAAACATTTGTATTTCTGTGTTTTTGCATTATCGGCATTGGTATAACCAAAACCTTCTGCTATTTCCTGCATGTGCTTTTTTTGGATATAATAAGCTTCCAATAAGCTTTTGCAAGGTTCACCAATTTTACTCATGGCCTGTTCCATCATCATAAAATCAGCATTCAATTTTTCATGGTTCTCTAATTCTTCCTCTACAGGTACTACTTCTTCTAAACTTTCCACCTGACCTGTAAATCGGTTTAACTGTTGTAATCTCTTGAGCCACAATCTTCTACAAACAGAATAAATATAGGTTTTAAGTTGACAATGCAAGCTAAAATTCGCAACCCGGGACTTCTCATACAAAACTATCATGGCCTCCTGAAAAATATCCCTCGCATCATCGGTACTGCCATTGTTATTGAGTATAAAGGATTGAACCATATTAAAGTTGTCCTTGTAAATAGCTTCAACAGCCGCTTTGTCGTTCTTTGCCAGTCCTTCCAGTAAAATTTTATCTTTTTCTATATTCACTGATATCCGATTATTAATACAAAATAAGTTGATTTGTAACCCAAAACAACGAAAAAAATAATTTTTAAAAAACTTGGGTTACCTTTTTTCAAATTTTGTATTAATGTTTAAATCAAATTAAAACTCAAAAAAAATGAAAAAAGCAATTTTAGTATTATTCGTTGCTGCATCTTTTGTAGCTTGTAACAATGGTGGTTCTGACAAACCTGCAACTAATGATTCTCCTAAAGTAGATTCTCCTGCAGTAGCAGCTCCAAAAGTTGATTCTCCTAAAGTAGATTCTCCTGCAGTAGCAGCTCCAAAAGTTGATTCTCCTAAAGCAGCTAAGTAATTAATAACCGGCCTACCCGATTGCATGTACTTTAAGCCGGTTTTTACATAAGAATTTTCATATGGCAAGCAATCGTTGAAGCCTCTCTTATTCTTAAGAGAGGCATTTTTTTGCTATTTATCTAAGAATTACCTGCTTTAATTTAATATTTATCAAATGGTTTGAAAGTTTTTTTGAAATTTAAACATAGTTCCCTATTTTTGATTTAGAAATGAGCAACAAGAGCAACAATACCTGGTTTTATTTTTACTACTATTTTAATAGCAGGCCGGGAAGCTTTTGTTAATATCTGATTATAAACAGCATAACATAAGAGAATCCCGGCCAATAGGTCGGGATTTTTTGTTTAAACCATGACAAAAAATATCGCCATACAAGGTTTTGAAGGTAGCTTTCACCAGGAAGCAGCCCGCCATTTTTTTGGAGAACAAGTTTTGGTAATCTGTTGCCCTAGTTTTAGAGAACTGATCAAACAAGCCAGTACCCAAAAAAATTGTGATGGAGCTGTTATGGCCATCGAAAACTCAATAGCTGGAAGTATTCTTCCTAATTATACACTACTACAAAAAAGCAATCTAGTTATAGTAGGAGAAGTGTACCTGCAAATCAAACAGCAATTACTGGTTAACCCAGGTGTGCAATTGGAAGATATTCGAGAAGTGCATTCACATCCCATGGCATTATTACAGTGCATGGATTTCTTAGACGAAAAAAACTGGAAATTAATTGAAACAGAGGATACTGCCCTAAGTGCCAAACTTATTCATCAACACAAAAGCAAACACATAGCTGCAATTGCTGGAAAATTAGCCGCTGATCTTTATAACCTACACATATTGGCACCCAATATTCATACGCAAAAAAATAACTATACAAGGTTTTTAGTATTGGAAACATCTGCCAACGCCTGCACTGTAGAAGATGCTAATAAAGCATCCATTAGCTTTTTTACCAATCACTCCAGGGGAAGTCTGGCAAAGGTTTTGGGGAAAATTGCTAATGCTGGCATCAACCTGAGCAAACTACAAAGTATGCCCATTCCTGGTAGTGATTTTCAATACTCCTTTCATGCCGACCTGGAATTTGAAAAGTTATCACAGTTTCAAAAAGCCATCAAGCGTATCGAAAGTCTAACAGAGGGTATCAGAATATTTGGAATCTATAAAAATGGAAAAGGATGAATATAGCAGCAAGATTGAATGGGATAGGTGAATATTATTTTTCTCAAAAATTGAGGGAAATAGAAGATCTAAACAAAGCAGGCAAGCAAATTATTAACCTGGGCATCGGAAGTCCAGATATGCCGCCACACCCCGCAGTTATCAAAACACTTCAGGATGAATCAGCAAAGGCTAACGTACATGCCTACCAGTCCTATAAAGGCAGCCCCATTTTGCGTAATGCAATCAGTCAATGGTATCAAAAAAACTATTCCGTTACAGTAGACCCTAATTCCGAAATATTACCCCTACTAGGCAGTAAGGAAGGAATCATGCATATTTGCATGACATTTTTTGAAAAGGGAGATGCAGTTTTAATTCCAAATCCAGGCTATCCAACTTATGCTGCTGCAGTGAAAATAGCAGGCGCTACTACCATTTCATACGACCTATTACAACAAAACGACTATCAACCTGATTTTGATGCGTTAGGAAAATTAATGGACAATCAGGCAACCAATGCCAAGATAAAAGGAATGTTCATTAATTATCCTCATATGCCTACCGGTCAATTGCCATTGGAGAAAACTTTTGAAAAA
>CAIOIZ010000085.1 GCA_903858475.1 uncultured Bacteroidota bacterium
TAAGGGGTTTAGAGGTCTAGAGGTTTAGAGGTTAAGGGGTTTAGGGGTTTAGAGGTTTAGTTGTTCTTAACCTGAAAGTTTGATTCAATAAATAAATATTTCAATTAAGGAAATAGCTGAACTGAATTAACAGGCTTTAATAAATATCCTAAGGATGGACGACTAAACACCTAAACAATTCCGGTTTCAAATAAGATCGCCCCCGGCTAAAACACCATTTCCCAAGGATGGTCAACTAAAAACTAAAAACTAAAAACTTTTCTACTAGCAACTGAAATACCATTTTATCACCACTTCCTCTTAGTAGGCATCCAGCATCTAGTATCCATCATCCATCATCTCCTTCCTTTTCACCATGAAATGCTACATTTGAACTTAGTAATTAAATTATGAAACAACAACTGGTTGTAATAGGTGGAGGGGCCGCTGGTTTTTTTTGTGCAGTGAATGCTGCTCGGATGAATCCATTATTGGAGGTAATCATTATTGAAAAATCAAACAAGGTGTTGGGCAAGGTGAAAATAAGTGGCGGAGGAAGATGCAATCTTACACATGCTTGTTTTAGTATTGCAGACATGCTTCAATACTACCCAAGGGGAGCTAGCTTTTTAAAAAAATCGTTTCACCAATTTTTTACAACAGATACTATACAGTGGTTTAAGGAGCGGGGGGTGTCTGTTAAAACAGAAGAGGATGGAAGAGTGTTTCCAGAAAGCAATTCATCACAAAGCATTATCGACTGTTTAATGCAAGAATTGAATAAGTATAAAGTGCAGTTAAGGATGAACAAAACCCTAACCGGTTTGCAGCAAAGGTCCAATTTGCAGTGGGAGCTATCATTTAGTGAGGGTGAAAATGTAGTGGCAGATTATGTTTGTATTGCAGCAGGTGGTTTTCCAAAAGCCTCGCAATTTGATTGGTTGTGTAAATTGGGGCATAGCATTGAAACGCCTGTTCCTTCTTTGTTTACATTCAATAGTCCCAATAATAAAATAATTGACTTGATGGGTATAAGTATACCACAGGTGAAAATGAAAATTACGGGTACGAAGCTGCAATCAGCAGGACCCTTATTAATTACGCATTGGGGATTTAGTGGGCCGGCGGTTTTAAAATTATCGGCCTGGGGTGCACGTATTTTAGCTGAGCAAAACTGGGCATTTAGTGTGCAAGTGAATTGGCTTCCATTATACAATGAACAAAAATTAAAAGAAAAATTTCAGCTACTGCGATTTGAATTAGCGACACAAAAAATCATCAATCGAAATCCATTTGGATTGCCGCAAAGATTTTGGGAATATCAATTACTAGAAGCTGGCATTGATGTTGATTTGCGTTGGGCCGATTTGCCTGCGAAAGCGCAAAATATATTAATCAAAAACTGTTGTGCCCAAGTATTTGATATTAAAGGCAAGACTACTTTCAAAGAGGAGTTTGTTACTTGTGGCGGAATAAACCTAAGCGAAGTGGATGCCAACACGATGCAAAGTAGAAAAAAGCAAAACCTATATTTTGCGGGTGAGGTGTTGGATGTAGACGGCGTAACAGGAGGATTTAATTTTCAAAATGCTTGGACAACAGGCTGGATTGCTGCCAATGCCATTGCCAATTCATCCAGTGAAGTGGCCAATGGAAGCCTATAAGCAGCCATCGCTATTGTTTTCAGAAAGCTTTCCCAATCGGCTTTTTTATGCCTCGTTAAATTCAATTACATTTGTTGTGTACTTGAACCCATTGTGATTTATTGATTCCATGTTTAAGAAATTAGATCAATACATATTAAAAAAATACCTTACAACATTTTTCTTTTGTTTGTTGCTATTCACTTTAATTGTGGTAGTGGTAGACATCAGTGAAAAAACGGATGATTTTGTTAAATCTAAATTAGGCCCCTGGCGAATTTTTGTTGATTATTATCTTGGCTTTATACCAAGGATAGACGCTATGCTATTTCCTTTGTTTGTTTTTATCTCCGTCATATTTTTCACTTCAAAGATGGCGGGTAGGAGTGAAGTGATTGCCATATTAAGTAGTGGTATTAGTTTTAAAAGGTATATGGCACCCTTTATTGTAGGGGGTACCATCTTAATGAGTATTTTATGGCTAGGCTATCAATATGTGGTACCCCATGCAAATAAAATTTGGGGTGATTTTGAAAAAAAATACATTGATGGCCCTAATACCAATCCGGATAATAACAAGTCGTCCTTCAAGCAAAAAATGTATTTCAGAATTGATTCTAATACCTATGCTTCCATTCGGTATTACGATACAGTATCTAAATCGGGCAGTGGTTTTGTGTTGCAAAAGATTGTCAATAATCAATTGCAGTATAATTTAAGATCCGAGAATTTTAGTTGGGATACCACCAAGCAGCAATGGAAACTCGAATACGTATCAGAAAGGCAAATAACCGGCATCAATGAAAAAGTAACGTATTCCTTGATGAGGAACGCCTCGTATAATTTTAAACCGCGTGATCTTCGAAAGGATGAATATTTAAAAGACCAATTGTCAACACCGGACTTAAATGATTTTATTAAGTTGGAAAAACTGCGTGGTTCAGAATCCATTAATTCTTTGTTGGTGGAAAGGCACAACAGAGATGCCATTCCTTTTTCGGTATTAATTTTAACGGTTATAGGCGTATCGCTGGCCAGTAGAAAGGTGCGGGGTGGTAGTGGATGGCATCTTGCCATTGGATTTATCATCAGTGTTTTATATATCCTTTGCAGCAGGCTTTCGGTGGTATTTGCCACCAAGGGAAATTTCACTCCATTATTGGCAGCCTGGTTGCCCAATATTATCTTTGGGTTACTCGCTTTTTACCTCTACAGAAGGGCCCCTAAATAAATAACTGCATTCACTGTTAAATTACCCAAACTATCTTGCCAAAGTTTTGTTTTACAATACTGCGGCACTTAATTTTGCATTTGGAATACAAGCCACATATTGGTGTTTATTTACATTACATTTTTAATTAATAATAATGGGAATCATTAAGGATCGATTTAAAGAGAAAGCAGATATTACCGCTGCAGAAATTAAGGACTTATTGAAAGAGCATGGTAATAAGAAAATAGGGGAAGTTACTTTGAGTCAGGTATATCAAGGTATGCGGGGCATGACTGGATTGGTAACCGAAACTTCTTTATTGGATGCGCAGGAAGGTATTCGATTCCGTGGTTATAGTATTCCTGAATTGCAAAAGCAATTACCAAAAGCACCAGGTGGCGCTGAGCCATTACCAGAAGGATTATTTTACCTGATGTTGATTGGTGAATTGCCAGATGAAGAAACAGTTCAATATATAACCAGTAATTGGCAAAGACGAAGCCATGTGCCCAATCATGTATTTAGCACAATTGAAGCCTTACCAGTTGGTACACATCCAATGACTCAATTTGTGGTGGCAGTGATGGCATTGCAAACAGAAAGTCAGTTTAGCAAGCGTTATGCAGCCGGCATGAATAAGAAAGATTACTGGGATGCTTTATTTGATGATACCATGGACTTAATTGCGCGTTTACCAAGGGTAGCTGCGTATATCTATCGCAGAAAATATAAAAATGGAGATCATATTCAGCCCAATGGTTTATTAGATTGGGCCGGCAATTTTGCGCATATGATGGGGTTTGAAAATGAGGAATTCAAAGAATTGATGCGTTTGTACATGACTATACATGCTGATCATGAGGGAGGAAATGTAAGTGCCCACACTACCCATTTAGTAGGAAGTGCTTTGAGCGATCCCTATTTAAGTTTTGCAGCAGGCATGAATGGTTTAGCAGGACCATTGCATGGATTGGCGAATCAGGAAGTAATTAAGTGGATTTATGAAATGAGGGAAACATTAAATACAGAGTCGCCTTCGAAAGAGCAAATAGCAGAATACGTTAAAAAGACCTTGGCTGAAGGTAAAGTAGTACCTGGATATGGACATGCGGTATTGCGCAAAACGGATCCTCGTTTTACAGCACAAATGGATTTTGGTAAAAGGCATTTACCCAATGATCCTTTGGTGAATACCGTTTGGAATATTTATGAAGCAGTTCCGCCGGTATTGCAAACCATTGGTAAAATTAAAAACCCTTGGCCAAATGTAGATGCGCATAGTGGTGCTTTATTGGTACATTATGGAATGGTAGAGTATGAATTTTATACTGTATTATTTGGCGTTTCGAGAGCTTTAGGTGTATTGGCCAGTCTTTGTTGGGATAGGGCTTTGGGATTGCCTTTAGAAAGGCCGAAGTCCATTACAACTAATCAGGTTAAATTGTGGTTAGATGGTAAGGATGAAATTTGGGGAGATTAATAAGTTACAGTAAATAAGATTATTGATAATAAATTAAAACCTGGATAAGGTATCCGGGTTTTTTTATTAAATTGTTTATTCATTTACATATTAAAATTTACTAATGAAAAAGATTGCGATGGTAGGGTTGGCAGTAATGTCATTGTTTATTGCAAATGCACAAGCGATAAAAAAAGCTAGTCCGGTAGCTGGTAAAAAGAATCCACATATAAATGTATTCAATCAAGCTTTGAGAAGTGGTGATGTGAATGCAGCCGCAGTGGCCTTAAATTATTATATATCAGAGCAAGGTGCCAGTAATACCTATGCTGATACACTAGCGATGCTGTATATGCAATTAGGTGCTTATCCTCAATGTTATTATTGGGCCAATGGTCGTTTGCAACAAAATCCAGACGATAAGGCATTGATGGAAATGAAGGGTATTTCTTTGGATAAGATGCAACAACCTAAAGAAGCGATTGATGTATTTGAGAAATTATTTAAAGCAACGCAGAATCCTTATCATGCCTATAAGTTAATGGAGTTGCAGTATGGTATTAAGCGATTGGCAGAATGTTTGGTAACAGCCAATGCTGCAGAAAAACTTACTTATAAGCCAGAGATGATTATGACGTATAGTGTAGGGGAGCAGGTAGGTCGTACTTATTTAGAAGCCGGGGTATTAAATATTCATGGACTTACTTTATATGATTTGGATAAAAAAGCAGAAGCAAAATCTTATTTTGAAAAAGCAGTAGCATTAGATAGCAATTTTGTGTTGGCCCGTCAGAACTTAGAAGCCATCAAGTTGGAGGCAGCTGGAAAATCAGCACCAGTTAATCCGGCTACCAATACACCAGGTGCTCCACCAGCCAATAAAAACAACTAAAAATGATTTTGAAGGAAGGATTGCTGACTGTATATTTGCAATCCTTTACTAAATAGAGATTAGCTCAGTTGGCTAGAGCGTCCCGAAAGCATTCGGGAAGGTCGTTGTTTCGATAGCATAAATGTTCTTTAAAATATAATGGGGGGTTAGCTCAGTTGGCTAGAGCGCTTGCATGGCATGCAAGAGGTCGTCGGTTCGACCCCGATACTCTCCACAGTACCGGTGTACATCAAATTTTTGAATAGTACATCGGTTTTTTGTTTTCTGGAACCCTTGTCTGTATTCATTATTAGAAGAATAGCCTTGTTAATAGAGGCGGTTCGACATTTTTCTTTTGAAAAAATAAGATTATCGGGAAATGTCGAACCAATTAATTTTCGCTTTGCCATTATATCTGCGTTTGAGTAGAATGCACGCATGTTTCCCAATAAATCTATTCCCTTTTTCAAGTATTGGGTATAATCCGATTCTGTATCCCTAGCTGCTAAAAATTCCGATTTCAAGGACCTTATCATTTGTTTATACCTGTTTAAACTGTTGTTAAAAGTGGCAGCATCAATTTTGCCATCCGCCAGGTTGTCTTCGGTATTGCGTATCCTTAGTTCCAGTTGCCTGATATCATCTTCAATTTTCTCCTGTGGCCTTTTTTTTGAAACGTTTTTTGTGAGTAGGGTTTTTATAATGCTATCATAAAGTATTTTGGCATTTTTTTTAATTGATATTTCATCAAGAATGCTTTCAATTTTATGATGAACATCTGCTGCTCTTATCCTTACTTTACCGCAATAATTGCAATGGTAATAATAATGTTTTACACCTGATCGGCTTTTAGAGGCACTGCCAGTTAAATGGTGGCCACAGTTATCACAATCAAGTAATCCCCTTAAAGCTAATTCTGCTTGGAAACTTTTGGCATCTACTTTCTTTTTTGCTTTTAAATTGCCAGCTAATTTATCTTGTACTTTCTCAAACAAATCAGCCGAGATAAGAGGGGTATGTAAACCATTTACATAATATCCCTCATTCTTAGTGTTGGCTGTTACAAAAATCTGCCCTTTATATACCGGGTTCCTAATCATTGCTGCAAAAGATGATTCACTAATATAATTCCCTTCTTTATTGAGCTTATATCTTACTTCAGATTGTATATCACCGACTGCGATGTTGGTAAAGATTTTCTTCACTATTTCAGCTTTAGCGTTTGGAATAATGATGGGTTTGTTTATATCATCCTTAGCATTGCTATAACCATAGGGGGCAGGCCCCAGCCATCTGCCAGCAGCTTTAGCAGCTCGTACTCCTTCCTTTATTTTTATCGATCTTCTGCGATTGTCAATATCAGGGAGGGAGAGGTAAACACCTAAAATCAATAGGTTTTCCGGTATAGAAAGATCGAGTGGTTGCTCGATAGCCTGTACCTCAATTCCCAACCCCTTTAAAGTAGTAATCATTGCATAGGATTCAGAGACATTTCGGGAAAATCTATCCCAGGTTACCACCAGTAGCAAATCAACTTTATTTTTGTTTTTTGTTACGAATTGCAAGAATTTTTTAAATTCTGGCCTGTTGAAATCTTTCGCTGAATGGTCTTCCTTAAATACATTGACCACATCAATATTCTCTTTTCGAGAATGAGCTTGTAATTTTTCAACCTGAATATCTAAACTGTATCCTTTGGCCTGTTCATCGGAACTTACTCTAGACATTAAAATTGCTCGCTTCATGATTTTGATTTTAAAAATTCATTGACTGACAATTCAGCCATTTGATTTAAGTAAGTATAAATTAAATACAACTCTTCATCGGTAAATATTTCTCCATCTTTTTGCAGAATACTCCGACATTTTTCCAATGCATAATTATTCAGGCATCCTGCGCCCGTTTCCTTTGTTTTTATATTTTCAGCAATTGCAATGTTTGAAATTGCTGAAAATCTGTCTGTTGTTTTATTTTGATAACTACTTTCTACATAGCTTTCTTTTTTCATTATTCACCCTTTAGGAATACCTGTTTTTTAAACAGAATATCCCGGGGTTTTATCATTGGCCTGGTTTAATCAGAACCTTATAAATATTTTCTTGTTTTTTTAAATGATAATGACTTTTCATCAATAGTATCAATCGTAATCCGTTCGTAATTTTTTAAACCCAATATTTTTTTTATCTCTTCCGCTTCTTTTTTAGTGAGTACACCTGTTTTAGAACTCTCAATCCTTCTTTCTGGCTGATTATTATTATGAATAACAATTTCTTTTATGTTTTTGCGCCTCATTTCGCGCAGTACCTTCTTTTCATCATCGTTTAGCAGCTGTGGCATCAATAGTGGTGCAAGTGCATCATTATCCATAAATTCATTTAAAAAATGAATCAACGAAAGACATATATGAGGTTGACCGGGTTTGTATGTGAAAACCTTATGTCCTATAAAATCAGTATCTAAATATTCTGCCACACCTCCATTAAAATAGATAATAATTTTGGCATCCTTACCTTGAGAAATAGCATGGATGATGAGGTTTGTTAAATAGTTTACATCAAATTTTAGGGCATATAAAAAAGACTCATCCAACAAAAAATCATTCAAGTATGTAAGTAGCTGCTCATCTTCTTCAGTTTGCGTACCCGCTAATTTTCTTTTAATGATTTCCTCTTTGTTGAATTCTATATTTTTTTGTGGTAGGTTATCATTATAGGCGTCTAAAAAAAAATAATCGCATATTTTTTTCATCTGGTTTACTGGAAAACTGATTTCACGTAGGCTATCCAATATACGTAGCCATACCAACTGTGCAAAACTGATTTTCAACCAGCTTCCTTCACCAATGAAGGGGAGGAGCTGTTGCCTTCTCCAGTATGTTATCACTTTATCAAGTGGTTCACCCTTATGATCTTTCAAATCTTTCACTGGCACTATCTGATCAAACATAAATTGCTTGAACTCCGAAAGCGAAGCGATTACTTTAAGATCTAATGGGTTTTTATTTTTTTGCATCCTTAAAATTAGGTAACTTAGTGTGAAAAACCTAATTTAATAATTGAAACATGTTTTATACACAAATTATCATTAAAAATCATCTTCTGTGAGCTTGCCAGTTAACGTTCAACATTGTAAACAAAAAAAATCATGAATACATTGAATATCAACGCTTCATCAGTAAAAATTACACCAGTTATAAGTAATGTAATTGTAAGTATTTGTTTAAAACAAGGAATAAATAAATCGGAGTTTTTTACTAGAGCTGTAAAAAACGCAATTAAAATGCCCTATAATGGTCCTGCCAGGATAGAAAAATTAGTATTTGAACCAGCTATAAGCAGGAAAATAAAGCAATCTTCAGAGAAGGGTGGGCACCGGATGATTGGAGCCCGGTTGAGTTTGGAGCTTAAGGTTTGGGTGCAGGGAATATGTAAACAGTATTCAATAACAGAAAGCCAGTATTATCGATGGGCGCTGGATGCAGAGATAATTCGGTATAATGAGAGCCGAAATGCTAAATTGAAGGGGATTGGTAATCGAAAATTTACTAAAAGATTATTTGAGCCACTGCATCGGTCGCCAATGCAAGAGGTCATTGAAGGCTGCCAGAAAAAAACACTAGAATCTTACCAAACAGCAGCACTATTTGGTAATTTAACAGGGTTGTTGTTGGCTTTTATTTTTGGGAGTACAAAGCAATAATTATGTCAGCTTTTTTTGGTTTTAAGTGATAAATAAATGCTACTTTTTAGCTGTACTAAAAAAGGGGTCGGCTACCATTTCCTTTAGCCGGTGATTCTCTTTTCGAAGATCAGTTACTTCATTGGAAAATCCGGTCACCTTGACCACCCTTCGCCGATTTCGTTTGACCAGGAAGAACTTTGGTACTCAATACTGTTCCTGGTCAATCGTTTCCGGATTTAGGTGGTCAAGGCCTCTGGATTTTCTACATACTCTTATATACCTAAGGGCTACTTAAACAAAATAATATTTTCGCATACTTTACAGGCTTATTTTATTATTGTTGCCAGACTTTTATTTATTTATCGTAATGCGTTGGCCTAATTCTAGAGATGGATATTTCATATGCTTAATCCTTCAAGCACCTGCATGAAAACCCATCGCCCCAATAAAAGTTAAATTTTCGCACCTTAGGAAAGTCATAAGAAAACGCAAAATAGTAAGAGCGGTTATCATTCGCGCTACTTGAAGTCCAGAAATATCCCCCAGTATTCAAAAACTCAAATGATCCCGATTTATGCCAGCGTTTGCCACCAGGTAACACATTAAAACTTAAATATCCTTTTGCTTCTTGGTTGGGTTGATTCCAGTATGAAGTCGATTTTAAAGCCCCTGAAAGAACATTGGCTTTACTTAGAGTCATTTCCATTTCATAGAACTCTTCTCTGCTTGGTACATGCCAGCCAAAAGGACATATTCCTCGTTGATCCATTATTGCATACCAGTTATATAAATTTCCGTAAATCTTTTGATTTTGCTTGTTGTTATCGTAAAAGCAATATGCACTTCCACTACCAACCCAGTCTTGATCTGCTTTAGTAAAATTAATTGATTCCCCATTGCTGAACTTGGTCACGAGCAAATTTTCAGCCATCCAGATTTGTTTTCCTATTGAAACTA
>CAIOIZ010000086.1 GCA_903858475.1 uncultured Bacteroidota bacterium
ATCTTAAACCTATCTGCTGCGTAGGAGCCTGCGTTGGCATCTACCGTAAATGCATACTCGTAATTGCCGTTTAAGTCCAGCATACTGCTGGTGCCGGTGTATTGATCTACTAGTTTTCCAAATAAATTGGATTGCGTTAGATTATTGGCTTGCATTGCTAAATGATAAGCACCTGCACTTAGGTTGGCTACTTGCAGATAGCTTGTATCCGTGCCGGCTATGCGGTTTCTTCTTTCAATAGCCAGTTGCACGCCATTGCGTTTAGTGCTTATTTGCTGAGCAAAATTATTGGTCTTGATGGCATCATTATCATCTACCAGATTAGATGAGCCCATGGCGTAAGTAGTCACCATTCCATCCAGTACTGCATAAGTGCCACTAACCGTAGATTTAGATAATACTACACGCATCTCATCTTCCAAGGCAGTTGGGTTTTGCACCAAACTACTACCCGCCGATTTATCCGATTCTGCAAGCGTAAGGGTGGCGCCACCTGTAGGTACTTGTAATATAAAGGCCGAGCCTGATTCAACAGTTCCTTCTACTAATGCACTGCTTGGTGCAACAGAGGCTGTCCATGCAGATCCATTCCAAGAGTACTGCACAAATGCACCTACATTGTAATCACCGGTTAAAAATGGATCCCAAACAGAATACACGGTATTAGATACTCCGAATGTATGAGGGATGCTGATGGCAGATGCGTAAGGATTGCCCATAACTTGTACGCCTTCTGCAAGGCTATAGCTTTGGTTGCCGGCATTGAGTTGGCCTGTCATTCTTAAAGTAGTAGCATCGGCAGTAGCGTTTACTCCACTACTTAAATCATTGGCTCTTGAGCCTCTCACAAATACCATATACCCACGCTGTGATGTCACTTTATTGGTAAGGGTATTAGCTATATTGTCCCAGGTATTAGCACTCAATGATTCTTTTGCTGAATAACTACCAGTAGGGTTTTGGTCAAAGCCAAGTCCGGTATTATTAGCACCTGTGATATGGGTACCATAACCAGGATGAGGATCAGGTGTACCTGATGCGGTAGTTACGCCCTCCTGCCATGCAGCATTGATAGTAGGGGCTGAAGCAGTAGTTACAGGTGCAGACAAAAACCGCCATGCACGTCTTGCCCTGATATATCTTTCAATGGTTACATTACCACTGATGGTGCCGGCTGAACTAGCCACGCGGGCAGTGCCGTTGACGTCGGATTTTATAACTAAGTTACCTGCTGTTGTTAGGGTGGCGCCTGTATTTACTGTAACCGTACCAGGGGCAGCACCCGCAGTAATATCCAAGGCTGTACCTAAAGTAGCAGTTGCACTAGCATTCAATGTAAGGTTTTTGAGGCTGCGATAACCAGTAGTAAAATTTAAAGTACCTGCTGTGCCACCGATTACTAGTTCGGAGCTGGTGGAACCACTTAGGGTACCCGTGCCCGTTATAGCACCGTTGAGGGTGAGGGTATGACCGTTTAATACCAAGGAGCCTGCTGTAAGTGTCAATGCATTGGCTACAGTTAAATTGGAAGCCATTGTGATGGATGCTCCATTGGATTTATCAATGGTCAAATTATAAATACTGGCATCACTTGCAGTAGTGACGGTACTATTGCTAGTACCACTTAAGGTAACTGTACCAGTACCCTGTGTAAAGGTACCAGCAGTCCTATCCCAATTTCCTTGAATAGCAAGACTTCCACCCGTTCCTAATTGTAAGGTGCCGCCATCAATTTTTAAATTACCGGCAGCAGTTCTGGCAGCATATAGAATAACTTTAGCAGAGCTAATCGTTATATACTGAGGTATAGTAGTAGTTGACCAGGAATTATCAGTGGCATTAACATCATAATGTGTATCTGGATCAGTACCTTGGTTAAATCTTAAAATTGCGGAAGACCCATAAAAATTAGCAGGTGGAGCAGTAGATACATAACCACCAACACCAATTTCGAGTGTACCTGCAACGCTGGAACCAGCTCCAAATGAAGCCCCTATATTAGATGTTCCGGAAGTTTTATTGATAATAATATTATTAAAGGGAATCGTACCCGTAATAGCATGAATGGCATCACCAGCAGAAGGAGCGCCGGTAAAAACAATTGTTGAATTAGCAGAATAGTTGCAAGTACCAGCGTTGGAAAAAGTAGTAGTAGTGCCAGCGGTAGAATTAGTGATGGTTAGTGTACGCGGGGTAGCATCACTGGGAGTAAAAATGCCGCCAGTATTGATGGTCAATGTAGATAAACTGACACTTGTATTAAGCGTAATGGTATGTCCATTTTGTATAATTACATTGGCGGCTGATACAGGAGCAACTCCGCCGTACCATGAAGCAATATCTGAAAAATTACCAGTGGCAGTAGAAAAATAATAATTAGCAGGAACGATTTCGCCTGTTGACAATATTCTTGCGCCAGTACCAAAACCAGTAAAATGAATGGCAGACAATTGTGCACTTGTAAGTGCTGTAGATGAATTTCCGAAATAAATTTTAGCACTAGTGCTTGTCCAATTACTAATGGTAAGGCTACCTCCCCAAGGCGACAATGCATTGCTTGCTGCAAAGTTTAAACTGTGTGAGCCCGTACCCAATGAGATAGTAGAATTGCTTGTAACATTCAGTGTACCCATTGTTTCACTATAACCGGCAGTGGCTCCAGTGCTTAGTGTACCACCACTTAATACCATATTGCTGGCATCTGGAATAACACCCGCTGCACCTAATTGCAAAGTAGAATTTGTGTTAATAGTTGTAGCACCAGTATATGTATTTACCTGATTAAAAATTACTGCAGTACCTGCATTCCCACCTACGAATACATCATTCACTGAAGCAGTAGTAGTACTTGCAGCATCCAATCCATCTGAAATAATACCAGGAGTATAGGTACCAGTAGCAAGATAATATCCCAATTCTACTCTTTTGGAATTGGTTACGGAAGTTGCTTGTTTCCAATAGGCATTTTTATTTGAGACCTCATCCCAATCGTTAGAAATATATACAGAAAATGCATCAATATTATTTGAGCCATTCATTGTTAAATTATAAACTCTATAAACAGTGCCATCTACAGTAAGATATACATCAGCAGAATTGCTGGAGGTAATCCTAATGGTGAAAATATAATTCTTGAAGGTATTTTGTAATGGAACATAGCTTAGAGAATTATTTCCACCATTATATACATACCATGCAGCATAATGATCAGTATTAAAATAAAGTCTAGAGCCACTAATGCTATTAGCATAACTACTTCCCTGTGTACCTCCTGCATTTAGTGAAAAACCAATTTGCCCGTATGCTCTAGTAGCATAAACTGTAATAATAAAAACATCCCCCACCTGCAAGCTTCTAGCTGAACCGGAATTATCTCCTGCCGTTTTAAAATTTCTCCAAGCTACTGCTTGTTGCTTGACTCCACCATGCGCCCACATTCCCAATTCAGTTACCCCTTGGTCGAAAACACCACCCTCATCAGTAAACTGATTTGAAAAATTTCCAGTTTGCATTATATAAGTTACCGTAGTTTGTCCACTCACCTGCATACCATACATTAAAAGAAATAGTACAATAACAAAGGAAGAAGTGAAACCTGAAAAAGCGTTTTTTAAAATTGCTGTAGGATTAAGGTTGTTTTTCATATAATCGTTTTAGTATTTGTTAGCAGTCGAAAATAATTGCAATCATACTTATTGGCTGGCTAGAAAAATAATGGCGTTTTAGTAATATGTACATAATACACATTAATTTAAACAATCAACATTAGTCCATCAAAACAAGCAAATAATAAAAATCGTGTTCTGTTAAGTTAAAACCATTTTCAAAAAAAAACGTATTTAACCGAATACCAATGAATTAAAATAAGTATTAGCACGTACAATCGCGCTAAATTATACTACATTAAAATCTAGCAAATGAGGTTTTGTTGCTATATTTGCCATATTCTTCGAAAAAGGATAACAAGGATTAGTTTTTTATTCCGTAGCGTCATTATATTTTATATTTTTGCATTAAATATTTACCTATGCACCCTCGTAAAATTATTACCAGTGCCTTGCTGCTTCTAGCAACCACCTATTCAAATGCCCAATACACCACAGTTGACTTTTCTTCTTCGCTGGGCACCGCCAATTATTTTGGTGATTTAAATAGTAAGTCCAGCCCTTATATTCAAACCTCATTTTCAGGTTCTGTTGGTTTGGTATATTATTTTGCCGATAAATTTAATCTGCGTGCAGATATTGGTTACTCACAACTTAAAGGAGATGATAAAAAAAGCAACCGCGATGAACTTAAAGCGCGTAACCTTAATTTTAGAAGCAACGTAATTGATTTTAATGTAGCCGTTGAATACGATTTACTGGATATTAGTACTATCCGCTACGATCAAGCAGATCATGTATTTACCCCTTATGCTTTTGCAGGCGTGGGCTTACTGCATTTTGACCCAACTACAGTTGATCGTTATGGTAATAAAGTACATTTACAGGCTATGGGCACCGAAGGTCAGGGACTAGCCGACTACCCCGATCGCAAACCCTATAGCAAAACTGCCTTACAAATTCCTTTTGGCGGTGGTGTTAAATTCGCCCTCAGCAAAGAAGTAACGCTTAGTGTAGAATTCAAATATCATTTACTATTTACCGACTACTTAGATGATGTAAGCCGTGAAGGTTATCCTACCTACAATGCACTGTATCAAAAAGACCCTGCCCTACCAGGACTTACCTATCGTGGAGATGAATTACCTGGAGGTGGCATATTCCCCTATACCAACGCAATGCCTAATAGAGGTAACCCAAAAAACAATGATGCTTACTATAACACACTCGTAAGATTGGCTGTATCATTGAATTAATTTTCATTAGAAGATTTAAAATATTCCTATTTAAAAGCCGGTTTATCCGGTTTTTTTTATGTCCGCCTGTGAAGATTTCAT
This sequence comes from uncultured Bacteroidota bacterium, assembly GCA_903858475.1. GTDB lineage: Bacteria > Bacteroidota > Bacteroidia > Chitinophagales > Chitinophagaceae > Ferruginibacter. The sequence goes on from CAIOIZ010000086.1 coordinate 4,943, forward strand.
TTATAAAATATTTTTAATAAAATCAAAGGAAGCTCCTCTTTAAATAATTTCCTTTCAATATCTTTAATCTATGGAGAATAATCAATTGGCCGCCCAGTTTCTATTAAGAAAAGATATTTGTTTTTTGAACTTCGGTTCCTTCGGAGCCTGCCCCAAACCGGTATTTGAAAGATACCAGCAATACCAATTAGAATTGGAACAGGAACCGGTACAGTTCATCACCGCTACCGGTGTCGCCTACCTGAAAAATGCAAGAATGGCCCTGGCCGATTTCCTGTACTGCAATGCCGATGACCTTGTATATGTGGCCAATCCTTCTTATGCCGTGAATATTGTTGCTAAGAACCTGCACTTAAATGCCGGCGATGAAATTCTTACTACCAACTTGGAATATGGTGCCTGCGACCGCACCTGGAAATATTATTGCAAAAAAATGGGTGCCCACTATGTTCGGCAGCCGATTGGCTTGCCACTGACTACTAAAGCCCAATTTGTAGAAGATTTTTTTAAGGGCTATACCAATAAAACCAAAATGGTTTTTATTAGTCACCTCACCAGCAGCACTGGTCTTCGTCTACCCGTTGAGGATATCTGTAAAAGAGCCAAAGAACTTGGACTCTTAACCTTTGTAGATGGTGCCCACGCCCCGGCACAAGTGCCATTGAACCTCTCTACCTTGCAGGCCGATATTTATACCGGCGCCTGCCATAAGTGGATGATGACACCCAAGGGCTCTTCTTTTCTATATGTAAACAAAGCACAGCAGCATTGGATGGATCCACTGGTAATTAGTTGGGGATACGAATCCAGCTCCCCTTCTCATTCACAATTTTTGGATTATCACCAAACACAGGGCACCCGCGATTTCTCCCCTTTCCTCTGTATACCAAAAGCCATTCAATTCATGGAAGACAATGATTGGCACAGGGTTTCAGCTAATTGCAGAAAAATGGTAATGGACAATGCCCCCCGATTCACGCAACTCATGGGCGCTACCCCACTGGCACCCCTACACGAAGATTTTATTGCACAACTATATAGTATTCCCATCAACAGCAAAGATCCTGTTGCGCTTTACCGCCATTTATTTGATCACTACAAAATTGAAGTGCCCGTAATGGTGCATGACGATAAAGTTTTTATTCGCTACTCCATTCAGGCTTTCAATACACAAGCAGACCTTGATCGATTGTATGTGGCTTTGGAGGAGATATTGAGGGAAAGGAAGGATTTGTTGGGTTGAGGTAGAGGTAGAGGTTGAGGTAGAGGTTTAGGGGTTGAGAGGTTTAGAGGGTTTAGGGGTTGAGGGGTTTAGAGGGTTTAGAGGGTTTAGGGGTTTAGAGGGTTTAGGGGTTTAGAGGTTTAGAGGGTTTAGGGGTTTAGAGGGTTTAGAGGTTTAGAGGTTTAGAGGGTTTAGGGGTTTAGAGGGTTTAGAGGTTTAGAGGTTTAGGGGTTTAGAGGTTTAGAGGTTTAGATGTTTAGTTGTTCTTAACC
>CAIOIZ010000087.1 GCA_903858475.1 uncultured Bacteroidota bacterium
CTGGCCATTGCCAGCACAAGTAGGGCCCAGGTGGCCGATAAGCCCTTTATTAAATTGGTAGAACCCAGCAAGGAGAAAAATATGGTCAAGACCAGCAGGCAGTTTCTGATTGGTAGTACCTGCAAAACCTGTTCGCTCACCATCAATGGGCAGCCAGTAAAAGTATATGCTACAGGGGGCTTTGCTTATGAACTCAATTTATTACCGGGAGATACCAGTTTTATTATCAATGCGGCTATTGGATCCGTCAACGGAATCAGTAAGACCATCAATTACAATTATAGCCTAGCGCCCGCACCCGATACTATCAAAACTTTGCAGATTGCCAATGTAGAAACTTTTCCAGTTGGTAATTTATATGTTAGTCCAGGCGATCGAATAGGCTTTAAAGTAAAAGCACTAAGCGGCTGTACCGTACTTATCAATAATCGTATACCCTTGTACGAAATGCCCACTGGTAAAGGCAATAGAATGCCGGGCATCTATCAGGGCGAGTATATTGTAAAAGCCACCGATAGTTTTAATATTTCTAAGTGGATGGTGAGTATTACAGACCAATCGGCTGAAACAGTTACTTCCATGAGTAAAAATTGGGTATCTGTTTTTGGTGCCAATATGCCCAATATTGCTGTCACCAAGGGAAGATTGGCTCATTTGTTATTTGGTTTGGGGGAAGATAGGTTGGGCGGAGCCAAGATCGGGTATCTTGATTCCTTGGTACAATTGCAAGTAACCGGAAAAGTAGGGAGTAAATACAAAATACAATTAAGTAAGTATCGAACCGCTTATATTGATGATGATGCCATTGAGTTGTTGCCAAAGGGGAGTTTTACACCCGAATCGCTTACTGGCTCTTGGCGCGTATATGGCGACTCTTTATATGATTATGTAAACCTCGGATTGAATACCCGTTTGCCCTATCAGTCATTTCAATTGGTTGATCCTTCAAAAATTGTAGTGGATGTTTTTGGGGCTACCAATAATACCAATTGGATTACCCAACTTGAAAACACCCGCGAGATTAAAAATGTTTATTATGAACAAGTAGAGGAGGGTGTTTTTCGAATCACTGTTGAACTAAAACATGCACAGCATTGGGGTCATCAATTATACTATAGCGGAAATAACTTGGTGCTTAAAATAAAACAACCACCTGTTTCGCTCGATCTACATCACTTAACCATTGCGGTGGATGCGGGTCATGGCGGCACCAATACCGGCGCAGGTGGCCCTACGGGTTCATCTGAAAAAATGTTAACCTTGGCCATTTCTTTAAAACTACAAAAGGCATTAGAGAAAGAAGGTGCTAAAGTAATTATGACAAGAACCAGCGAGCAGTTTGTAGACAACAAGGAACGAATTTTATTTTACCGGGATAGTGTCCCTGATTTATTAATTAGTATACACCTTAATTCCAGTGCTGACCCAATTCGTGTAAGCGGCACCGGTACCTTTTATCGTTATATCGGTTTTAGAAACCTGAGTAAGGCTATTTATCAGCGTATGTTGGAATTGGGACTGAAGGAGTATGGTAATACGGGTAGTTTTAATTTTATGCTCAACAGCCCAACAGAATATCCCACCGCCTTGGTAGAAACACTTTTTCTCAGTAATCCAGAAGAAGAGATGAAGGTATTGGAGGAAGGATTTCAGCAGCAAATGGTGAACAAGATGGTGCTGGGCATTAAAGATTTTCTAGCAGCCTGTAAAAAACAACCCTGATTTATACCAAGGTTGTTTAGAAACTTTTCTTATTGTAAAATGGTCTTTTTTAATTTACTCAACTGTTGATTGATTGTTTTTATTTGCTTTTGCACTTCCGCCCATTTCATCATCAATAAGCTTAAGTCCAATGCGGCATTGGCTGCAGCTTCTGTCGATTGCAGGGTAGGCAGCATTTCTGTGTCGTTGATGAGATTAAAAAGACCTACCATATCTGCATTCAACTTATTGAACCCACGGTCACGGTTACCCGAAACACCATTTGCTAATTTGATTAAGAGGCTATCAGTCAACATGAGTTCGTTGTGTAGGGAGGCCGTAGTGTTGGGCAATAGTTTGTTGATTTGCTGGTGGAAGGAAGCAATCTGCTGTAAAGCCAGCATGCATTTTTTTCTACCCTCATAACAAGTATAGGCCAGGTTGCGAATGCCCTCTAGGTCTTCGGCAGTGATGTTGACCCTGGGGTCTATGCGTACAGTTATTTTTTTCGTGTATACCTTACCGTCAACAATTAGTTGAATGGTGTAGGCACCGGGCAATACCCAGGGAGCTGTTTCCTCCGGGGCGGTATTTTTATAAGTAGCCGAAATGGAATAAGTGGCAGGTACATTCAATGGCTGGTAGTGTAGGTCCCAGGTAAATCGGTGACTGCCTTTTTCGGCAGATAAAATACTTTGTGGTCGTATCCAGTATAGCGGAATATTAACAGCGGGTATTTTATACAAACTGTCTTTGTTGGAGTAGCGTCGAATTAGATGCCCGTTGTTGTCCTGAATTTCCAATACTATATCCTTGGCCTTGCTGCCTAAATAATAATCAATGATGGCACCATCCGGTGGATTTTGACCGGCTACTTCTTCTTGTGGAACGGGTGTGTCGGGGTACAGGCAATGTCGCACACGGGTAGCCAGTGGAGGTGTAAATAAATAGTTTAAATCGGTAATAGCAACATTGTCGGCTGCATAGGACAATTGTGGTAAATCGCGCAGTGCATTGATATTATCGAGTATCCAAAAACTTCTGCCATGGGTGGCTACTATAATATCATTGTCTTTTATTATCAAATCACGGATAGAAGTAGCCGGCATATTGAGGCGAAGGGATTGCCAGTTTTCGCCTTCATCAAAAGATACATACACGGCATTTTCGCTGCCGGCAAATAACAATCCTTTTTGTTGTGGATCTTCTTTTACTACATTAATGGGTTCATCGGGTAAGCCTTTGACTATTTCTTTCCATGTTGTTCCTCCATCAGTGGTTTTGAAAATATGCGGTTTCATATCGGATAAGCGTATACGATTTACAGCTGCATAAGCTGTGTTGGCATCAAAATGACTGGCATCCATCAGGGAAACCTTACTCCAGCTAGTGATGGCTGCTGGGGTTACATCTTTCCAATTCTTTCCTCCATCCCTGGTTACCTGAATTAATCCATCGTCGGTGCCGCACCAGATGGTATTTATATCAAGGTAAGAGGGGGCTACTGTATAAATAACGCCACGCCTTGCCATTTTTGGAGCGGTATATTTTTCGCGATCATCCTGTGCATAGATGCCGATATTAGCAGGAACATCCCATTGCTCTCTCGATAAATCGGGACTGATTATATCCCATTTGCCACCGCCGCTGGTTGTTTTAAACAACACATTGCCGGCGTAGTACAATGTTTTTTTGTCAATGGGATTAAAGAGTACAGGAGCCGTTCTGATAAACCGGTATTTGCCTGTTCTGATAGCTTCGGGTGCAATATTTTGTGATTGGCCGGTCCGTTTATCGTACCGCGAAATTTTACCACCATAAATAATATTATTATCCAAGGGATCTGCTACCACATAACCATATTCCTCTGCTGCCACCGGATGCCATTCGCGCAAGCCGATAACACCGTCATTGCCTCTGGAAGCAATGCCTACACTGCCACTCTCTTGTTGTCCACTGAATACATTATAGGGAAATGCATTGTCGGCACTCACATGATAAAACTGGGCCGTAGGTTGGTTGTACCAGCTGGAAAAACTTTCTCCTCCATTTACGGTAACAATGGCACCCTGGTCACTGGCAATAATCATAATCTTGGAGTCCAGCGGATTAATCCAGATGCGATGATAATCATCGCCGCCGGGTGCACCACGAAAAGCTTCCCAGTTTTTTCCTCCATCCATACTTTTCCATACTACTACATCGGCAGTATACACGATATCGGCGTTGTTGGGATCGGCTTTTATTTCTGCAAAATCACTTCCTCTTCCCCATAGTCTTTCATCCGCATTGATATTCATCCAATGTTCACCTGCGTCATCACTTCTATAAATGCCTCCGTATTTACCTGCATCAACGGTAGCGTATAGACGATTTGAATTGGAAGGAGCAATACAAAATCCGATTCTGCCTAAGCCCTGTTCGGTAGTAGGTAAACCAGTACTCAATTTTTTCCAAGTAGTACCGCCATCTATTGATTTAAAGAGGCCACTTTCTTTCCCGTTCCAGGCGCCGTTTTCCCAGGGGCCCAGTCGGCCTGCCCAGAGGTCGGCATAAATAATATTGGTATTATTGGGGTCAATGGCTACTTGAATAGCCCCTGTATTTTCATCTTTGTATAATACCTTTTCCCAGCTAGCACCACCATCTAAACTACGATACACTCCTCTTTCTTCATTGGCACCATAGGGATGGCCTAATACGGCAACGAATAGACGATTTTCATTCTTGGGGTCAATGGCTAGGCCGCCAATTTGTTGCACTTTGTCTAACCCAATATGCTTCCAGGTTTTACCTGCATCGATAGATTTGTACATGCCATTGCCGATACTTAAATCGGGTCTTTGCAAACCTTCGCCACTGCCTACATATAATACATTGGGATTAGAAGGAGATACCACCACATCGCCGATACTGCCCGTCGGCTGGTCATCAAAAATTGGTTGCCAGGTTCTGCCGAAATCATTGGTCTTCCATACGCCACCATTGTTGACTCCCATATAAAATACATTCGGTTGCGAAGGAATACCAACCGCGCCAACTGTTCTTCCACCCCGGTGTGGACCAATACAACGCCATTGCATACTATTGAACAAATGGCTATCGAAAGATTGCGCAAAACCATTCGTAAAGAAACTGGCAGCAATCAATAGTTGTAAGAAGCAAACTTTAATTTTTTTCATAATAAAATAGTATTATCAATGAAATTACTGATAAAGATTTCGGTATTAAAAATTGGGTACAATCAGTGGCAATAATAACCAACTGAATAGTGTAATAAGTATCACAGCAATAATATTCATGACAAAACCAGTCTTCAACATCTGATGCAATTTGATATGACCACTTGAAAATACGATTGCATTGGGAGGCGTACCCATGGGCAACATACCAGCACAACTGGCGCCAAGGGTCATGGGAATGCCTAGTAAAAGCGGATTGATATGAAGGGCATCTGCAACTGCTGAAATTACCGGGGCCATCACAATCACCTGTGCGATATTGCTCATCACTTCACTCAGAAAAACCGAAATAAGGGTTACAATAAATATCAATACTAATATATTGCTGGTTGCATAGCTGGCAATGTATTGACCAAGTTCTTCCATCAATTTGGCTTCTTCCAGCGATTTTGCCATCGCTATACCACCACCAAATAATAATAAAATTCCCCAAGCCATATTTTTGGTATCCGTCCACTCCAATAATCTTTCTTCTGGTTTTTCTGCAGAGCGGCCACTGGGCACAATAAATAAACTAATAGCACCTAATAACGCAATGATGGAATCATCGAGTTGAAATATTTTTTGTTGGCTATTGATGATGTCCTTGGTAATCCATAAAAAGGCAGTAGTACAAAAAACCAACATCACTCTTTTTTCTTGTTTACTCAGTGGTCCCATCTCTTTTAATTCAGACAGGATAAAATTGCGACCATCCACACTATGACTCAGGTGATTGGGGTAGAGCCATTTGACCATTACCCAATACAAACACAATAGCAAAACCATCGATAAGGGCATACAAAGCAACATCCATTGTAAAAAATCGATGCTGTGTCCGTAATGGTCGTTGAGGTGTCGGATATAAGCCACATTGGGGGGTGTGCCAATGATGGTGGCAATGCCTCCGAAATTGCTAGCATACGCCAGCGACATCATGAGCGCAAGAGAGAAATTTTTGATATTGGCATTGGGGTTGGCATGTTGACTGATAACATGTATCACCGAAGCGGCAATGGGAAACATCATCATAGTGGTGGCGGTATTGCTGAGCCACATGCTGATAAATCCTGTAGATAATATAAATCCCAAGATGATATTATTGCCATTGGTGCCAGTAAGCTTAATAATATTGAGTGCAATTCTTTTGTGGAGCTGCCATTTTTCAATAGCAATACCCAGAAAAAAACCACCCATAAACAAATAGATAATAGAATCCGAATAGGATCGAGACGTTTCTTTAATAGTATTGATACTAAGCAAGGGATAAAGCACCAATGGCAATAGGGCTACCACGGCCAATGGCATGGCTTCTAATACCCACCAGCAAATCATTAATACGGCCAATGACAATACCAGTTTTGATTTGTCAGCCAGTGCCAGCGGGTTGGCAAAAAAGAAAACCAGGAATAGCAGGATACCTGCCAATAAGCTGATTTCTTTTTTGTATTTTTTATAAAATTCGGGCATTGACGATGCAAATAGTTAGGGACAATATAATACAGTTTATTCAATAATCTCCTACCAAAGCCATCATTGCTTTTGCGAATGAATTAACTTTGCAGTTCAAAAAAAATATTCCAAAATGAGCAATTTAGTACAGGAATTTAATGATTATCGTACCCGCATGAATGAAGTGATATTGGGCAAGGACAATTTGGTGATAAAGCGGCTCTGGAACCTCGATACCAATACGTATGCCGAAGGGGCATTGGATGTAAAAACAAAGGAGTTATTGGGGTTGGTAGCCAGTATGGTATTGCGTTGCGACGATTGTATCAAATACCATGTAGGTAAAGTACATGAGTTGGGACTTAGTACAGCCGAATTGTATGAAGTTTTTGCAGTGGCCAATATGGTAGGCGGCACCATTGTAATTCCACATACCCGCAGGGCTGCCGAATATTGGGAAGAATTGAATCAAAATCCTCAATAAATCGGTGCATTGATTACAGAACATTTATTTTAATTAACTTTATGCCCCAATTGAATTAATTATGTCAGATACAGTTGCAGCTACAACAGCTCCATTAACATCCAAAGATTTTGTGACCGATCAGGAAGTACGCTGGTGCCCGGGATGCGGGGATTATTCCATTCTTGCGCAGGTACAAAAAGTAATGCCCACCTTGGGTATTCCCAGAGAAAATATAGTAATTGTAAGTGGTATCGGCTGTAGCAGTCGGTTTCCTTATTATATGAATACCTATGGTATGCATAGTATTCACGGAAGAGCTACTGCTGTTGCCAGCGGATTAAAAGCAGCTCGTCCCGAATTGAGTGTATGGGTAGTAACCGGTGATGGCGATAGTTTGAGTATTGGCGGTAACCATACCATTCATTTACTACGTAGAAATTTTGATATTAATATTCTTTTGTTCAATAACCAGATTTATGGTTTAACCAAGGGACAATATTCTCCTACTTCAGAACCAAATAAGGTAACCAAGTCGAGTCCTTTTGGAAGTATCGATCATCCATTTAATCCATTGGCTTTGGCCATGGGTGCCGATGCTAGTTTCATCGGTCGTTCGATGGACAGGGATCCCAAGCATTTACAATCCATGTTGATTCGTGCACAGGCACACAAAGGGTCTTCTTTTCTAGAAATTTATCAGAATTGCAATATTTTCAATGACGGTGCTTTCGAAATATTTACTGAAAAAGGAACCAAGGCCGATGAAGTATTATTTCTAGAACAAGGCAAACCATTGGTATTTGGCGCCAATGCCAATAAGGGTATCAAATTAGACGGTTTCAAGCCAGTGATTGTTGACTTAGCAGCCGGTGCTTCAACCGATGACCTTTGGATACATGACGAGAAAGATTTTTATAAAGCACAGATTTTAATCAGAATGTTTGATGACCCAAGATTACAAGGTCATTTACCAAGACCATTTGGTGTTTTCTTTGAAACAGAAAGACCTTGTTACGAAGAAAGCATGAGTTTGCAGATGGAAGAAATTATTGCTAAAAAAGGGAAAGGCGATTTGGATAAATTGCTAAGAGGCAATGAAGTTTGGAGCATTAGCTAATCAATTTATTGCGCCCTATACAAAATATTCAAAGACCCAATTCAACGGGTCTTTTTTATTTGTTAAAGAAATAATAAAGCGATAAAAAACCTATTTTAAGCAAGGGGAAATCTAAAAACCGACGTCTAAGTAATAGTACAGTGTATTGGCTTAAACTTTTACTTATAAGACAGGTCTTATTTGGATGGAACCGGGATAGTTTATATGTAAAAAAAATAAAATATGTATATTTCATTAAGACCATGGGAAATAGAAGATGCGGCCTTGCTGGCTGAATATTTCAATAATATCAATATTTGGAATAATCTGCGCGATTATATTCCGCATCCCTATTCCGAGGAAGATGCAGTGCGTTTTATTGAAGGGCAGATAGCATTATCGCCCACACAAAATTTTGCGATTTTGAATGAGGGTGTATTAGTGGGTGGTATTGGAATCATTTTGCAAGAAGATGTGTATAGAATGAATGTAGAGTTGGGCTATTGGATTGCTGAACCATTTTGGGCTCAAGGCATTGCAACCATTGCAGTTGGATTAATGACCGATTATGTTTTTGACAGCTTTGCCATCAATAGAATTGTTGCAGAGGTATTTGATTATAATAAATCAAGTATGCGGGTATTGGAAAAAAATGGCTACCACTTAGAAACGGTGAGGCGTAAAGGCATATTGAAAAATGATTTACTCCGCGATGATTTTGTATGGGTAAAACAAAAAATATATTAATAATATTTCGTACCAAACCTTTTAAAAACTTCTCTGATCATGATTAAAAAGAACATTGCCACCAATGAGTTTGGATTTGTATTCAATCCCGCTACAGGCGATTCGTACAGCAGTAATCCTGTTGCGGCAGAAATCATTCAATTAATGAAGGACAATCATTCATTGAATGAAATAAAAAAAATATTGCTCGATAAATATGAAGTAGACAAGCTGACCATTGAAAAAGATGTAGAAGAATTTATGGGGCTACTGAAAGAAAATAATTTATTAAGCAATTAAAATTCAAACCATGTCTGAAACTCAACGACCCATCGTAGTGGCATTAACCGGATTGAATGCTATTGATAGTCCAGGCCCTGGTGTAGCAGTAGCACGTGCGGTACGGGATGGATTGCAGCAGCCAGTTCGCATCATTGGACTAGCCTATGAAAATTTGGAACCAGGTATTTATATGGATGGCATTTGTGATAAGACCTATCAAATATCTTATCCTGCAGCAGGCCCCGAAGTATTATACAATGTCATTAAAGCAATTCATGAAAAAGAAAAGATTGATGTAATCATTCCAAATTTTGACGCAGAGCTATATAATTTCATCACAATTGCGCCGCGATTAAAAGCATTGGGAATAAATTCTTTTTTACCCAGCTTCGAAATGTTTGACGCAAGAGATAAATTAAATCTTTATGACTTTGGACAAAAACATGGATTGTTGGTGCCCAAGGATAAGGCTATTTATTCGATCAATGACCTGGTACAGTTAGGAGAAGATTTCGGCTATCCATTGGTGGTAAAAGGAAAATATTATGAAGCCGTGGTGGCTTACACTTTAGAACAGGCACAAAAAGCATTTTATAAAATCAGTGCTAAATGGGGACTGCCTATCATCGTGCAACAATTTATTGACGGCACTGAAGTAAATATTGCAGCATTGGGCGATGGAGAAGGCAATGCGACCAGTATTATTCCTATGAAAAAAATGTATATCACCGATAAAGGCAAGGCCTGGGCTGGTATTACATTGGAAGATGAAGCCATGATTCAATTGGCGAAAAAATTTGTAGCTGTTACTAAATGGCGTGGTGGCTTTGAAGTAGAAATCATGAAGACGGCTAAGGACGAATTATACATCATGGAAATCAACCCTCGCTTTCCTGCCTGGATTTATTTATCGGCAGGTGCTGGACAAAATCAACCGGCTTCCTTGGTGAAAATGGCGATGGGTGAAAAAGTGCCAGCATTTACCAGCTATGATTCTGGAAAATTATTTATTCGCTATAGTTGGGATCTGATTGTAGATGTATCCCGCTTTCAGCAATTCAGCGCCTTTGGCAGTTTATAAACTCATATCACACTAATAATCTAGCATAACAAAATGACAAAATTAAAATACGAGCGGCCCCTGATTAAAAAAATGAATGCGGGCATGATGAATAAATTTGGTGCGCAAAGTGAATTAACACCTGTTACCCATATTGATGGGGTTGCTGTAAAATCATTGATTCAGCAATATGGTAGTCCGGTTTTTGTGCTGAGCGAACAAAAAATGCGGCAGAATTATAAATCGGCTGTAAGGGCATTTAGTACCCGTTATCCTAAAGTGCAGTTTGCGTGGAGTTATAAAACACATTATAACAATGCCGTTTGCAATGTGTTTCATCAAGAGGGCAGCTGGGCAGAAGTGGTGAGTGGCTTTGAATATAAAAAAGCATTGGGCAATGGGGTGCCGGGTGCCAATATAATTTTTAATGGTCCTGATAAGCACCTAGATGAATTGCAATTGGCGATTGAAAATGATTCGCTGATACACATCGATCATTTTGAGGAATTGTATTTACTCATTGACCTATGTGCACAGTTAGATAAAAAAGCGCGTGTAGCCATTCGCGTTAATATGGACACAGGCGTATATCCCATGTGGGATCGCTTTGGATTTAATTATGAAAGCGGACAGGCTTGGCAGGCTATTAATAAGATTGTGGCTTCAGGTAAATTACAATTGGTAGGTTTGCATTCGCATATAGGCACCTACATGTTGAGTACAGCGGCTTATGGAATTGCAGCTGCTAAATTGAGCGACCTTGCTTTGAATTGCAAAAGTCAATTATCTACTACTATCAAGTATATTGATTTAGGCGGTGGATTTCCCAGTGCCAATACATTAAAAGGAGCCATTGGCCAGGTGCCTACTCCAACAGTGGATGAATTTGCAGAAGCCATTACTACTACCATCTTAAATGCGGGCTTCAAAACAGAGGACTTGCCATTGTTGATTTTGGAAAGCGGTCGTGTATTGATTGATGATGCGGGTTATTTATTGGGTTCGGTATTGGCTAATAAAAGATTGAGTGATGGCAGAAAAGCCACCATCATGGATTTTGGCGTCAACATCATGTTCACCTCTTTCTGGTACGATCATAAAATTAGTCCAGCACAAGAAGTAAGTCAGTTCAATGAAGAGGCCGTAATGTATGGCCCTCTTTGCATGAATATAGATATTGTAAGAGAAAGCGTTAGTTTACCTTTGTTAAATAGGGGCGATCATGTGGTGGTACATAAAGTAGGTGCATATAATATGACTCAGTGGATGCAGTTTATTGCCATGCGCCCTAATATTGTATTGATAGATACCAATAATCAAACCCATGTAATACGTAAAGCAGAAACACTAGATTACTTGCAACAATTAGAACAGATACCCGACCACTTGCAAAAAAAATAAAACATTAAAAAGATAAAGCCCCACATATCAAGTTTTTTCAAAGGACTACTCAATAGTTATGGAGTATTGTTTTTTTCAAACAATACTTTATTTGCATGGCTATTGCTGATTGTTTCATTTTTTAATCCTTACGCGGGTATCACTGGATTAATTGCTGTGATTATGGCTTTGTTATTAGCCAATTTTACCGGCTTGAATAAAGCAGATACTGCAAATGGCATTTATAGTTACAATGCATTGATTATTGGTATTGGCTTGGGAACGGTGTATCATTTTAGTGCTGCATTCTGGATTTTGTTACTCATTATAGTTATCTTCTCTGTTGTATTATCTGTGGTATTTCAACGGTTATTGGGCAAGTATGGTTTACCATTTCTCACCATTCCTTTCGTGCTATGTTTTTGGTTGATATTATTGTTAACACAGGGCAACACAGCCATTGACTTTAGTTTCAGAAATATTTATTGGATCAATGATTTGTATGCGGTGGGTAATTACCAGCTTGTGCGCTTTATCATGTTTATGGAAAACATTAAAATGCCTTCTTTGGTAAGTACTTTTTTTAGGGCAATGAGTTCCTTGTATTTTCAAAATAATATATTGGCCGGCATGATTATTGCGGCCGGCATTTTTATTCATAGTCGCATTATTTTTTCTTTGATTGTTATAGGTTTTCTAACTGCCTATGGATTCAATCAGGTGGTGATGGCGCATCCTGATGGCATGAATTATTATCTGATGGGGGGCAATTTTATTTTAGTTAGTGTAGCCATCGGAGGTTTTTTTACAGTACCCTCCAAACATTCATATTTATGGGCTATTATCAGTGTGCCTATTACCTTTTTGATTTTTATGGGAATGGGAAAAATTACTGGTCAGTGGAGCTTGCCGGTTTACTCCATGCCATTTTCTATTACTGTGATTTGTATACTCTATTTCTTTACTTTAAAATCACAGATAGGAAGAGTGGTGCTTACGCCTTTACAATTTTATTCTCCCGAAAAAAATCTATATAGTTTTCTAAGTAATAAAGAACGCTTGATGAATGTCAACACCATTCGCTTGCAGCTCCCCTTTATTGGCGAATGGATGGTATCGCAGGGATATGATGGCAATATTACCCATAAGGGAGAATGGAGTAAGGCATTGGATTTTATTATTGTTGACAATGAATTGAAAACCTATGAACAGTTTGGCGCCCATCCAGAAAATTTTTATTGCTATGGAAAGCCGGTATTAGCACCAGCAGATGGGTTGGTTCAATTTATTGAAGACTTTGTGGAGGACAATGAGATTGGAAGAATCAATCAGGAAAAAAACTGGGGCAATAGTATTGTTATCAAACATGCAGAAGGGCTTTTTACAAAGATGAGTCACCTCAAAAAAAATTCTTTTAAAGTAAAAGCCGGTGATTATGTACGCCAGGGAGATATTGTTGCGGCCTGTGGTAATTCAGGTCGCTCACCAGAACCACATTTACATTTTCAAGTGCAAACAACGCCGCATATCGGCAGTAAGACTTTTGCCTATCCCTTTTCCTATTTTATTTCTTCCAATCATGGGGTAGGTATAATTAGTGAATTTAGTGTGCCTGCTGAAACATTTATAGTATCTAATGTGGTAGCTGATCCTAGTCTACGCGCTGCTTTTGAATTTTTACCTGGTTATAACATGCAGGTAAAAGCAGCGGGTATGCCCGATGAGCATTGGGAGGTTTTTACCGATGCCTTTAATCAGTCCTATATTTATTGCCATATTACCAAGGCCTTTGCCTATTTTAAAAAAAATGAAGAGGTTTTTTATTTTACCGGCTTTGAGGGCAATCGCAATAGTTTATTGTACTATTTTTATTTGGCTGCTTATAAAATTTATTTGTCTACCACGCCAGCAGTAGTAGCACAAGATAAATTTCCTTTGCAATTGGGTAAGAATAATATCTTTAAATGGTTACAGGATATACTGGCTCCGTTTTATATTTTTAGTCGATTGCATTATGAATCCATCAATAAAATAGTGTCGAACGATTTCTTGAATCCTGCAGTAGCAATAGAAAGTAAGCAAGTGCGACAGTTTATGTCGGTGCGTAGGCAAACCAATCAATTTAGTATTGAAATAAAAAACAACCAAATCAATTCATTTAGTTTTATTAAAAATAACCAGGAAATAAAAGCCCTATGTATACCAAAAGAATATTAATTGCAATGATTGGCTGTCTGCTTTTTATACAGACCAATGCACAGGAAGTTGCCGCTATGGCAGCAGCCGATAACAAATCGCTGGCATTGTACAATGCGGCACAATGGAAGGAGTTGATGAAATTCGGCAAAGCTGAAATTGCCAAAGGGGTCGACTTTCCCATATTAAGAATGCGTACAGGTTATGCGGCATTTATGATTGGTAATTTTAGTCAGAGTTTGCTGCAATACAAAAAAGTGTTGGATGGCGATGCTGAAAACGCTGTTGCACTATACTATGTGTACTTAAATAATCTTTACCTGAATAATATCACACAGGCCAGGTATTATGCCGCTAAATTACCCGATGAAACAAAGGCGTCTGAGGCCCTCCGTGCAACAAAAATAGCAGGAGTGCAATTGGAGTCCAGTTATAAAATACCGGGTGATTCCACTAGGAAAAATGGATTTTATATTCGAGCTGGCATCAATGTTCAATTGGGTTATCGCTTAGAATTGCAGCAATCGCTGGCTTCTTATAATCAGGATATTAGTGAACCCCGATTACTTTTAATAAGGGATAACCGCCATATAGCTATTCGACAAAATGAATATTATGGTAAATTGATTTATGCAGCTACTGGTTCTATTGCTTTATTGGGCGGCTATCATTATCTTAATACTCCCTTCAATAATATTATATATAAAAATTCCATTGGCTTTGCGGGTATTCAATATAATACGCCCTATGTACATTTGAAAGCCATGGCCAGTTTTGGAAAGGTAACCGATACTACTTATACGCAATATGATGGCACAGTAACAGTGTATCCATTGGGTAACACAAAATTGTATAATATTACCAGGGCTGCCTATGGCGATAATTTCACTTTATCGAATATCCTGGGCTATGGGATAACCAAAAAAATCTGGTTAGAAGGAAATATTACAGTAGGTAAATTTACCAGCTTATTGGAAAACGATGGACTTTATGTATTCAATGATATTGACCAAAAGCAAATCAAGGCGGGTGGTAGCATTTATGCATTACTCGGCAAAAACTTGACGCTCACCTTGAATTATACTTTTGAGCAAAAATTAAAATATAAAACAACCAATATTTATTTTTATCAACATTCATTAAACGGAGGATTATCATGGAAATTTTAAGAAAAACTATGTTGGCCATTGGGGCCATTGTATGCTTTGGCATTACAGCTAATGCACAAACAGCAGAGGATATTCAAAAGGCATTTAAGGCAAGCTATATCAACGAATACAAGACCAACTATTCGGGCGCTATTGCCGATTTGCAAAAAGTATATAAGGCAGACAGCTATGAAAGCAACCTTCGACTGGGTTGGTTGCAGTATTTATCTAAGCAATACAGTAGTGCGATGGACTATTATCAAAAAGCCATTGACCTGAAAAAATTCAGTGTTGAAGCCAGGTTTGGTTATATCAAACCTGCTACGGAAGCAAAGCAGTATGTAAAAGTTTATGAGAAATACGAAGAGATATTGAAGATTGATCCATATAACAGTTCAGCCAATTATTGGGTAGGTATTTCTTATTATGGAGTGAAGAAATATGATGTTGCTGCTAAGTATTTTGAATTGGTGCTGAATATGTATCCTTTCGATTACGATGCCAATCACATGTTGGCTTGGTCGTATTTAAATCAAGGAAGATCTGCTGATGCGAAAGTACTATTCAATCAGGCATTGATCATTAAACCCGGAGATGCTTCTGCCACCGAAGGTTTAGCAAAGTGTAAATAAGAAATGGTAATCATAGAAAGGGCGATGCTATCAGCATCGCCCTTTTTTATTTAAGATCGTCTTTGATTACAATAAATTGTTTTGCAAAAGATATTCTGCAATCTGCACCGCATTGGTAGCGGCGCCTTTGCGTAAATTGTCGCTTACAATCCAGCAATTGAGTGTGTTGGCCTGTGTTTCATCTCGCCTGATCCTGCCCACAAAAGTGTCGTCTTTTTCGTGTGCAGTCAAAGGCATTGGATACAAAGCATTGGCGGGGTCATCTTGTACGACTATACCAGGTGCATTGCTCAATAAAGTTTTCAATTCATCGAGATTGAAATCATTTTCAAATTCAATATTCACACTTTCGCTGTGGCCACCCATCACTGGAATGCGTACAGTCGTAGCTGTTACTTTAATATTGGAATCGCCAATGATCTTTACAGTTTCATTGGTCATTTTCATTTCTTCTTTGGTATAACCATTGTCGAGGAATACATCAATTTGTGGAATGGCATTTAAATCGATGGGGTATTTATAAGCCATTTCTGTTGGCAGTCCTTTTCTTTCATTCATCAATTGATTAACTGCTTTCACGCCAGTACCTGTTACACTTTGGTAGGTACTTACCACCACCCTTTTAATTTTATACCGCTCGTGCAAGGGCTTCAATACTACCACCAGTTGAATGGTAGAGCAATTAGGATTGGCAATGATCTTGTCTTCGCGTGTCAATACACCTGCATTTACTTCTGGTACCACCAGTTTTTTAGTGGGGTCCATGCGCCATGCACTGGAATTATCGATAACGGTAATGCCAGCAGCGGCAAATTTTGGAGCCAATTCAAGTGAGGTGCCTCCTCCAGCAGAAAAAATAGCAATAGCCGGGTTGGCAGCGATAGCGGTTTCGTACCCTACTACTTTGTACTGTTTACCCTTAAATTCCACTTCCTTGCCAATAGATTTTTCAGAAGCCACAGGTATCAATTCTGTTACCGGAAAATTTCTTTCTGCCAATACTTGCAACATTTTGCTGCCAACCAATCCTGTGGCACCTACAACTGCGATTTTCATATTTTGTTTCCCCCCAGTCTCTTTTTAAAGAGATTTTTATAGTTAAAAAAAAGCCTCCCAATTTAGGAAGGCATGTACTTATTTGGATATAAAGCAATCATCACCTTCCCAAAGGAATATCTTTATTAGATTGTTTTACCTGTTTGATTTTTTTCACCTAAAAACAAAAGTAAAAACATTCAGCAACCTACCCAAATATTTTATGTTTGTTGAAACTGTTTTTATGCTAACCAAAAAAAGCCTACTGATTGGTTTACTTATTTGTCAACTCCAAGCCATTGCACAGCCAGCCCGTCGTTATGATATTGTCATTCATGAAATCATGGCCGACCCTTCACCTGCCATTGCATTACCGAGTAATGAATGGATAGAATTGCGCAATACCAGTTTAGTTCCCATCAACCTTGCCGGCTGGCGTATTAGTGATGCAACCAGTACCAGCGGACCAATGCCTAATTATATATTGGCACCCGATAGCATGGTGATTGTTTGTACTTCCAGTGCATTAACAGCCATGTCGGTATATGGCGCAACCATTGCAGTGACCAGTTTTCCTTCGCTGGATAATACGGGCGATTTGATAAGCATTCGCTCACCGCAGAACACGATTATTCATGCAGTAAATTTTACGGATGCCTGGTATCGGTCTGAATTAAAAAAGGACGGGGGTTGGTCATTAGAAATGGTGGATATGAAAAATCCTTGTACAGGTTATGATAATTGGATGGCAAGCACCGATTTGAAAGGCGGTAGTCCGGGTAAGAAAAATGCTGTCGCTACTATTCATCCCGATAAAGAGCCACCGCAACTATTAAGAGCTTTTGCAGCAGATAATCTTCATGTAATACTCAATTTTGATGAACCATTAGATAGTACAATTGCTACCAATACCAGTTATTATTCCATTAGTGATGGTATTGGTAATCCAATTGCTGTCAATTTACCAATACCGGTTTTTGATAAGGTACAACTTCAACTTAACAGCCCTCTAGTGCCCAATAAAATATATACGGTTACCGTGCGTACTATAAAAGATTGCGTAGGTAATATGATAGGCTCAAGTAATTCGGCGCGATTGGGATTAGCGAAGCTTGCAGATACTGGGCAAATTATCGTCAATGAAATTTTATTTAATCCAAGGCCACAGGGGACCGACTATGTTGAATTATACAATCGCAGTAATGCCATTATCGATTTAAAGCAATTGTTTATTGCCAATCGAAATAGCAGTAATCAAGTGAGTAATATAAAGCCACTGTCGGCAGATAATTATTTATTTTTTCCACAGGACCTATTGGTATTTACCGAAAACCCACAACAAGTGCGATCGCAGTATGTTTGTCAAAATCCTGTTTCTTTATTAACGGTAAGCCCACTTCCCTCTTTCAACGATGATAAAGGCAATGTTATTCTACTTAATGCACAAGGAATTATAATCGATGAATTGGCATATGAAGACCAATGGCATTTTAAATTGATTAATAATAGTGAAGGGGTAGCGCTGGAAAGAATTAATTACTATGTACCCACAAGGGTAGCAGACAATTGGCATAGTGCGGCTTCTTCCGTGGGATATGGAACACCTACCTATAAAAATTCACAAGCCAATAGCAATACAGAAATCAATGGGGAGCTGAAGGTCAGTCCGGAAATTATTAGTCCAGATAATGACGGTCTCGATGATTATGCAGTCATTGACTATCGTTTTCCTACTGCAGGGTATATGGCCAACTGTAGCATCTTTGATGCTTCGGGTAGGCTTGTTCGTTATTTACAAAGAAATGCACTTTGTGGCACAACGGGTAGTTTTTTGTGGGATGGACTGGGAGAAAAAAATCAATCTTTACCAGTGGGCATATATATATTGTATGCCGAAGTATTTAATCTACAGGGAAATAAAAAGCGTTTCAAATTACCCATGGTACTCGCCCAGAAAAAACAATAAAGGCAAGTAATGCATTATTGTCCGGCTAATTGAGCAGCCATCTGAATAGCTTTATAGGCATTGACAATTTTACCTGTTTCACATAATTGTTGAAAAGAAACTTTTTTATCTTTATTGCCGGGTAATAATACATCTTTAGTAATAGTAGTGCCAGAGGTTTTAATGATATCAACGATTTGCGGAGCTGTCAAACTTGGAAAATAAGATCGAATCAAAGCGGCTAAGCCAGCAACAATCGGGCTGGCCAGGCTGGTGCCACTGGCTACCTGTGTACCATTATTGGCGATGCTGCATTCAATATCAATACCAGGCGCAAAAACATCAACCATCTTTTTTCCGTAATTACTAAAGCTTACTGCTAGTCCACCTGTAGCTGCATCCCCACTAGCACCAACATTGATAAAATGTGGCATACGGCTGCCATCAAGATAAAAAGCATTCGGATAAAAAAAATCAATATCAATATCCTTGCCCTCGTTGCCTGATGCATGCACCAATACTACATCTTTTGATTGTGCATAGCGTATTGCATCGTCTACCCATGATTTATCGGGTGAAATGGGTTTTCCAAAACTCATATTAATTACCTGTGCGCCATTATCTACTGCATAGCGAATAGCCAATGCCACATCCTTATCATATTCATCTTCGCCCAGTATAGCACGTACCATCATGATGCGCACATTATCGGCAATGCCATCAATACCTAGTTGGTTATTACGAATCGCTCCAATGATACCGCTAGTACTTGTACCATGATAACCACTATGGGTTTGAAGGTTGGTATTACCAAACCTTGTTTTACTGATATCGTAGGCATCATCCTTCAGTAATAAATCACGAAAATCAATTGGGGTTGTAGTTTTTTGCGTGATATAGGTCTCTTGCTTTTTTACAAAATTTTCATATTCAGTTACAAAATCTGTATTGCTAAAATCTCTGCCGTCAAAAATATTTAGCCATACCGCTTGGTAATCACGACTACTGTCTTTGGCTTTTTGTGGATGAAGATCCTTTCGTGTAAAAATTGGTTTGCCAAATTCTTTTATTAGAAAATTATTACTGGCCTGTATTATTTGGAGGTTGGCCCTAAAATTTATGATGTTTTCATTGGCATTTTGATAGTGGTCATTGATGATTTTTGCTGCTCTTTGCCATTCATTGTACAAAAAACTATCTTGTAAGTTCTGTGCGATGTATTTTTTTCCTTCAAATTGATCCTTGAAGCGATGATAGGTACGATAGGCTTCGGGTACACTTACACTTAAATTTTCGCCCGAAGGGCTACCCAAAAAATTCCAACCCTGCACATCATCAATATACCCGTTCTTATCATCGTCTATATTATTATTTGGTATTTCACCTGGGTTAGTCCAGAAAACATCTTTGATATCATTCTGAAGTGTATCGATGCCGCTGTCGATTACTGCTACCACTACCGTATGACTTTTTTTTCCTTGCAATAAAGCATAGGCTTTTTGCAAACTGATGCCCTGATAACCATCGTTTTCTTTGTCTTTCAGGTGCCAACCCTTGGTATTGGTATTGGCATTTTGTCCAAGGCTACAATAACCAATCGCAGTGACTAGTAAAAGGAAAAATAGTTTTTTCATTTTAAACTGACTTGAATATAAAAATAAGCTTTTTACACATGATGCTTTTTGCAGGAACGGGTTTCCGCTATAATTTAACAATAAAAAAAACCCGGGATTCAACCCGGGTTAAAAATTATTTTTAGAAAACTTATACCAAATCAATGTCGAAATTCACCAACTGCACAAATTCAGTCAGCCGAGCATCGATGTCTTCTTTGGTGATCTCTTTTAACCTTTCTGGTCCAAATTTTTCAACACAGAAGCTAGCCATGGCCGAGCCTACAATGATGGCAGTTTTCATATTATCGAAACTAATGTCTTTTGTTTTAGCCAGGTGACCAATGAATCCACCTGCAAATGTGTCGCCCGCGCCAGTTGGGTCAAATACTTCTTCTAGTGGAAGGGCAGGCGCAAAGAATACGTGCTCTTGGTGGAATAATAAGGCACCGTGCTCTCCTTTTTTAATAATTAAAAATTGAGGGCCCATTTCCATGATCTTACGGGCAGCTTTTACCAAGGATAGTTCGCCGCTTAACTGACGAGCCTCACCATCATTCACTAATAGCACATCTACTTTTTTTAATACTGCTTTCAAATCGTCCAATGCAATGTCCATCCAAAAATTCATGGTATCCAGTACAATTAATTTAGGACGAACGCGCAATTGATCAATTACACTCATTTGTAATTTTGGCATCAGGTTGCCCAACATTAAAAATTCAGCTCCTTGGTAAGATTCAGGAACAATGGGATTAAAATCGGCCAGCACATTGAGGTCGGTTACCAGCGTATCGCGGGTATTCATGTCGATATGGTATTTGCCGCTCCAGAAAAATGATTTTTTATCAGGAACGATTTCAACACCCTCTAGCTCGATGCCTCTTTTTTTCATTTCATCCATTTCTTCTTGCGGAAAATCGTAGCCAACAATAGAAATTTGTTGAATAGGCGTAACAAAATTACCTGCAGCATAGGCTACATAAGTGCCGGAGCCACCAACAATTTTATCTACTTTTCCAAATGGAGTTTCAATTGTATCGAAGGCCATGGTGCCTACTGAAATTACTGACATGGGTAAACTGCTTTTATAAAATGAATAGATGGGTTAAAAACCGATGCAAAAGTAGTGGATTGGAAAGTGTTTTACGAGTTGCAGCCCTTTTTTTTACTACTGAATTCAGGGAATATTGAAATAAGTTTCGCTGCCTACGCTTAACTTAGTGTTGGTGACCGCTTTATCAGTAACAAAAGCTGCTGTTGAATGACTGGCGCAGCTTTATGATATGATAATATAATTATATATTAAGTATATGTTGATTCAAGTACATCCGCAAGATCCTCAACCCCGGCTTATCAAGCAGGTGGTAGAATGTTTGAAAGACGGAGGTGTAATTGTTTATCCTACCGATACTATTTATGGGTTGGGTTGTGATATCTTTCAACATAAAGCAGTGGAAAGAATTTGCAAGATTAAAAATGTTGAGTCCTCTAAAGTGCAGCTGAGTTTTATCTGCAAAGATTTGAGTCACCTCAGCGATTATACAAAGAGCATTGACACGCCGCTGTATCGGATGCTGAAAAGTTATTTACCTGGTCCCTTTACTTTTATCTTACCCGCCAGCAAACAGGTTCCAAAAATTTTGCAAAGCAAAAAAAGCACCGTGGGTTTAAGGGTGCCCGATAATATCATATCAAGGCATATATTAGAAGCCTTGGGTAATCCTATACTTAGCGCCTCCTTACCGGGCGAACAAGTAGAAGACAATACTGATCCTGAAATCATGCAGCAAAAATTTGGTGATAGGGTAGATTTTATCATCGACGGAGGAATAGGTGGCATTGTGCCATCAACCATTGTAGATTGCACCAGCGATGATTGGCAAATTACTAGACAGGGATTGGGTATTTGGGAAGGATAGCTATTTAAATTATTCTACATTTTTTAGACAGACAATATTCATGCAACAGCTCCATCATAAAATCATCAACATACTCATTTTCTCCTGCATCACGTCGTTATTTGCTTGTCAGCCAACATATAAAAAAACAGCTACTCCTTCCGATTGCGCTAGATTTAGAAATGGCAAATTTTTACATCGCTCAGAAGGCGATACCAATTTGTATCGTATTGAAAGAAATGATTCCATTCAAACTGAATTTATCAGAGAGGCAGGCGAATATGTTCATCTCAAAATCAATTGGACATCGCCTTGTGCCTATGAATTGACTTATTTAAATCAACATATTTTTGGTGCCGACTCCATTCCTGAATCCTATCGCAACATGAAAATAAAAGTGGAAATACTCAGAGCACAAGAGGACAGTTGTTTTGTACTGACGGATGATGGGATGAGTAAGAAGGAAGGGTTTTTTTATATTGAAAAAAAATAATCCAATTAATTACATGTTAGCAAGTACTACTTCCATACGAATGTATCAATCCGGTGACAAAGCTACTGTGCTTCATTTATTTCGATTGAATACACCCAAATACTTTGCCATAGAGGAGGAAAAGGATTTAGATTTTTATCTTGACCATGAAATAGAACAATATTTCATTGTAGCGCTAAATAATCAAATTGTTGGATGCGGCGGCATCAATTTTTCAGCGGATAAAAAAACTGGCATTATCAGTTGGGATATATTGCACCCCGATTTTCAGGGACAACAAATCGGCACAGCATTGTTGCAATACCGAATTAACATTTTACAAAATAATCCGGCCATTGAAAAAATAATGGTTCGTACCTCACAACTCGTTTATCCCTTTTATGAAAAAGCAGGCTTTGTATTGCAAGAAAAAATCGCCAATTACTGGGCAAAGGGGATTGATTTATATAGAATGGAACTAGCTAGCTCAAAATAATGATAGCTTATATTTAAAATATATAAAGCCCCCTGCTAGAAAACAGAGGGCTTACTTTATACATACTGTGTACCAACACAATTGTTATCAAGCTGCTATCTATTAGAAGCAGTACTGATTAATGTCTTCTTTGTGTATCATGCTTTTGTTGACAAATTTTTCTATCGAGTCGTTTTTCATCCCTGCGCAAGTCGGCTCTTTCTCTTGGACCAATTTTTCCATCATTTGTTTTATACCGCAGCGCTTCAGCTTTTAATCTTGCTTCTGCTGCTTTCAAACGAGCTGTTTCAGCTGCTGTTAATTGTCCGCTTACGACCCCCTGCCGAATACGGCGGTTTTCGTCTTTCAAACTACGATTGGCAGATTGTGCAGTAGCATTGAGGGCCATCATGCTAAAGAATAAGGCCGTAAAAAATAATTTAGTTTTCATACTGAATAAGTTTAATGTAAAGGTGAATAAATCAGTTATACATACATAGAGGGAAAAGGAGGCCTAAGGTTTAATTGGCCGAGAAATTATTTTGACTAAAGAAGGGGGTGCTCAATGCTTGGTTAGCAAATGCAATAGGTAAAAATTAAAACAGGGAACTAGCATCCATATTCGAGGGGCTTGCTATAATATTAAAACTTTTGCGGTGTAAGTCGCATAAACCATGTTTGGCTATTGCGGCTCGGTGAATGGCAGTGCCATAGCCCTTGTTCTTATTCCACCCATATTGCGGGTATAATAAATGCGCTTCCTGCATAAATGCATCCCGATAGGTTTTGGCTAAAATGCTGGCGGCAGCAATCGAAGCAATCTTTCCATCCCCCTTTACAATACATTGGTGGGGAATTTTTTTATAGGGCTTGAATCGATTGCCATCAATTAATAAGAAGGCAGGGGATGATTGCAATTGAGCAATGGCAAGGTGCATGGCTTTATAAGTAGCTTGCAAAATATTGATGCGATCAATTTGAAGATGGTCAACAGATGCTACTGCATAAGCGAGACTTTCTTTTTCGATTATACTGCGTAGCAGGTCTCTTTCTTTTTCCTTTACTTGTTTGCTGTCGTTTAACAATGGGTGATAAAAATTAGCAGGAAGTATAACAGCAGCAGCAAATACAGGCCCTGCATAGCAACCCCTACCGGCTTCATCAATGCCGGCTTCTACAACTTTATCCTGATAATGACTTTGTAACATCTTGGTTCAACAAATATCCGTTAATTGCGCAAATAATTCTTCTTTCCTAACCAACTGGTATAGTAACTTTGCGCGCAATGGAACATCAATTAATACAAAAAAACAATCGCCAAGTGGCCATCTGGTTGTTCATTGGAGTAGCAATGATAATGGTACAGGTATTACTGGGTGGCATTACCCGGCTAACAGAATCTGGACTATCCATAACCGAGTGGAAGCCCATTACCGGTGCCTTGCCCCCATTGAATGAACAAGCTTGGCAAGGAGCGTTCGACAAGTACAAACTCACCGATCAGTTTAAATATGTACACGCTGGATTTTCGCTCCATGATTTTAAATTTATTTTTTTCTGGGAATGGTTTCATCGCTTGTGGGCAAGGTGGATGGGCATGGTATTTCTAATTGGGTTTGTATATTTTCTGTTTCAAAAAAAATTCAATCAACCGATGATCCGGCCTATGATGGTGTTATTTGTATTGGGAGCATTACAAGGAGCAATTGGATGGATTATGGTACAAAGTGGGTTGGTGCCTGAAAAATATTTTGTTGGACATGTGGAACTGGCTACCCATTTTATTGCTGCCATGGGATTATTGGCGTATACCTACTGGTTTGCCTTGAAATTATTGATTCCATCATCGGCCCCAATTTTTCATCGGCCACTACATCGTTTATTAATGCAATTATTGCTTTTATTAATCTTGCAACTTAGTTATGGTGCATTTATGGCTGGATTAAAAGCGGGACAATCGGCCCCAACCTGGCCATCTATTAATGGTTATTTAATTCCTCCATCTATTAGCGAACTAACGCCTTTTTATAAAAATCTCTTGAATAATAATATAACTATTCAATTTATTCACCGTGGGCTAGCTTATCTAATACTGATTGTAACGGTGATATGGTGGATTAAAGCAGCAGATATCAAAAACAATAAATTATTCAGTGCATTCAAAAATGCTTACCTAATCATTATTGTATTACAGGTGGTATTGGGGGTTATTACAGTATTGAATGCAGCCAAGCCTACTGCCTTGGTATGGTTAGGTACACTGCACCAGTTTACGGGTATGCTTACATTGGTTGCACTGGTATCCTTACTATACTTGATACGCAGACGACCCATTGCTGCTTAAGCAAAAAATTACCATCTAATTAAACTAGGCTACTATCAGTCGGAAGGCCTTTTCAATTATTCTGATTTCAAATTTACTAGCAGTATTTGCAGGGTCACCATCAATATGTAAGGGCGCCAACGTTGGATTGTGAATGGTTAAAGCCTTGGTCTGAAAATAGTGTATGCCTTCCCGTTGGTATTTTGTATGTTCAAAAGACTTCAATTGTCCATACTTGATTTGCTTTAAAACCGACCAAATCATTCGGGCTTTATGCATCTTATTCACCACTACAATATCTAGTAGTCCATCGTTTAAGCTGGCCAGTGGGGCAATGGTAAAATGGTTACCAAACTGATTGCTATTGGCAATGCTGATAAAAAAAGCTTCAGTATGAAATGAATTTCCACTCAAGGATATTTCGAATGGATAAGGTTGGGCTTTTAAAAAATTTTTGGCAGTTTGTTTTACATAGGTGGCCAGTCCCCTTTTTTTCTGTTGGGCAAAATCATGTGCCACTTGTGCATCAAAGCCAAGTCCGCAAAGCATACAACTAAATGCATCATTGATATAAAGTGCGTCGATTTCCATCGATTTCCCTTTGAAGATAAGGTCAAGAGCCTTTGAATATTCTTTGGGTATATGGGCGGCAAAGGCCAATCCATTTCCGCTTCCCATTGGAATGATACCAATGTTGACAGCCGTCTTTTGTAGCACTTTGGCTATCTGATTAACAGTACCATCACCACCACAAACAATCACATCGGTGATTTGTTCCTTTTTTATTTTCTCTTGCAAAAAATTATAATCTCCTTCGACATTGGTGGGAACGATTTCAAAAGGAATATGCTTAGCATTGGTTGCTTGCTGAATTTTTTCTAACAAAACTGCTTTTCCCTTTGTACCTGAAATGGGATTAATGAAATAGATAAACTTACGCTTCATTGTTTTAATTGACTACAAAACTACCCAAATATACCCGCCTATTGGCAATTTTCATTCTTGGATTAGCGGGGCTTAGCAATAAATAGAGTTGAACGGCTTTGCCGGCTTTCAATGCAAGAGAAGTTTTTGTTTGGCTAATATCAAAATAGCCAGGCCGCTTGCTTTGCATGGCTACGATATAGGAGGTGTCGGATGCTACTTCCAACATTTTTTTATAAATCTGATGATTGATCCATTTACTCTGAACCCTAATCATCCATTTTCCTTTTGTACGAATCCATTTTTTGGGTATAGCAATTCCGACATCTGTTTGCTCAGGGGGAATAATGCTGCTAACAACATTTTTTTGTTGGATAAATACCGTTACGGTATCCTGTGCTCGGCCAGTAGAACTAGTAAATAGTAGTATACATGCAATGATTAAATATTTCATATTCTTTTATGTTAGATGCGCTTGCTTACTACTAGCACAGGTAAACTTGATAATGATTTGTTAAGCTTACCATTTTATTAAGGCACTAGCCCAAGTAAAGCCACTTCCAAAGGCAGCTAAACACAGCAAATCACCTTCTTTTATTTTTCCTTCCTGCCATGCTTCACAAAGTGCAATAGGTACGGAGGCAGCAGTAGTATTGCCATATTTTTGAATATTATTATAGACTTGGTCGTCACGCAATTTTAATTTTTGTTGTACAAACTGTGCGATGCGTAAATTGGCCTGGTGTGGTATCAGTAGATTTAAATCGGCAATACTCAGTTGGTTAGCGGCCAATGCTTCCTGAATAACTTCCGGAAATTTAACAATGGCTTTTTTGAAAACTGCAGGACCATCCATGGTAGGAAAATTCTGTGCATGGTCAATCATTTGATGGCTCATAAACATTTCCCCCATTGCAGCATCATCATAATCGGCTACTTTGTTTTCTACCCAATGATTGGCATGTGTGCCAGGATTATACATCGCCAGTATTTCAGCGCTATTGCCATCGCTGTGCAGGTGAGTACTCAATATACCTTGTTGTGGATTGCTGCTAGGTTGCAATACCACGGCACCAGCACCATCACCGAAGATGACAGAAATATTTCTACCCCGTGTGCTAAAATCAATTCCGAAGGAATGTTTTTCTGCTCCAATGACTAAAATATTTTTATACATGCCAGTGCGTATAAATTGGTCTGCTACCGATAAGGCATAAACGAATCCACTGCATTGATTTCTTATATCCAAAGCGCCTACCTCTTTCATTTTAAGTGCTCTTTGCACAAGTACACCACAGCCTGGAAAATAATAATCGGGGCTAAGGGTGGCAAACACTACAAAGTCGATATCAGCCGCTGTGATGCCAGCTCTTTCGATGGCAATTTTAGCGGCTTCCACCCCCATGGTGGTGGTGGTTTCTTTGGTACGGTCTGCGTATCTTCTTTCTTTGATACCGGTTCTTTCCTGAATCCATTCATCACTGGTATCCATGTATTGCTTCAGGTCTTCGTTGGTAAATACATTGGAAGGAACATACATTCCAATGCCGGCAATTTTCGCTGTTTTCAGTTGGTTCTTCATTTCGGGCATATGCAATCGTTTTGTACTGGAAAATTACGAAAGATGTGAGATAGAAAGCCATGAAATATTAGGATTGGCGAAGCGGCAGATGATAGCACTGCACTATTTCTTAGTTAGAAAAGCAATTCCTACGCTTGCTTTCAAATAATTTATCTTTGCCTTTCAATGGAAAAATCAAATTTTGTAGACCAGATACGTATTTTTTGCCATAGCGGCCATGGTGGTGCAGGTAGTAAGCATTTTATGCGAAATAAACTTACGAGCATGGGTGGCCCCGATGGTGGGGATGGTGGTAGAGGTGCGCATATCATTTTAAGAGGAAATGCACAGCTTTGGACCTTATTACACTTGCGTTATTATAAAAATGTGATTGCAGAAGATGGAGAAAGTGGAAGTAAAAATAATAGTACCGGTGCATTTGGAAAGGATATCATCATCGAAGTGCCACTCGGTACCATTGCCCGCGATGAAGAAACTGGCGAGAAAGAAGTAGAGATTTTGGAAGACGGACAGGAAGTTATTTGGATTAAGGGTGGCAGAGGAGGTTTGGGTAATAGTAATTTTAAAACATCCACCAACCAAGCGCCCGATCATGCTCAACCTGGTGAGGATGGTGTTGAAGGATGGAAAGTACTAGAACTAAAAGTATTGGCCGATGTAGGCTTGGTTGGATTTCCCAATGCAGGAAAATCTACTTTATTAAGTGTTATCACTGCCGCCAAACCTAAAATTGCCAATTATGCTTTTACCACCTTAACCCCTCAATTGGGTATGGTTGCTTATCGGGATGGCAAAAGCTTTTGCATTGCCGACCTGCCAGGTATTATTGAAGGAGCTGCAGAAGGCAAAGGACTGGGGCATCGTTTTCTTCGGCATATAGAACGAAATTCTACTTTATTATTTTTAATTCCTGCAGATAGTGCAGATCATAAAAAAGAATTTGCTATTCTAAAAGCAGAATTGAAAGCCTATAACTCCGAAATGCTGCAAAAGGATTTTGTAATTGCTATTAGCAAATCAGATATGTTAGACGATGAACTGAAAGCTGCCATCAAAAAAGAATTGCCTAAAAACATTCCCCATATATTTATTTCTTCGGTGGCCGGACAAGGACTCAATGAACTAAAAGACCTGCTTTGGAACACCCTGAATGCCACCCCTAAAGTATAGCTTGAATTTACCTAGTAGATTGTATTGTAATATGATTTAAATGTTGTTAATTGCATTAAAACAAACAACATGAAGAATGTTATATTATCATTTGTACTGCTGATGACGATTTCTTCCTTCAGCTACGCACAAAAATCAAGTAAGCAATTAAAAAAAGTATTGGAATTAGCCATGCCCGGAGAAGCAGGCGGGTTAGATGGAACCAGAGGAGCCAATGTAGCGTATAACCCTTTTTTGAAAAGGTATTATGCAGCATTTGCTGGAAATGTTGGATATCCATTAGCGGTCTTTGATTTGAAAGGTAAAATGGTATCTGAATCCGATTTGAAAACCCAGGCGGATATCAGAGGGCTTTGGTTCAATCCTGTTACCAAAACATTACAAGGGAATTGTTATTCAGATGGTGGATGGGTGAACTATCCGCTTGATAAAAACGGCATACCCGACTTGCCTACTTCCTTATTAGACGAAACAGGTATGTATCAACCAGATGAACAATCGGTGGGCACATTTGATGCTAAACTAAAAACGGTGTATTTTCTAAGCGGGAATTCAGTTATAGCTTACAATATGAAAGGGCTAATAGGGAAAGCTGTTCAATTGAATCCACTGGCAGCATTATCTGAAGATGCTGAACCAGATGAATTGTCATCATCTTATAATAATACGACCGTTATTTTTACTGGTATACCTAAACAGGAGTTTGGAATATATAATACTGATACCAGAAAAATTGAATTGTATAATAGGGCCAACGGCGTTTATGCCAACAGCTGGCAGTTGCCTGAAGATGCACCCAATTATTCTGATTTTAACCTGGCTTTTTGTAATGGATTGTTGTGGTTATTTGATCAGGAAACAAGGATTTGGTACGCCTATAAATAATTGTACGATTTTCATTTTTATGGATACCCTGCTGAACATCCAGCAGGGTATCCTTTTATATAGGCGCTTGTAGAAGAATATGCTTCTGCTAACTTTATCAAAATTCAATTGAATACGATAATTAAATATATCAGCGATTACTATAACAGGACTTTTCATCCTGTTTATTTTTGCTTGATACTGCTTCTCGTAGGCTCATTGATCTATCTCAATTATTGGCATGGGCTGGAACTTAATTATATTCTAAGTGGCGATACCTGGATAAAAAGATTTACTGGTTATTACTTGCTTTATTGTACGCCCTTAGCCATTGGGTTTGTATTGCAATTATTTTTTTATAAAGACTGCAGCTATTTCAAAAATCGTTGGTTTTGGGTGATCTTATTTATTTCACCAGCCATCTTTTCTTTGAGGGTCAATTTTGATTTGCACGAATATTATATCACTCAATTATGGAGTGGCGACGAACAGGTTTTTTGGACGCGTTGTTTGAATTGGATAGTGAGGGTATTGGTGCTAGTCGTATTGATATTTTTTATATGGTTCATTAAAGACAAAAAGAACCAGCCCTTTTATGGAATAAAAGCGCTTGGCCGTGCAAGGCCTTATTGGCTAATGTTATGCCTGATGGCGCCCATGATTGTGTTGGCGAGCACACAACCCGATTTTTTAGCGATGTATCCCAAGGCGCAATTTATCAATGGACTTCATTTCTCACAGGAAATCTGGCGATGGGTTGTGTATGAAATCTGTTATGGGTTTGATTTTGTAAGCATTGAATTTTTCTTTCGCGGATTTTTAATTCTTGCTTTATTAAATATTTGTGGCAAACAATGTATTGTACCAGTAGCTTGTTTTTATTGTACTATTCATTTTGGTAAACCATTGGGAGAAGCCATCAGTAGTTTTTGGGGTGGATTGCTTTTAGGTATTGTAAGTTTTAATACGCGCAGTATTTGGGGTGGATTGATGGTGCACCTTGGTATTGCCTGGATGATGGAAGTTGGCGGATGGTTAGGAGCCCTTCTGAAAAAGTAGGCAGCATTTGATTACCTATAAGTATCCTTACAAAATAAAGTTATCTTGTAAGGAATTCTTTGTATTGACGTCGTTCTATTGCTTGATTACTTTTATAGTGTAGTTGGAATTAGATCACCATGAAACGTTTATGTTACATAACGTGTTTGGGGTATTCCCTTTTGCTGGCAGGATGTCCATATTCTTCCTCTTATAAACTTGACGATGTGCCCAGTATTTACGTGGAAGATGAATTGTTGGGCAATTGGGCTTGTTTTGTAAAAAAGCCGGGAACTGAAAGAGAAGAGCCGGTTAAACTTATCCTCAGCAAAAAAAATGAAACGGAATACAATATCGCCTTTACTGGTTATCTCGACGAATTAAAGCCCTTTCGTATTGTTAACAACGATACGGTTAAAGGCAGCGCCTCTATGAGTGCTTTATTGGGCCGTCAGTTTTTGAATATTGAAATTAATGCAAGAACCTATATTGCAGAATTACAATTTGCAAATGATACGCTTTCCATATTACCCCTTGCCGAACATTTTACATCCCGTATAGTACACAGTGGTAAAGCCTTGAAACAAATGCTGGAGTTTCATTATAAAACACGTACCCATCCTATGTTTGATGAGGATTTTTGTTTGAAAGATATGGTGAAAGTAAATTGACCTATCCTTTCCTTTCATTCCAGGTAGTATAATGTGCCGCTTGAATAGGGGGCATTTCCTGTATGCTTCGAAGTGGCTCACAAACTTTCCAATCCTCCATCATCTCTTTCGGTAATGCTTGGTAGAGTGCTGTTCCTTCTGCTTTCCAGTCTAGCATGGTATCTGTTACCTCTTTTATTTTTTTTGCGGGGTTGCCAACTAACAGTGATCTATGTTCGAAAACACTATCTGCTTTTACAAAGCTCAGCGCGCCAACAATGCATTCATCTCCAATCACAACATTGTCCATGATTACGGCATTCATGCCAATCAAACTATTTTTTCCAATGCTTGCCCCGTGTATGATGGCGCCGTGTCCTATATGTGCTCCGGCTTTCAACAAAACAGTAACGCCAGGAAACATATGGATGGTGCAATTTTCCTGTACATTACAACCATCTTCCAAAATAATTTGACCCCAATCGCCACGTAGTGCTGCACCTGGGCCGATATAACAATCCTTTCCAATAATCACATTGCCAGTTACCGCTGATTGCGGATGTACAAAAGAACTTGGGTCTACCACCGGTATATATCCTTTGAATTGGTAAATCATATTAATAAAGATTGCTGCTATGAACTAATGCTATATTGCTAGGCAATGAGCGGTTTGGTGGTACGATAACAAAGTCCCTTAAATTGTGCCACCAATTGCTTTGATTGATTGTAAATACCGATATGGTAGAGGCCAGTAGTTCGGCCATTGTGTATTTCTTCAGCAATAGCGGTTAGCTGATCGCCTACCGACACAGGTTTTATAAAATTGATGGAAGTATCTAAAGCTACAGATAAAACATTGCGGTTATTACATGCAAAAGCGAATGCACTATCTGCCAATGAAAAAGCAATACCACCATGCACAATTCCAAAACCATTAACCATTTCGGGTCTCACCTTCATCTCTATTTTGCTAAAGCCTTCTTTAATGTCAATTATTGAAATACCCAACCATTGCGAAAACAAATCATTTTTCATCATGTGGTCGACCACTTCGGCGGGACTATGCATTGTTTGTTTTTTAAAATGATAAATCAGTTGCCTTTAAAATGCGGTTTTCTCTTTTCCGTAAATGCTGCAATTCCTTCTGTATAATCTTGGGTTTGGGCTGCTTTTTGCTGGTATTCGTCTTCCAATAGCAGTTGTTGTTCCCAGTCATTAGCAAATGAATGATTCAATGCATGTTTGGTATACGCCAATCCCTTTGTTGGCATTTGCGAAAGATCCGATGCTATTTTTTTACTTTCTTCTTCAAATAAATCATCTACAATTACTTTATAAATCATGCCCATTTTTTCAGCATCAAAAGCACTTAGCTTATCACCTGTTAGCATGAGTGCAGATGCTTTCTGCCAACCCACTAGGCGGGGAAGGGTAAAAGTGCCGCCGCTATCGGGAATCAAGCCTATTTTACTGAAAGCCTGAATGAAACTTGCCGAAAGACTGGCAACCACGATATCGCAACACAAAGCGATATTGGCACCAGCGCCGGCCGCCACCCCATTAACAGCCGCTACTACCGGCTTGGGTAAATTTCTAATGCGTTTTACAATGGGATTATAATGCTCGCTTAAAATTTGCGCCATTGCTATTGGGTGATCACCTACTAATTCTCCAATATCCTGGCCAGCACAAAATGCCTTTCCTGCGCCAGTGATATAAACGGCTCTTACTTCATGCAAGGATGCACATTCGTCTAGCCTTGCCTGTAAGTTAAGCGCCATTTCACGGTTAAAGGAATTAAATTTCTCGGGCCTATTCAAAGTGATAAAAGCGACCCCATTTCTGATTTCGAATAATATGGATGACATAACAACAGATTTACTCTTCAAAGATATTGGGTATTTGGGTTACAAACAATGGCCATGAATAGGTAAAAGATAACAACTGAAGAGATGCAAGATTCCCTTATAAAATTGCATTAGTGACATTTAAAATAATCGAAGGGCTCCAAACATTCATTGCATTGATAGAGCGCCTTGCAGGCGGTGCTGCCAAACTCACTGATTAGTCGGGTATTATGCGCATTGCATTGCGGACATTCAACGCCATCGGCAGGGATACTGAATTTTTTATCTGGGGCAGCAATACCATAGGTTTTTAATTTTTCTTTACCCGCTGCTGTCATCCAATCGGTGGTCCAGGCTGGTGATAAAACTTGTTCAATGCGTATATCAGTATAGCCATTTTCTAATAGGGCTAATCGAATTTCCATGTTAATCATATCCACCGCGGGACAACCATTGTATGTTGGGGTGATGCCAATAGTGACAGTAGGGTTGTCTAAATTGCGTGTATTCGATAACGTTATGCTTCTGATGATGCCCAAATCCATTATACTCAATACGGGTATTTCGGGATCAGAAATCTTTTCGAGTACCTGCCTTATTTTATTTTCTTCAGTTTCCATGGAATTTACCATTCGCAATTGGGATAAGTTCTTTGCATGTATTGCAGATCGGTGAGTATGAAACCCAGGTGTTCGGTATGTGTACCAGTTTTACCACCTGTTTGAAAATAGGTGTTTTCAGGAATGGGTATCCTTGCTTCAGCTAACAGTAGTTGTAACTTGGCTAACCAGTTTTCATTTAAAGCTTTAAAATCAATACCACTAATCAATTCGTATGGGGTAGCTA
>CAIOIZ010000088.1 GCA_903858475.1 uncultured Bacteroidota bacterium
AGGCAGAAGCCAAAAATGTAGAAGTGAAATTCTAAGAAATTTTTTTACAAAGCCTGCATTAGTATGCAGGCTTTTTACTTTTTCATCTATTACCATGAAAAAATTTATTCTAATATTTTTTTGCCTAACTGCATATTGGGGAACTAGTCAGGCGCAAGAAGCTTTTACCATAGAGCAGTATGATATTAAAATTGATATAGGAAAAGATGCCAGCTTAAAAGTGACGGAAAAGCTGAATGTTAACTTTAGCGCTTCTCGTCATGGGATAATGCGTATGATTCCTTATCAGTATCAAGTGCAATCCTTGCCCAAAGGAAGTGAAAAAGCAACGATGGATATGACCAGTAATGGCAAGAAGAAAACCATGATTGAAAACATCAGTGTAGACAATTGGAAATACACGGTGAATACAGAGGGTGATTATTATAATATTAAAATCGGGGATAAGAAGGAGTACGTAGACGGACAACAGGAATATATTATTCATTATACCATTGAAAATGCCATCAATTTTTTCAGCGATAAATCTGAATTGTATTTTAACCTCATTGGCGATAAGTGGAGGACGAGCATTGATAAGGTAACGTACACGGTTACACTACCTGAAGCATTGCCAACGGAACCAGCTTTTTTTGCTGCCAGTGGTTATACAGGTTCAAGGGATAATAATACTACCCATCAATGGCAAGGCAATCGCGTGCTTACAGGTGCCACTACGGTTCCGCTTCAACAAGAGCAGGGTTTGACTATCGGGATTGTTTTTCCGAAGGGTTACCTGATTCAACCCAATTATTTTTGGCGCAATGTAAAATGGTTGCTGCTGCCCTTGCTTGTATTTTTCATCTGCTATTATGTTTGGAAAAGATGGGGCAAGGACGAAAAGCTAACCATTACCACAGAATTTTATCCGCCGAAAGCGGTGAGTCCGGGTATCTGTGGCTATGTGATAGACGACAGACTTGATAAAAGAGACCTTACCGCCTTGATACCTTATTGGGGGGGAGAAGGATATTTGCAGGTAAAGGAAAGTGAATCTGAATCGTTGTTGGGGCTGATTAAAAACAAAGAATATGAGTTTATCAAATTGAAGGATTTGCCCGAAACTGCTATGTCATTTGAAAAGACTTTGTTTAATGGCATATTCGCGGCTGGTGACAAGGTATTGTTGAGCTCCTTGAAAAACGTATTGTATAGCACTATGACAACTGCGAAGAAGGAATTGGAAGCAGCAGTGGATAGGGGGGCTTATTATACTAAAGATTCGCGTGGCTTGGGCGCAGGTATGGTAGGTTTTGGAATACTGATCGTTTTGTTTGGCGGCTATCAATTATTTACACATTGGGGTTTTGGTATTTGGCAAAACCTATCCATTGCATTAAGTGGAATTATGTTGGTTTTTTTTGGAACTGTCATGGCCAAAAAGACAAAAAAGGGAAATGAATTGTATCAAAAATTAGCAGGCTTCAAAGAGTTTATACAAAAAGTAGAACAACCTCGGCTAGCGCAGTTCTTAAAAGAAGATGAGCATTATTTTGATAAAGTACTTCCATTTGCCATCGTATTTGATGTAGCGGATAAATGGAAAGACAAATTAAAAGATTTGGATGTGCCTCCTCCTAATTGGTATGTTGGAAATTATCATGGGTTTACAACTTATATGTTCTTGACTAGTTTAGATCATAGTATGAATCAAATGAGTGAGAATTTTTATAGTACACCAAGTAGTAGTGGTAGCAGTGGAGGTAGTTGGAGTGGTGGCGGTGGTGGTGGTGGATTCTCTGGTGGTGGATTTGGCGGAGGTGGCGGTAGTAGCTGGTAAAAAAAATAATATAAAAAAATAAGCCCTGTATTATAGACTGCCCCCAAAAAGTTAGACACTTAATGGGGGCATTTTTATGAACAAAAGAATCAAGTACGATTACAGATTTAGGCTTCAATGCGTTGAAGCGGTTGTTA
>CAIOIZ010000089.1 GCA_903858475.1 uncultured Bacteroidota bacterium
ATGCCCTGGTGGTTGGATATTATATAATACAAAACCCCGGTGATTACCGGGGTTTTGTATTTGGCTTCGAATTGTTTCTTAGTTGCGGTTCACAGGAATCGGAAGCCGGTGTTTTTCTTAGGTTAGGATTTGGATAGGTGTTTAACAGGATTTGGATTTGTGTGTTTTCAGGGGTATTGGATAAATGCTGAAACAAAAATATAGCAGAAAACAAGGTCTTCAAAATATCTAGTCTATAGAGTTTGAAGTTCCCCTGTTTATACAATGAATTGCTACGTAGTGATACTTATTACTAAGTGGTTTCTTGACAAAAAGAGCTATAATAAAAGACAAATTTGTCTTTTTATTAAAGGGCCATTGATCGATTGGCATAAAATAAAAACCCCGGGGTTAGCCAGGGTTTTTATTAAGCTTCAAATTGTTCTTGTTTAGGTAGATGGTAATTAGAAGCGGGTGTTTTTCTAAGGATAGGGATTGGATAGGTTTAAAAAGAACTGCGTTTGTTGGTTTTCAGGGGTATTGGATAAATGCTGAAGCAAAAATATACAAGCAACCAAAGACTTCAAAACATTTGGACCTTGGTTTTGCTATTTTCAATGTTTATACACCAAATGGCTAAGTAGTGCTACTTATGAATAAGTATTTTCTTTGATAGATTGGAGGTGGTTTGTGGTCTAATAGTGCACTAGAAAGCTTTCTTCCTTTTGCCATTTTTCCAATTAATGGCAATAAATACAATGGCGCTATAGTTGTTTTTTTCATAGAGAACGCCCATTGTTTTTTTATTCAGCAGACAGATATCTGAATAAGCGCTGCGGTTGGTTTGGTGTGAATCGTTTACCGAATCAATTAACCAGTTTTTGAACCAGGTTCTGCCTTCGTTCTTGCTAATACGAAGCGTTAGTTTATTGCGGTAAACGGTATCCGCTGCATTGCAGAAGGCCAACCAATGTTCACCTCTTTTTCCCCCGATATTCAATAAGCTTCCTTGGCAAACAGGATCGGGGAGTTGCCAATCGAAATACGTACTATCCCAATGTTGCCCACCATCTTTGCTAATCGCTACTATCCTGGTTTTTATATTTCCCTTTTGATTGCGGGCGTTCAACATTAAACGATCACCCGATATTTGGGCGGCAGTAGCTTCGTTGCTACCGAATATTGGCAGGGCTTCCGAAAGATGAAAGGTTTTTCCGTGGTCGTCGGTGAAAAAACCATGTGATTGATAATCTTCAAAGTCTTTTTGTGGAGGACCGGCAGAATGATTGGCAGCAATGTATAGGCGGCCCTGGTAGGTACCGGATTGAAACTGAAATGCATGACCTGGTGTGTTGGCATAGGAGCGCCAATCTTCTACAAAATTATAATGGGCATTTATGGTGGGTTGAAGTGGCCGATGTACCCATTGGGTGATATCAATAGGTTCGCTCCAATTTTCGCCTGCATCAACAGAACTGATATACCAAATGGCTCGAACACCCTTTCCCTTTCTAATTTCAGACTCGTGGTTATTGCCCGTATTATAGAATAGAAAAAGCCGACCATTGGGATATGCAGGATCTAAGCAATCGAATACGGGTGCCGGATTACCTGCTTGTAAGGTTTTATTGTCTACCACCACCTTCAAGCTTGACCAGGTTCTTCCTTGGTCCTTGCTCGATTTCATAACAATATTAATATCTCCAAAATCGGCAGCGCCATTTACCCTTCCTTCACAAAAAGCAAGTAGCTGTTGCCTGGGTAGGTTAACAATGGCGGGTATACGAAAACTATTATACCCCTCCGTTCCAGCAAGAAATACGGTACTGGTTGATGATTGTGCTAATACATGCACTGACGCTGAAAGGCAAATAGCCAACAAAAATAAAATTGATACATATTGTTTTCTCATACTACAAGCCTTTATTCTTCTTCGCCTTCAATAATCTTGTTTTGTATGCTTTCGTTAGTAATGCCGGGTGTATCTTGAATATTGCGCAATTGTTTTTGGATAGCCCGAGTTCGAACACCTACCACATCATCTAATTGGTTCAGGCCTGTTTTAATATTATCCTGTGCTTTTTGTAATAGTCCCCCAAATTTATCAAACTCAGTTTTTACTATACCGAGTACATTCCACACCTCACTGCTGCGTTGTTGAATAGCCAGGGTACGGAATCCCATTTGTAAACTATTTAAAATTGCGGCCAATGTGGTGGGTCCTGTTACAATAATTTTATAGTTTTTTTGTAGGTCTTCTAGCAGGCTAGCTTTGCGTACCACTTCGGCATAAATACCCTCGAAGGGAAGAAAGAGTATACCAAAGTCGGTGGTTTGTGGTGGATCAATGTATTTATCACGTATATCTTTCGCCATTTTTTTAATGGTGTTTTCCAGGTTTTTTTGTGCCAGTTCAATTTGTATGGTATCGGCATTATCGTAGGCGGTTTGTAATTGTTCATACACATCTTTTGGAAACTTAGCATCTACGGGTAGCCATACCTGTTGGTTATTATCATCTCGGCCGGGTAATTTAATGGCAAACTCCACCAGGTCGTTGCTATTAGACTTTGTTTTTACATTGGCAGCATATTGATCGGGTGCTAATATTTGCTCGAGTAACATCGCCAGTTGTACTTCGCCGATGCCACCGCGCATTTTTACATTGCTCAATACTTTTTTCAATCCACCTACATCTTGTGCCAGCGTTTTCATTTCGCCCAATCCTTCCTGCACAGCCATTAATTGTTTACCAACGGTTTCGAATGACTGACCCAATCTTTCGTTGAGTGTTTTTTGTAATTTCTCGTCTACTGTTTCCCGCATTTGCTCTAGCTTTTTTTCTGTATTCTCTACCAGCTTGAGCTGTTCTTGTTTTAATTCATCGAATTTATTACGCAGCTCAAGATTGAAATCTTTTAGTCCTGTTTTTAATTCTTCTCTATTGGTTTTATGATTCTCTTCTAGTTTTTGTATCAGGTCCTGCATCTTATCAGTCAATGCTTTGTTTATTTCTCGCAGCGCCAAGGTGTTTTGTTCACTGATTTGTTGCATGGTTTGGTTGAGCTCGCTGCGGTTTTCTCTTGCGATGCGACTATTCTCCTCGCGGTTGATGCGAAAGTCTTCTTTTAGTCCTAGTTGAAGGTCGGATAGTTTATCTTGTATAGGGTTATTGTCTTTTTTACTGAAGAGTAGGAATAATAAACCAGTGCAAATGACTAATAGAAAAATACTGATGATGGGAAGGATTGTTTGCATGGTAGTAAATATAAGAAAGATTGTAAAATAGCAGGGTAGTATTGTTGATGCACCTGCCTTGTTATTAGAAGTATCGAAGAAGAGCGATTCTTCATCAGCTGATAATTCCTTAATTTAGAGATTCAAAAGATAAAACCCATGCACGCCATTGCTTCTGTTATTGTAAACTTTATTGCAGCGCCGCTTAATTGGATATTGGTTTTATTCTTCCTCTATTTATATGCTCGTTCGGGCATTTTGAAAAAACGGTTATTGATCACAATGATTTTGGTCTTTCTTGTATTCAGTAATGGCTGGTTGCTTAATACCTATGCTCGTTTTTGGCAAACGGCTCCCAAAGAAATACCGGCAGGCACTACCTATAGTTGTGGCATTTTATTGGGTGGGTTTGCTAGTCCGGATGAGCGCAATGCTGGTTATTTTAATGCAGCAGCCGATCGTGTTATTCAAACCATTAAATTATATAAGGGCGAACATATTCGATATATACTTATTAGTGGTGGCAATGGTAAGAAAGACAATAAGGCCTTTAATGAAGGGGCCTGGGTTAGGGGGGAATTGGTTGCAATGGGTGTGCCAGATTCGGTTATATTATATGAAGACAAATCTTTGAACACGGCGGACAACGCTTTGCAATCAAAAAAAATATTAGATTCAATGGCCTTGCCAGCGCCCTATATACTTATTAGTTCCGCCAATCATTTACCCAGGGCGAGTTTGTTGTTTGAGCGGGCGGGATTAAAAACAATTCCTTTTCCCGCCAATTATGTAGCCGGCCGCGAAAAATTTCAATGGAAAGGGATACTACCTTCTTTTGGGGTAATGATGGAATGGAAGTTTTTTATAAAGGAAACCTTATCGTATTGGTTGTATAAGTTTATTTAAATCATACAACTGCTGATATCGATCAATACATCAAATGTATTTTAGTATTGTTGATTCAGCCAGCCTGACTCTTCGTATTTTACCTCCAACAGTTTTACATCGGCCTGGCTAGTATAGTCTACAGTAAACACTGTTTGGGCGTTTACTTGTTGAAACAAAATTGTACTAAAAACAATAGTAATGTTTTCATATAAACCTATTGAGCGAATCGTAAAAATCAGTTCTTCTTTAACACCGGATACCAACTGATATTTTAAGAATCCTTTTTACTGAAATAAAAACGAAAATTGGCAGATTTGTAACAGGGTTTTTGTAAAAACCAGATCTACAAAAATTAAAAAAAAGTTTTGTACATTTGTCGCAACCTATAAGCAATAGCTAACCCAAGGAGATGTAGGCTTAAGTACTATATCCTCCTTTTTTGCTTAAAACTAAAACGCCGTTTCTATAATGTTAGAAAAAATCAAAAGGATCTTGATGCCAGCCGTGGTATACAATAGATCGGTAAACACCAGTGATGGTCTATTAAAAAGAAAAGGGGATGAGGTTTATGTAAACCTGGTTATTATGATTTCCGTCATTGCCTTTTTTTATGCTTTTGCGCAACTATATTTTGATAGGATATTTCCATCGGTGACTATTTTTTCTGTCATTCCATTGTTACTTGCCAGTTATTATATCCTTTTTAAACGGGGCCACAGAGTTTTTGCAAAGGTTTTTTTCATTGTGATTATATTGGCTGCAATAACTATATTGTTTTATTGTAGCGGACCACAAACCGGCCTGGCTTGTTTTTTTCTACCCCTGATAGTGGGTACTCAAATGACGTTTATGGGCCACGAGAAAAGGATTGCAATAGATTTGAACATCCTAATCTTGCTGACCATTATAGTGACCGTAGTTATTTTTAAAACTACCGCGTGGTCTTATGCGGTCAACAACGCGCAAATAGCCGTGGAAAGATTATTTAATTTCGGTGGCTCATTGATTTTAATTTATTACGAAGTGACTACACTTATTAATGCGTCCAATAAAATTGAAAAAGCTTTTTTTAGAAATGAAAAGGAATTAATTGACAATAATGCAACCCTAACCGAATTGTTAGATACCAATAAAAAGAAAAAATTAATCATTAGTGAACAATTAATCGAAATTAGCAAGTCAGCGTTTCAGTTGCGTAAGTTATCATCGGTTTTTGGTCAGACCCAAAGCGGCGTAATAATTACCGATGCACTTGGTTGTATTGAATGGGCAAACCAATCATTTGAAAGAATGAGCGGCTGGAAATTAGATGAAATTATAGGAAAAAAACCAAAGGATTTTTTACAAAAAAAAGGAACAGAGGAGCAAGTCAATAAAACCATTTCCGAAAAATTAAAAAACAGGGTATTCGTTGAAGCAACGATTTTGAATTATACAAAACAAGGCGTCGCCTTTTATAATCGATTAGAGATTATACCCATTTATAATGCAATGGGAACATTAACTAATTTTATTTCCTTGCAAAAAGATGTGACTAATGAGATAGTGGCTCAAGAGGCGGTGATAACAGAAAAATTAAGACAGCAAGAATTGCTTGCAACTATTACCCGACTCTCCAAAGAATTGGCCGCCACAAAATTGGAAAAAACTGTTTAATTAATTTTGTTTCTTTTTTCGATAAAATCAACAAAACGGGATATACAAAATGGGCTTTTTTCTTTTTTTACAAAAACCCTTATAACTTATAAGTATTAATACTTGTTTCTGAGTTTCATTTTTTTAGGTTTCCCCCCAAAGTAAGATATTTACCCCATCGTATTAATGTATATAACCCCTGTAAGCAGGGTTTACAGCCTTAATTCTTTTTTTCGAACCAATAAGCAAAAACACCCACCATCATGATAAAGCTGATTAGAAGAATATTGGTGCCAGCGGCGACCACAGCAGAATCAACCAATACACAGGAAAACTATTTTAAAAGAAAGGGAGATGAGATGCATGTGTGGCTGATTTTGTTACTTGTAATTTATTGCCTTCTTTATTCTATTATAGATTGTTTTTTAGACTCACCAATAGAGGCTTTAATTCTTTTTTGCACTATTCCTTTTTTGATTTCGTATTATTTTTTTCTTTTTAGAAAAGGCCATACGGTTACATCAAAAGTAATGTACATTCTAACAGCACTATTTTTAGTGGCTATATTATTTTATATTAATGGTACACAAACAGGGTTGGTTGTTTTTTTTATACCCATATTTGTTGCCACGCAGATTACGTTTTTAGGTAAGGAACGAAAAATAGCATTTGTTTTATATGGGGTTATTTTTCTGGCTATTGTCGTTTTTTTGGCAACATTTACATATTTAAGTCAGGATTTTTCAATCTCGAATGCAGAAATAAAAGTAGAGCGGATACTTAATTTTGTATTTGCGCTGTTTGCCACCGTTTATGAAGTTGGTTTTCTTCTCATTACTTCTAAAGAGTTAGAGATTAAACTAATTGAATCGCAAACAGCAATTGATAAAAAGAACGGCGAACTTTCGGTATTACTTTCCATTAAC
Organism: uncultured Bacteroidota bacterium; assembly: GCA_903858475.1. Classification (GTDB taxonomy): domain Bacteria; phylum Bacteroidota; class Bacteroidia; order Chitinophagales; family Chitinophagaceae; genus Ferruginibacter. Next base: position 6,666 of record CAIOIZ010000089.1, read on the forward strand.
GAACAAAAAAGAAAGAAGATTGAGGAGCAGGTACGGCAAATTGAAAAATCGGAACTGCAATTGCGTAAACTTTCCATGGTTATAACAAACACCAAGAACAGCGCAATGATTACCGATTCGCATGGACGAATTGAATGGGTAAATCAGGCCTTTGAAAACATGACGGGCTATTTACTAAATGAGATCATTGGGAAAAAGCCGAATGAATTTTTACTTAACAAGAGCCAACTCGACCCAGTTTCTCTATATATATCTAAAAAACTAAAAAATAAAGAAAGGGTAGAGGCTACCATTGTAAATTATAAAAAAAATGGTGATCTCTTTTATAATGAACTAGAAATAACCCCGGTTTTTAATGTTGCCGGAGATTTGCTTAATTTTTTCTCCATACAAAGAGACGTTACGGCTATCATTAAGGCCCAGGAAGAATTGTTGGCCGAAAAAACAAAACAGCAACAGCTGATTGCAACAGTTGCCATTCAGACGCAAGAAATTGAGAATTCAAGACTGGCTACCATACTTCATGAAGACATTAATCAAATATTGTCGGTAGCAAAAATGCATCTAGAAATGGGTGGAAGCACTGAGGCGGCTCAACAAAAAAGCGCAGCTATTATTCAAGAAGCATTGCAAGGGATAAGAAAGCTATCACATTCGTTGTCGGTTCCATTTGGAGCAGATTATGAAATAGCAGATGCGATATCAGATTTATTGGCTGAATACCCAGAATTTAGTCATATCAAAGTAAACTTTATTAATGAATTAGAAAATGAATTGAATATAAAGGAAGACATTCGGATTAGTGTATATCGAATTTTTCAAGAGGCCATTAAAAATATATTTGAACGCAATGATTCTAGCCTAGTATTAATCAAACTTATGAACAAGGAAACGGGATTGCTACTTAGAATAAATGATAATTCAATTGGATGTAAACATGATTTTAATAATATGGGGGTTGGGGTAAAAATGATTTACAATCGGGTGATGGCGCATTCCGGAACCATGAAAATTGAAAGCAAAATAGATCAGGGTTGTGAATTGGAGATATTTATTCCAGATGCGAAACAAATTAATTTTGTAGTCATTCATGAAATCCCGCTTTCGATTAGCTGAAATAATTTTATTGGTTGAGTAGTCTTTCAGCTAAAAAAGGAATACGATATTTAAAGTCTACTTGATTAATTAATCCTTCAGGCAAGGAATAGAACAGCCGGCTTGTTTCTTGTAATTGCCTAAGAACGCTTCACCATATCCCGTACTTCCCGATGTCAACGAATGATCCCTAGCTCCCAGGGTTACCGCCCGGAATTTCCGACCAACCCCTGTTATTAGTAGCTTTTGCATTCGGTGCATTCCATGTAGTAGTACCAATTGTTTTCATTTTGTCTCCTGCAACTATTCTGGGCTTGCCCAGTGTTTTACTAGTGCAAACCAATCATCGATAAGGGCTACCTGCCAACCCTGGGGTGTTAACCCGCGCCAATCATAAACTGCCTTAGCCCTTGCAGCCCTATTCTTTCTATCATTTTTCATATATTTTATATATATTTAATTAATTATCCTTTTCTGGGGGCTATGTCATCGGCTTCCTTTCATCCGCTTATTAAAATTATTTCTATGATTAAGTATTGCCTCCTTTTTGTTGCCCTGTCCTTTTCGGTTCTTTGTTTTAGTCAATACCCGGCACCGGGACAGTTAAAAATTACCATCGAATCTTTTAAATGTATCAACCCGTCATGGGATGGTTTTATTGAATTTGACGGACACGGAAATGAAGTATTCATTGATTTTGGGTTTAAAATATATAAACCCTCTAATTTAAGTACATCAAAGGCGGGTGCAGGAACCACCAAAATATTTGGATCTAACGTAAATGGTCAAACGCAGGTTGGAACAGCCAGCCCCATCGGTGGCATTGCCAAAGGCGACGAAGTAAAAGTGAATATAGTTGCCCTCGATGAGCATGTGGATCTAGATGATATCATTATCTTTTCTCCTTCTGTTTGGGAATGGGATAATCCCAACAATATCATTCTTAATTTGTTTAATAGTCAGTTGGCGGTTGACCTTAACTGGCTTACGACACAACCCTACCCCTTTGCAAATACAAGCATTATCGGTGAAGACTTTTTTTCTAAACGCTTTATAAAAACCGGCGATAAATATCCCAACTATTGGCCCATCCTTAAATACAATAATATTTTAAAACCGCTTTTCAATGTACAAGACAATCGACCTGTGGGTGCACAAGCGGGTCCCGTTAATGGAGAACAATTTGCGCTGTACAATCCGGCGTTACTATTATTAGACGCGAAGGTTTTATCTGCTTTTTATAATCACAATAAGTCAGTGATCGAAGGTCATCATCCCGAAAGAGGACAAATCGTATCTGGTATCACTGAAATGATTTTTACAGAAAATACCTATGCCATTGAAACAAGCAATGGCAGCTATTCACTCAAATTAAAAATAGCCTTTACGCCAGATGTTGCTGCAAGTAGTCCACTAATAAGCAATCCTACCCGAATTACGAATACCATCAAAAAAGACATGCCCATCAAAAACAAAAACTAATAAGTCTGTATTCCATTTTAGCCCAAAATAAATTTCATATGAAAAAAAGTATTTTCATTTTTATCTACAGCTTGCTACCGGCATTGATTTTTGCGCAAAAAATTAATTTTGATATGGCCAGTTTTACGGCACCCAAGGGATGGAAAAAAACGGGTACCGAAAATGCGCTTCAGTATACCAAATCGGATGATGCCAAGGGTATTTATTGCATGATCACTTTATATAAATCAATCCCCGGCACGGCCGACTCAAAGGAGAATTTTGATATGGCCTGGAATACATTGGTAAAGGAAATGGTGACCGTAAGTGCCGCGCCCGACATGCAGCCTGCGGCCAGCGAAAATGGTTGGGATGTGCAGAGTGGGTTTGCGCCATTCGAAAGCGATGGCAGCAAGGGCATTGTATTATTGGTTACCTCTAGTGGCGGCGGAAAAATGGTCAATATTATTGTGCTTACCAATGCCGATCAGTACCAGCAAGCGGTAACCGATTTTTTAGAATCTATTAGTTTAAAAAAACAAATAGCGCAGGAGCCTGCAAAAACAAATGTGGTAATAAAGCCCGTTACCAATACACCTAGTAATGCGCCCGCTAAAACTACCGGTTATGGATATACGACCACCAATTTTGATGATGGCTGGACGAGTACGGTGCAGGAAGACTGGGTAGAAGTAAGCAAGTCCAATATCAGGGTATTATTGCATTACCCGAAGGAGGGCACTATATTTCCGGCCGACCCCGATCCCCTGGTGCGTACTGTTTGGAATATATTAGTGGCCCCGCATTTAAGCAACCTGCGCAATTTTAGAACCGCCTATATCAGCAATTACGACCGACCTTATTTGGGTATGGGTTATGCCAGCCTAAATAGTACCGGTAAAGATGTTTTTGTGGTATTATTCCGCCAGGGCCAATCGGGTTGGGTAGAAATTATAGCGCCCGATAAAAACAGTTTTGTCAATCAATTTAAATTTGATCCCGAGCAAATAAAATGGGACAGTGAATCTTCCTTATTAAACCCTTTATTGCAATTGCCCAATTACAATAAGTTTGCCATTGCTGCCAGCGATTTCACCGGCAGCTGGAGCAGCGATTTCACCGGCATACAACAACTCTACAATGTATATACCGGCGATTATGCGGGTATGAACATGAATCAATCGAATCAAACCTTTCAGTTTTCGGCAGGCAATAAATACAATTGGAGCATACTGGTAGTAAACGGTATGGTAGGCAATGTAAAATATGCCAATGTAAAATCGGCGGGCAAGTTTTCCATTCTCAATAACTGGCAGATGCATTTTACCGATATCGAGGGCAAGCCAAAAAAGTACCATGCATTTTTCTCTTGTATTAAAGGTGCAAGATTATTGAAAATGTTGGATGCGGATTATCCGGGTAGTGGAATATATATGGTGTATGGGAAGAAATAGGGGAAGTTGGAGGTTGAAGGGGGGCGTTTCATGAGAATAAAACAAGATAAATGCCAATAACTAATTAACTATTGGCATTTATCTTATACCATTAAAAAAACTTGATTCCTTTTTATTTATACCATTGAATTAATTAGCGCCTGTAATACAGTGCCCAGGTTGCAGGGCCCATCTTGACCAGCAATGCTTACCAATGCTGCAAACTGATGATGGTTATTTTTCTTTCAAATCAATATCAGCCAATAAGGAGGTTTTAGGATCAGGTATTAAAAGCGCAGGTTTTTTGTTTGCGTGTATCTTATACACTGCAGTTTTTTTATTGATGGTAAAATTTACATAGATTGATTTATTGCTTCCCGCTTCATTCACCTGTATTTCAAGGGGCATATCATATAATACATCAGCAGCATTCACTTGGTGTAAGTTGATAATAATTTCTTTTGATAAACTATCATATTTCCAATCGCCTGTTATTTTTGGAACACCGGGTCTGTTTAGCCATTGAGTAAAAAATGGTTTTAAATTTTTATGGGAAACCTTTTCCATTTCAAGGATAAAATCATTGGTAGATGCGTTTGCATTCAAATACTTACTATAGTATGCCCTGATCCCTTTTTTAAATTGATCGGTACCCATTAGGGTTCTTAACATGTGTAATACCCAGGCTCCTTTTTGATACGTAATGCCACTGGTAACGGGGCCGGTTTCAGCCGTACGATTGTCTACGATACTAAAAGCGGAATCTTTTTTATAGTAGGACGCTATGTAATTTTTAGCCTTTTTTAAACCTTCTATATATTTCTCCTGACCATCGGCATGCTCCTGAAACAGTAAAGTAAAATAGGTGGCAAAGCCTTCGCTTAGCCAGGCATCGTCCCAGGTGGACTCAGTGACTGCATTTCCAAACCATTGATGGGCTATTTCATGAATAACTACATCTTGTAATCTTTCATCGGCCTTTCCGTTGATTAAATTTTCTGCATAAAAAATGGCAGAAGATGTTTCCATTCCACCGCCTACGCTAGGCGATTGTATATTGGCTAATTTTTCATATACATAGGGTCCGATATAATCGGAGAAAAATTGCAAAACCTGTTTAGAGGGATTGGCAAAATCATAAAAGCCGGCTGCTCTGTCTTTTGGGTACACCCATGTTTGAATTAATTTTCCGTCGAACACCGACTCGTTTTTAACTGCAAACTCAGCCACTCCCAATACAAAGAGCCAGCACGAAACGGGTACCGATTGTTTCCAATGAGTTAATTTAAAATTTTTATTAATCAGCGACTCTTCTTGTAAAAGACCATTAGAAATTACTTTGTACCTGGATGGTGCAGTTACAATGAATTCGCTGGTTGCTTTGTCATAGGGATGATCAACAGTAGGTAGCCAATGTCTTGCACGGTTGGGCCAGTTCTCACAAAAAAAACTTCTGTCGCCATATTTAGTGGGTCCAATTCTTAACCCATCCGCGGGGATGCCTTTGTATTGTATTACAAATTCGCCCATTTTATCTTTTGCTGCAGGGGCATCCAAGAGAATATACAGTTCATCGTTCTTGTGTGTAAACTCAAGGATGCGATTGTTATAGGTAACAGATTCTACAGACATTCCTTTGCCGAATCTTTGTTCGGTTTTATTCGCCAAATCAAGTCTGACACGACGGGTATCTGCCTTTTTAAACAAAACAAGAATATTTGCTTTTCCAATTATTTCATCGGTACTATCTGATAGCTGGAGGTTAAATGCATAGTGAATAATATCAATGGAATAATTACGCGGATACTTATCGGCAAAACAATAAGAAGCCGTCATACTAAGCAGCAGGGCTATAACAATCTTTTTATAATTCATTATTGCAATGTTATTTTCTTTAAATAATATCCTTTTGCATCCACCAAGGGTGGCAGGCTGCTGTTAATGGTTATGCCATCTTTATTAATAATGGTTTTGGTTGTTCCCGATGCGGTGGTAATATCAAAGGGAAGGGGCATAAAAAAATTATTCACTTTTATTAAATATTTATTGTAGCCAGTTTCTTTGATTGATATATCTAGCACATCGGTGGTTCTGGTATAAAAATCAAACAGTGGTTTTAAATTTTGTTTCGATTCGTTGCTGAATAATTGCTCCACATCGGTGGTGGTTACAAAATTGTCGTAGCTGTATTTTGAATCGGTGGCTAATTTTTTTAAGGTTGGTAAAAATATTTCCTCCCCTATAACATATCGTAAGCTGTGCATAAAAAAGGAGCCCTTGGTGTAAATGTCGCTACCGGCGTAGGTTTCATCCTCCGATAATTCGTCCCCACCCACCATTGGCTTTTTATTTCTTATAGATCTTTTGTGTGCATTAATAATTTGGTCATAGGCTTCTTGTCCGCCCAGGTCGTAATGTATCAGGGCTTCTGCATAGGTGGCGATGCCCTCCTGGATCCAGAGGTGTGCCCAATCTTTATTGGTCACCTTATTGGCCCACCATTCATGTGCATATTCATGAAATAAATTGGCAGAATAATCGCTTTCCCCAATTTTAGTATATACAAATTTGTTTTGAAAGGTAATCATGGTTTGGTGTTCCATTCCAGAATTGGGTACAGCAGCTATGCCAATTTTTTCTTTCACCCAGGGGTATTCGCCAAAGTATTTTTCCAACACTTTAGTATCCCGTTCTTTAAGTTCAATTATTTTTTTAGCATAAGCGGTATCTTCTTCCAGTACATAAAATTGTATAGGTACTACCAGGCCGTTGATGGAAGTAAAATCTTTACTAACCACTTTGTATTTTCCAATATTAAATACAACGCAGTAGTTGCTGATGGTATAATTTGTTTTCCAGTGGTATGTTTTTCGGTTATTCTTACTCGTTACCTTCTGCAGCAGGCCTGGTGCGGCCACCACCAAATTGGCTGGAACAGTAATGAACATATCAACCCCTTCATTTGGTTCATCGCTTGGGTGGTCTTTGCAGGGAAAATAAAGTCGGCCTCCTTCTTTTTGACAATTGATAGCTACCCAGGGATTTCCGCTTTTATCGGTTGTCCAGGTAAAGCCTCCCGTCCAAGGTGGTTTTACAGCAACGGGAGGTTCTCCCCCGTACTCAATTTTAACTATTTGTTTTCCGGGGGGAAAAGAAGCGGTTGAGCTAATATAAATCTTATCATTCTTGTGTTCAAAGGTCACCGGTTTATTATTTACTTTAATAGTATAAACATCCAATAAATAGACCAGGTCAAATAAAAGAGTATCGGTTTTTTTTGAGAGCAAGCATTCAATTTCGGTGCTTCCGGCTATTTTTTTATTTGGTATATCTACGTTCAAAGAAATGGTATAGTGCCTGATATCCATGATGGCCTGCAGCGGGTTTAGTTTACCGCCAGAAGACATATAGCCAATATCCCTGGTTTGTGCAATCGTTCCAAAAAGGGAGAAGGAGCAAATGATAGTCAGTATCAATTTCGGAAAGCGGGTTAAACAAAATGAATGATTCATATACAGTAGCTGATTGGTGTAAAAAGTAGAATAATTAAATTTACTCTTTTTTGACTGATCGCAATAATTGGCATAAAAGCCAGGGTTCGGTAAGGGGGTAGCTCTGTAATAAATTAAAAAACCTCCGAGAATCGGAGGTTTTTTAAAACTTATGTGATACGATCTTTGGAACAAATTGGTTTTACCACTTAACGAATTTTCCATTGAGTAGGGTGCTTTCCGCGCTGATGATTCGCAGGAAATACATGCCGCCGGCCAATGCTGCAACAGGGATATTGAACAGGTTGATTCCTTTGTTTACAGCAACATTTCTGCTGTAAACCAGTTTTAGGGAGGCATCAAAAACAGACAGACTGGCGCTTCCTTTAAGGGTAGCATACATATCTACAACCAGGTTTTCTTGCACAGGATTGGGATACAGCGAAAGGGAAGCAATGCCTATATATCCCCTTACTGCTCGGATGGGAGAATAGGTTAATTTGCCATCCAGGTCAATCTGTTTTAGCCGGTAATACGAAGTGCCGGAGTAGTTATTATTATCAGTGAGCTTATATTCCTTTTCAATGGCCGCATTTATTTGTGCAGGTACAAAGTCAATCTTTTCAAAATGCTTTGTATTTCCCAGCGAGCGTTCCACATCAAATCCTTTATTGCTCAGCTCGTTTGTTGTTTTCCATTTAAGCAGCACATGGTCGATGTCTGTTCTTTGGGCCTCAAACGATAAAAGTGTAAGTGGAATGGTGATGGGGCCACAGCCGCTTAGGCAGGGGCAAGCAGGAACGGTTACAAATGTTATTGCATTGGTAAACTCGGGGAGCGCGATCTGCGAATTCAAAGACAGTAAAGAAGGAAGTGCCGTAGCGGTGCCCAGGTCTGTAAGGGATGTATGCCTTGGCTGTGCCACTGCTAAGCAATTCATGAGCAGGCATACCAGGCTGTATAATAGTTTTGTGTTGCGCATGATGAGTGAATAAGGATTGTACATTAATAGGGTAAATTGGTAATCATATTCCAGCCAAAAACCACTGCTGTTCCTAGAGTACCACCCGGCATTACAGGCCAATAGGTATACCTGAATTTTTCAGGTTTCAGTGATATATTGGTGGTGCCTCTATTATCTGCATCATTTTGGGTTTGCCTAACAGCGGTAACCCAGGCATTGACCATTTCAATTCTATAAGCACAAAGAGGGCTGGGTCCACCAGTGTTTACTAGAAAATCGATTTGAATTGTTTGCAGTGGGCTTCCTGTATACATTTGTGATTTAAAATAGTAGGTCGATTTATCTTCGGGGAGTTGGAAAACGAAATCATCGGTTTTTCCAATACCCGCCCCACTACCTCCACCCCCGCTCAATAAAACATCACTACAACCGCCTCCCTGCCAAGCCTTTAATTCAATCCAGTTTACATAATTATTTATTAGACTTTCCCCATTAATTTGGAGGGGATCCATCACTTTCATTAGAATGTTAACCTGTGCCGATACGGCGGTGCTTGATGACAATAGCACTCCAAACAATAAGATAGTAAATAGTTTTTTCATGTTATTTTTTTAAGTGTAAAGAAAGGGTGGGCTATACATTTTATACCCGCACCTGTTTTTGTTTTATATGATAAGAAATTTGCTGAGCGAAATTAAATAAAGGTTTTTGCTAGCCTGCCATTGCAATGGCCCGACATTGCCGGTGCTCTTGTAATAAGCTGCCTGCATATCTATAAGCTGATGCGAAATAGAAGAAGAAGGAATTTGCATTTAAAATTGGAAACGATTAGGTTGAACGAGAGCAAAGAAAGGTAAAGATTTGCAAATGGCGGGATTATTTTTTAAATAGTGGCTTCTCGTTATTGCGGTTAAACCTGCCCGTTATTGTTGTTTAACAATTGTATCTTTTTAATGATAAAAGGCTAACAAAAGAATAGGCGAAGGGCGGCGTGTGTGGTTGAATTTAATAATTCCTACTCTTTCAATATCAGACAAAATTAAAAGAGGGTTCTTGGGTACGGGAACCAAGTTGAAGGATTCGAATATTTTATTGGGTATTATTTTTTACGACGATACGTTACTCCTTTCAGTAGAAAATCGTTGAAAGAATTGGTGACCAACTGCCATTCTTCCCATTTTTTTTCTAGGGCATTGGAGAATTCTTCGGGATCTCCCATGCCTTGTTTTTCTTTTGCAGCATATAATTGATCGCAGACTGAAAGGTATTCGTTGAATATTTCTATTGCTTTTTGTTTTTTTGCATTAAACATATTTATACCAGTTTTATTTATGGTTCTGTAATTCTTTCCACAAAAAGCTATATAAGTTTTTCTCAAGACAAAAATAATAGAGCTAATTGAATTTTTGTTTTTTCGTTTAATGATTAGTCAAATTATTTATAAAAGATTAATAAAACTGTTGAAAGAAGAGGGTTGTGTTATTTCTTGTTGATGTCGGTGGATGCTTGTGAGCGGTGCTTGTATCCACTTGTTAAGTTATGATAATAATCAAAATTGCAATATGATGAAACACTTATTGGACAAATGTCTCAGCAATTATTTATGGAATATATATTGCTTATTTATACTTTAAAAAGAATTTAGTAAAATACAGCGTTTCCTTAAAGTAGCAGCAAATCTGCTATAAGCAACAATTAATTTCCGGAAAAATTAAAAAATAAGTAGAAATAAAAAAGGGCTGTGTAGTAGAATATACTACCGCTGACTAGTTCTACATCGGTGCAAAATTAAAAAATGGTTCGTGGGGGAAGGAACTAGGTTGAAGGATTCAAAGGTTTTTTTGACTAATCTTTTTATGATGAAACGCTACCCCTTTCAGTAGAAAATCGTTGATAGAATTGGTGACGAACTGCCATTCTTCCCATTTTTTTTCTAGGGCATTGGAGATTTCTTCAGGATCTCCCATGCCTTGCTTTTCTTTTGCAGCATATAATTGATCGCAGACTGCAAGGTATTCGTGGAATAATTCTACTGCTAGTTGTTTCTTTGAATTAAACATATTTAAACTTGAAGGGTTTACAATATACAAGAACACTATTTATAACTCTTCAACAAGAATGCTCATTTTAGTATCCAGGCTCTTCGAAATTTTGTAAAATTGGTAGATGCTGGTATTGATCTTACCATGTTCAATACGGCTTAGCAAGCTATAGTCAATACCAGATTCAATAGAAAGTTTATTTAATGAAAGGCCTTTACTTAATCTTTGTTTCCGAATATTACTTCCAACTTTTTTTATTACTACCTCTTTGTTCATAAATTAATACCCAAAAGTATTTTTTCAATTTAAGAGAAACAATAGCGTATATGCTATACATGGCATTAATAATGACAGATATGCAATGAAGGGGACTTCCCATTTGAATTAAATCAATATTTAATTCCTCTAGCACATATTTCGCTATTGATATGCTCAAAAAAATAGGGGAAACTATTTTGTAGTTCCATATTTACACTTGTGTAAACCTATTTCAGGACAAGGCATCGGGACAAAATTAAAAAATGGTTCGTGGGGGCACGAACCAGGGGGAAGGAATGAAAGTTATTTTGTTATTATTAAATGTTTTTAATTTTTATAGGGGAATTTTTTGGATGCATTTTTCATTAGGGCTTTTGTTAAACTTTCTGCACTACTTCCTACTGAACCACTCGCATCATAGTCGTATTTCCACAGCAAGGAGCCAGTGTCATCGTGAATGGTTAATGAGGTTGAGGTTTTATTAGTTGAGCCCCAGGCTCCAATTAATAATCCCACAGCTACCGCTGCTCCTTCAGACATTGGTTTTGACATAATTGCTTTCCCAGAAATTATTCCATCAACACCTAATAATTTACATAGTTCACCTTTATCTTGTAGTGCAATATTGTCAAAAGTTATGTTTGCTTTATTAAGTAATGCATTTGTTTTATCTATATCTTGGAATGTGATGCTGTAATCTTTTTGTCTTTGTAAAAACCAAGTGTAGGAGTTGCTTTGTATATCGTATCCAGTTTTTTGCTGCGATTCCTTTAGCGTTTCAATAGTAGTTCCTTTGGGAAGTCTTTTACTGTCTATTGAAACATTAAATGGAAGTATTGCCAGTGTTTTAATTTTTGCCTTGGAGTTATCAAAGTTTGCTGATTTATAAATTGTTGGACCGCACGCAGTGAAAATTATCACGAACACTACAGCTACAATTGTTTTGAATTTTTTCATTTGTTAAGTTTTGATAGTGAAAGACTTAATTAAAAAGCAGTTAAAAAAAACTGCATCTAATTTCAAACAGACCGCTAAAACATTTCTAATATCAAATATACAACACTTAACTAGGAATTGAAAAGAAGCAATGATCTTTGGGTGTTTATTATACATCCTCCAATATTTCACTCATCTTAGTATTCAGGCTCTTCGAAATTTTATAAAATTGGTAGATACTGGTATTGATCTTACCATGTTCAATACGGCTTAGCAAGCTATAGTCAATACCGGATTCAATAGAAAGTTTATTTAATGAAAGGCCTTTACTTAATCTTTGTTTCCGAATATTACTTCCAACCTTTTTTATTACTACCTCTTTGGTCATAAATTAATACATAAAAGTATTTTTTGCAGATAAGGTAAACAATAGCATATCTGCTATATGGGGAATTGACTATGGCAGATATGCTATAAAAGCCATTATTTGCATGCATACACGCAGTACCAGAACCCTGTTATATCCTTTTATCATCATCGCCCCATTCCATTCTTGTTTGGCAGTAATTATCTTTTGAATGCTCAGCAACCTGGCAGGGTATTCTATACAGGTAACGGTCAGCCATATACGCTCAATAGTTAGCCGGCCTTCTGCGAGATCGAATCAAGCCGGGAGGGTAGCTAGAAGATGTTTGGGTCAAACAGCTGCGTTTAAGTGCTGGAAAATGGGATGAAATGCTAGTACGAATTGCTTGCCCTTTCTGCTCAAAATTCAGTTTCAAATAAGAAACGGGTAAGGCCGGCATGCGACCTGAGGTGTAATTTTTGCATGATATTCCTGCGGTGAGTTTCGATGGTAAAAATGCTGCGAAAGAGTATTTCACTGATTTGCTGATTGGTATGCCCCACTTTGATGAGGTCCATAATTTCTAATTCCTTACGGGTGATATTATAGGTAAGGGTGTATAATTTTAGTCTTTCTTTTGCTGAATCCATCGATTGCTGCAAATCGGGGAAGGAAGGGTTGTTTGCAATAGCCCCCAGGATGGCGTTTTTGAGTTCCTGCCGGTTGGCATTCTTAAAGAGGTAACCATCCGCACCATTGGCAATACTGTTTTGAATGGTATTGCGATCGGCATAAGTGGACAACATGATCACTTTAATTTCTGGATATTGCTTTTTGATGAGTTGCAAAACCTTTATGCCATCCATTACCGGCATTTTAATATCCAGAATGATGACCGCTGGTTTGTTATGAATAAGTTTTGCCAGCAATTCTTCCCCGCTGCCCGCCTTGCCGATGCACCTGATTTCTTCATCTGCAGCAAACATCGACAGCAGGCCTTCTGCAAAAAGCTGGTGATCGTCTGCGATGATGACGGTTACAGCAGCGCTTGGGTTAGTCATTTTTTACCGGGATGATGATGATAAAAGTAGTATTTCCTGCAGCAGCATCAATATGTATTTTTCCATTCAGGTTTTTAACCCTTTTCAGAATATTATTGATCCCCATTCCTTTCTGCATTTCGGGGGAGATCCCTTTTCCATTATCCTCCGCTATTATTTCAAATCCCTGATCATTAAAAAAGAATTGTATGCTGGCTTCGGTGGCCCCGGAATGTTTCAGGATGTTCTGGATGATCTCCATCAATATCTTATACAGATCTAGTTCCACCTCTTTTTTAAAACTGGTTGGGCTGCCCGTTTGTACAAACTGAAAACGGATGGGTTGTGCGGAGTTCAGTTGAAGTACATAGGCTGCAATGATATCCGAAATGGCATTGTCATGCAACTGCAGCGGCACAAGGTTATGGGCTATATTGCGGGTGTTCTCCACTACTTCGTCGATCAAATGGGAGACCGTTTCCTTCTGGTCATTGACCCCGGCCAGGGTATTTATTTTCATTTTAATGACCGCCAGTTGTGCCCCCAGGATATCATGCAGGTCTTCGGCTATCCGTTTTTGCTCTTTTTGCTGAATGTGCAATATCTGTTTGATGCTGTTCAGCTTTTGTTCATTCAGATCATTGTACAGCAGGTCATTTTCTTGCTTGATCAGGTTATAGCGGTATAGGATACCGATGATGATAACGATCACTTCAAATACAAAACTCCATTGAATCAGGTTGGGTGTTTCGGAGGAATAGTTCACCATTCCTATTTCCTGTAAGATGGCCAGTATGCCTGAAAAAAGCAGGATCACCACGGCCGCAAAATAAAAGCCTGCCGGTTTGAATCGTTGTTGTATTTTTTCGAAGCAGGAAATGGCCAGCAGTACGACCCCGCCCGTTTGCTCAATCATAAATAAAATGAAATGGATTCTTTTCAACGGGTAAAAAGGATAATACCGGTAAATAATAATAGTAAAGGGGATGAACAGAATGGTTGACCAGCGCAGTATGTTGGTGGCCAGGTAAAACCGGCTGTTGGATGCCTGCTGATTGCAGTATAATTGCATGATATAGGTCAACAACGCCAGCAATAAAGAGCTGGCAATGTACCTCGACATATCTGCATAAAGGGGATAGTTGGGATAAAAATACTGAAAGTCGATTCCTTCAAATGCCAGCAGGCGGTTGATGACCACCAAAATATAAATGCTGTACCAGAACGGCAGTTTTTCCTTGAAAATAAAAAACAGGAATAAACTCACAATAACTCCCAGCAGGAGGATACCGCAAAACAGGCCCATAAAAAGCTGGGTATTATTTTCCCTAAGGTGAAGCTGGTCCTCAGTGATCAGATACAGGTTGAAATTCAGGTTCTCATTTTTTTTATTGCAATACAGGTAAAAGGTAGCGGTATCTCCGGCCTCGATGGGTATTGGATAAATGAAATTGCCCGACCGGTAGGGCCGTTGATTGTAGGGGTAATGATCTCCCGTGAGACCCAGCGAAACGATCTGCTTGCCTTTTTTTTGAAAGAGCTCCATTTCATTGATCCCCCGGTTGCTGTTCAGCAGGTAAAATTGTTCATCCGTACCGGATGCATTGTATAGCTGGAACCTGAACCAGTACAACCGGTTGCTGATGCCCATATTGATTCCGGAATTAGTACGGTTAAAATGCCAGGCTTCCGGTGCTTTGCGGTCAATGGAATAGATATTGAGTAATGCCGTATCTGCCGTATATACGATGGCATGGTTGATATTAAGCCTGCCGGATAAACGGATAACGGAGGTTTCAATGGGCGCTTGGCTGCTGCCGGTATAACCCCACAAAGTCAATAAGATTAGTAAAACTGCTTTTGGCAGAGTGGTGTTTATCATGATTATTCCCTGCAAAGATAAGGGCAGCAGGTACTTATTTACACTCCTAAAATACCAACTAGTAGGTATTTTATTTCAACTTATATCATGCACTTTTGAAGATTGTTTATCCATTTAAATCAAATCGCATGAAAAAAATCATCTTCCTTTCCCTTTTATCAATATTGTCAATCACAGTAAGTGCGCAAAAGGCGGCGGACGGAAAAACACATTATTATACTGTTTATTATTTTGCTCATCCTGAACGGAATGTTTACAAACGCATATTTGAACAAAATTTAGTGGCAACAAAGGAATTTGGATCCGAGATTGTAAAAAAAATAAAACAACAATATTGTGAATTTATCAAAAAAAATCATCCTGAATATTATACCTGGCATATTAATGACAAAATGAGTCAGGAAGATAAAGATTGGAATATTACGGCCCAAATAGGCGTTTATGGTGGTTCTGA
>CAIOIZ010000090.1 GCA_903858475.1 uncultured Bacteroidota bacterium
CCCATATATTATTTGTTTGTGCCATTGAAGCACCGGCAAATAACAATTGAACGGTTAACATTAACCCCATAACAATACGGGATTGTTTAAAAGAAGTAGCTTTTGCTGATTTCAAACTTAACTGAGAATAAAAATGGTTCATAATGATCTTTTAGAACTTTTTTGAGGATTTATGGTCCTTTTCAAAAAATTAATAAGTAAAAAAAATCAGATATGATTCAATCAGAAGAGCATTTATCAAAAATGCCGAGTGAAGTGTGTAAGTCGTTACAAAGAGTGGATCGAGTAAACAAAAAAACCGGTTAGGGCTGCTTTTCTATTTCGTATGCAAATATAGGGGTAGCTTTTTTACTACAAAAATTTATTTGGTAAAATTACGGTCGAATAGGTAGAATTCACGCTTTAAAATACTATATAAGACTGTATTTCAATCAATTAAGCGAATAAATATTTTTTTTAGTTTTTTATAAAAAAGTATAAATATGCACCTGTTTTTCTAGAAAAAGAATTGTTTGTAGTGATTGCACTATACTTGGAAAATCCACGCAAATTGACCCCCTAATACCGGCGTAAACTGACCCCCGTTCACCGGCACAATGTGACCCCCTTTTACCGGCTCAAATTGACCCCCTAAATATTGGTAATAGAATTAGTTGTTTTAGTAACAAAAAAGGAAGAGGTTCTTGATTCATCAAGCCCCTTTTATCATGTCTAATAAAACAATTGAGATGTTTACAATACGTCAAATTCTTCGACTTTACGCATCAGGGAAAGGAACAAAATTCATCAGTAAATCGACTGGTATTGCTCGCAATACGGTTAAAAAATATATGTACCGTTATGTATTATCAGGAAAATCGATAGAGCAAATTGAAAAGATGAGTGATGCAGAGATGTCACGCTTGTTTTTGATTAAAGAGCCGTTAAGGGTAATCAACAAGCGGGTATCAGATTTGGAACCGATGTTACCCGAATATGCTGCGATGCTTAAGAAAAGAGGGGTTACCAAGGGAAAGGTGTTTGAAGTATATGCAGCAAAATATCCAGATGGGTTTAGGAGCTCTGCGTTTTTAGTCCGCCTTAATCAGTACATGCAGTTGAGCAAGCCTTCTTTAAAGATGACGCATGTAGCGGGTGATAAAATGTTTGTGGATTTTACCGGGCAGAAATTACACTTGGTAAATGCAGTTACTGGTGAGATCAATGACCTAGAAGTTTTTGTAGCCATACTAGGGTGCAGTCAACTCACTTTTGTGATGGCCGTTCCATCACAATGCAAAGAAGATTTTATCTTGGGATGTGAACGCGCACTACACTTTTTTGGTGGTGTGCCACAGGCAATAGTGCCTGATAACTTAAAATCTGCCGTTACCAAGGCCAGTAGATACGAAGCACAACTCAATGATACTTTTGCTGCCTTTGCGGAGCACTACCATACATTTGGTTATCCTACACGAACCTATAGACCCAAAGACAAAGCTTTGGTAGAAGGCGCTGTAAAAATTAGCTACACCACGATATTTTCTAAGATTGATCAAAAGGTCTATCACGACCTCGATGAGATAAATCGAGACATCCTTATTCATCTTGAAGTGCACAATAACGCAAAGCTTACTGGTGAGAACTATAGCAGGATGGAGCAGTTTTTAGAGTTAGAAAAGCAAACACTCCAGCCGCTCAATCCCTATTTGTTCGAGCCAATAACAGTTCAGTTGGCAACGGTAAATAAGTATGGCCACGTGCTACTGAGTGTCGATAAGCGCTATTACAGTGTACCCTACAAGCTGATCGGTAAGCGACTGAAAGTAAAGTATACGACCACTCAAGTACAAGTGTATGATGATAATGAGGTTGTGGCTGTACATGACAGGTATAAAGGGAAAGATGGCAAGTATATTACAATACAAGATCACCTGGCTTCACACCATAAATACGCAACGGACTGGAACCCACAGAAATTTATGACCACCGCTAATGCTATTGGAGAATCAGTGGCTAAATATATTGCTAAGATATTGGCTAGAGAGATTTACCCGGAACAAAGCTATAGATCCTGTATTGGTGTACTAAGCTTTGCAAAACGAGTGGGTGACACACGGCTCATTAATGCGTGTAAGCGGGCAGACGGTTACGGTATATACAACTATGGCATCATAGATCAGATATTAAGATCAAAAGCGGATACTATCCCAATGGAAGATGAAATACCAAATACCGACATGCCCTCACACGAAAACGTTAGAGGTGCAGATTACTATGAATAAACAATTTATCACCAACTTTTAAATCAAAACACATGAACAAAGACACGTTAAAGAAAATGGGCGATATGCGCCTGTATGGCATGCAAACTGCTTTTAAAACTTTTGTAGAGCTGCCTCCAGCAGTAGACTTTACCAACGATGAGATGGCACAGTACTTGGTACAGAACGAATGGGACGACCGCAAACACCGTTCCCTGCAACGTAACATTAAAACAGCCAAGTTCAGATACGTCGCAGATATTGACGGTGTTGACTTTAGTAATAACAGAGAACTTGATAAAAATCAGATAGACCGGTTGTTTACATGTGATTTTATAAAGAAAGGGCAGGATGTATTTATTACTGGTAGCACTGGTACAGGCAAGAGCTACTTGGCATCTGCTATTGGCCGCCAGGCTTGTTTGCTAGGATTTAAAGTTTACTATACGAATACAGCCAAACTATTGTCTATTTTAAAGATGGCCAAAGCAGATGGCTCACATCTAAGAGAGCTTGCACGAATAGAGAAACAAGATCTATTGATATTAGATGACTTTGGTATCCAATCTTTTGATGCAAGTGGAAGAGCATTATTAATGGACATTGTTGAAGACCGCCATAGTAAACACAGTACTATTATAGCTTCTCAGGTTCCGGTAAAAAACTGGTATGATGTAATTGGTGAGCAAACAGTTGCAGATGCCATCCTTGACAGACTGGTACATCAATCCGTACGCGTAGAGTTGAAGGGTGAATCAATGCGAAAACTAAGAAAAGAGATAAACGCTGAAGAAACAGAAAAAATTAATTAACCAAAATAGACAGAAAAATCCTACGTTTGAAAAGCAAAAACAATTAGTTCTTTACCATATTTAAGGCCGTCAATTTACCCAACAGTTGAATGATTTTTTAGGGGGGTCACATTGTGCTGGCGGAAGGGGGTCAGTTTTGCTGGTATTTACACCCCCATAGGTCAATACATAATTAAGAAGCAACTTGGCTGCAATTGGAGTATAGTATATTGAAGTGAATGATAATTCAGCTAAGGTAATATAGAGCGCTTTAATGAATGGAGCCTTATATAGGCTTATACTCAATCCCAGCGAATGATCATTCCATATGCGCTAGGCTGTTTTTGTACAGCCATTTTA
>CAIOIZ010000091.1 GCA_903858475.1 uncultured Bacteroidota bacterium
GTTTTTGTTATTTTCAAATAATTGAAATAAGGCATTGGCCTATCAATGATTGTATCGGTATATAATTTAACGCGGAAATTTCTGGTAAATTGGGCATTCCCTACAGCAGCAATACTAAAGGTTACACTATTGGGTGGGCCAGCGGTATAAACATTCAATCCATTCAAAACAGTAGATAAATCGCAACAAGGATTAACATCATTGCTAGACCATCCTTCCCCCTGATCGTAATCGGAAGAATAAACATATTCGCCTACAACAGCTGCGTACCCTCTATTAATTTTATTATGATAAGATTGTTCAATTCTTCTCATAAAATAAGGATCTGCCACCATGGCACCAGGAGGATTATTCACCGCATTTGAATAACGTAAATTAGATCCAGTTGAATTTACCGTAAGAAAATAGGAGGATGAATCTGTAAACAAACTGTATTTATCCCAAAGTTGAAAATCAGGATCTTTATAAAGCGTTTTATCAGGCTTGCCATCGTTGGCCTGCCCCCAAAATTCAATATAATCGCCGCTTCCCAATACCCCAGTAGGCAAAGAGGTATACAATCTAACTTCCTGGCCATTCCGCCAAAGCTGAAAATTTTGTGCGGTGGTACTACCTAAGCCCAAGGTGTTTAATACCGGTTGTGTAATTCTACACAAAGTATCGCTGCTTATTTTGAATTTATAATAAGTCTTGTTATAATCTATCCAACTGTTATTCAACTGGGCTTTACCCACAACAGTTATCATTATAAGCAATGAGACCAATATTTTTTTCATCGTAGGATGTTTAATTTTTTATTCAGAATCTTTTTTGGTCAGGTTAAGCCTTAAAGAAAATATATGCGTAAATAAAGGATTGGATTGATTGGCAAGGTTGGAGAAAGCATAATCAATCATAACATTTTTTATTTTAAATCCCGCGCCAATACTTGGTTGATAAATCCATACTTTTTTTAGATTCACCGTATCGCCATCAGCCAATGCCTGTTGAAAATTGGTGATTCCGCCTCGAATAAAAAATACATCTTTATAAGAAGCTTCTAAACCAAGGTTTGGATCAACACTTACAGGATTACTGCTAATTACTGTATTCCTTTTGCCATCAAATGTTACACTCAAATTAGCTTCTGCTAATAATTTAAAATTGGAGCCAATTTTAAAATCATAGCCGCCACCCAATACCAATCGGGGTGCAGTAATTTCAGTTGATTTAACAGGGATATCATTTTTTGTTAAATAAAGTACTTCTTTTTCTTTATCGGTAAATTTGAAAGACCAGGCATTGAATGTGGTGGAAATATCTCTTGCCATCAGGCCAAGATGCCATTTTTCTCCATGCATTTGAACACCTGCATCTAATCCAAATCCCCAAGCAGTGGCAAATTTCCCTACCTTTCTATAAATCACTTTTGCATTTGCACCAAAGCTTATTCGCTTTGTTTCGGTGGCCTTTAATTCTTGCGCAAAGGAGAACAAAAAAGCATAATCAGCAGAGGAAAAGGATTGGATATTATTGTAATTGATACTGCCATCGGGCTCTACTAAAAAAAGCGTATTGGGAATATCATCTACCGCAAATCGAAGGGCAGAAAAGCCAATCGTTCTTTTATTGTCCTGAATGGGAATGGCAATGGAAGCATAATCATACTTGGCAATACCCGCAAAATAATCGGCATGCATAATACCCACATTGGGGTTATCCTTCACTCCTGTTAAACCAGCAGGATTCCAATATCCAGCAGTTGCATCGTTGGCTGATGCCACTTGTGCACTTCCCATTGCCAATCCACGAGCGCCAGCGCCAATATTTAAAAACTCATTGGAATACTTTCTAAACTGAGAAAAGCTAACCGCCGGAAAAAGCAGGGTTATGGCAACTAAGACTTTCAGGTTTCGTATCATATTTATTTTTTCCAATTATTGAATAGCAACTGTTATTAGGTTATGAATACTTAAAACGTATTAATAGATACCAAATTGTGCATAGCACAGGCATTAAAAATACAGCTAAATATGCAATTCTCACGCTACATATTTCCACAAATCCACATTCATATGTAATTGCAAGGCACCCAATTCAACAACGAGATGCGTTAAAATGGCGAAAGGCTGCACAAGAGTGCAGCCTTTCGCCATATAATTGGAAAATCTTATCGAATACCAGACAACACTAATTGAATACCAGGATTGACAGTAATCACTGCCCCGGTATTAGCCGTAATGCTCCGGCAATAACCATTTGTAAACAAGATAGGGTTATTGGGAGTCCCCCCATTTACAATCACATCGGTATTAGTATCCGGTAGTTTATTACAAGACCAGTTAGCTGGTAATTCCCATGCATCACTGATGGTGCCTGTCCAAGTCAACCCAAATTTCAATACAAATTCATTACTAAATTGATTCAGTCCATTGTTGGTTATCAAACAACGATAACGATAACCATACATATTCGTTGGAGCAGCGATTATGTTTAAAGTAGCAGTTGTAACCCCTGCATACAAAAGCCCATTGGAAATATTGGTATAACCAGCTCCTGTATTCAACTGCCATTGATACGCATTTCCCGTGGCAATACCAGAACTAGTAAAGCTGGTATTAGCATCGGGACAGACAGGCGCAGTAACATAAACATTTTTATACAAAATATTATTAAAATGAAACTGTTCCTTTTGTGCCGAATCAGGATTGACATCTAATTTAAATTGATTATGCCCCTCAAATCCTAGCATGGGCAATTCATACACAATTATTACACTATCTCCTGAAACAAGTGGTTTTAATCTTGATCCATCAGCTTTATTATTCAAGATTAGTTGTGTTCCATTGTTTTTAGTGATGGTAAGTCGCAGTTTAATACTGTCAAAAGGAATTTTACTAATGTTCTTAAATGCTATTTTAAAATGCAGGGTATCTGTATTAATCAATGTATCCTTCCCTTCATAGAGTATATTGGGCGCCAATGCTCCCTCGGGGTATTCATCTGCAGCGAGCATCCAATATTTTAATTGAGCTGCTTTTGCATTAACAGGATCATTTGTATTCATTCTAATTTTCAGATAAGGATAGACCGAAGCACTAATACCTGAAATACTGGTATCCTGCAAATTTCGGACTGTTGAAATCAGTACATCATTGTTTGATTGCCCCTTTCCAATAATATCAAAACTTTGAATGGTATTCGGATTATCATCTGGCTGTAAATTCCACTTGAATCGCTGCCATGCTTTTGCAGGACCAATCCATGGACTTTCCACTGAGCCGGTAATATTCTTACCCAAAATATTAAAAGTATCTACTATTTGATAATTACTAGAGGCACCCACATGTTGGCGAGGCTGAAACGCAGTAGTATCGCCCTTTTTAAAGACAAACACAAATGGAAGATTGCTGGTAAAGCTATCAATCTGATGCAAGCCCATTGAATGAAATTTATGCCACAAAGAAATTCCCGATCCCAAATTAACAGTATCGGCTTTCCACTGGTCAATAAAAACGGTATTGGTTGTCCATCCCAAATTAGTAATAGAAACAAAATGACCTGCAGGAATGCTATCAAAAAATTGCATCGCTCTTCTACGGTACACACTATCGTAATAAGGGAATTCAAAAAACTTTCGAGTGGGTGCGCTAGGGGCTGCACAATCAGGAGGCCAGCTACCGAATCGCCCACCTGATCCGGTATTATAATTCACCCAAGGCTTTAGTGTCAAGGGATCATATACTACAATTTGCAATGACTTGTATTTGCATCCGTATCCTTCTTCTTGGTCATTGTCGATATTTACATTAATCTGGTCCCAATCGTAATAAGGGTACAAACCAGTACGAATCAATAATTTTCTGGTCTTGTCATCAAAACCGAATTTACGGCTGGCACTGTCTAAAGTAATGGTACTATACTGATTGTCTTTATACTGAAAATAATGAGATTGATTATATCCTTCGTAACTACCATTAATATAAACAAAAGAACTATTCAACCATCTACTACTATCAGTGGGTGTTCCAGTTGTCAAACGCCAGTAATATACCGTGCTATCAACCAGTGTTAGTGCAGGCAAAAATTGTATTACGCCACCAGTACTATTCACTATCTTTTGAACCTTCAATGGCGAATTAAATAAACGAGCCGTATCCAATTCCATTACATAGTCTTTGAGCTCGGCATATGGATTGGCGGTACTACCGTAAACTGCAAAATTATTGCTGTTATTGATGATTGAATAATTGAAAGGAAATACAGGTCTAATTTCATTCTCCAAAATAGTAAACGACTTGGTAATTGTATTATTCAACTCCGACATTTCAACTACTTCATGGTCTGGATCAATCGTCACTATTATACTATTCTGACCTTTATGCATTAAAGGATTCAACTGCAATATTAATTGAAGTGTATCTTCATTGAATGTCGCTTTGATTCTTCTAGTAGACAATAATATCATAGAACTATCCGGCAAACGTTGTTCAAAACGAATGTTAATGGAATCATTAATGGCTTTCCCAATATTTAAAATCGTAGCAGTAATTTTTACTTGGTCATCTGCGACACTAATTACAGCAGGCTGAATCTCAATAAGAGAATCTGTAATGGTATAATCAGGCAATGAATTGCTATTAATTCGGGTAGCAGGGTCACCATGAAAAGTCATTTCTTCTGCATGACAACGAGCAATAAAATCATAATCAAATTCTGTTGTCAGCGTTTCCATTGTCGACTTCATGATTTTCCCAACTGTATTACCATACATGGGGCCGGCTATGTTACGAGCGAAAATGGAATTGAAATAATTCAATTGCTGCGGCAATCCGAAATGGGTGTCTGCAATAAAACCAATGCTTCCTTTTTGGGGAGCAAAAATATATTTCTCAGAGAGGGTGCCTTTGCTAATTGGCCTTAAAGTATCAAATAGAAAAAGATTGCCACTATTACATCCATTTACAATAATCAAAGGATATTTCCCGGTGTTATTATAATTCTGAGGATTATCTAAATTAAATTCTAAGGTATTGGGAGATGAATGACCAAAATAAGTCAACATTGACATCCCTTCAGAAAATAAATTATCAATCGTTTTATTGGAGCCAATGGCCGTGTATTGACCTGAGTTTTTGCTAAAATTATACACTTTCGCTCCCATGGAAGTATCAATTAAAGTTTGCTGATAGCCATCCATAAAACTACTGATGAGATAGTAAAGAGATAAATCATCAATGGCCCCTGTAATTTGTGCAACATTTTTCATCCAGCCTTTTCCACTAACTGTTTGGGGATTGCTGGACTGAGCCAATTCGTATTGTTTTATCTTATCTAAAAAATCTCCTACCTCTGCTCCATTGATGGCAGATAGCCTTCCAATTGGAATGCGTGTTGTATTGCCAGTACGCGTAGCCGTTAGTAAATTATCGGATGCTGGCCAACCAAAGGTGGGCACCAAGGCCAACTTATTTACATTTGGATCGGCCTCACTAATTCTATAGGATATATAATTCAAGCCTTTCCCTATCAGAAAAAAATATTCTGGGGCAGTTGTAAAATGAGTTAATGCATAACTCGCAAAATTTCTGATGGATAAAGGATGGTGCTTAATACCAAAGGCAAATTGATCGGTTAACTGATCGATATCAACAGTTTTGGCAGTAAAACCACCGCCTGCTACAGTTGAGCGATAGGTACGATATTGTTCTACATTGTCTTGTCCCGTTCCATCATTGAATAACAATGGATGACTTATAATAATATAATTACCCTGTTGAGCAAGCTGTCCGTAATTCACAAAATTTCTACTGGCAAACGCTGTCGGAGATTTAATATTGGCAGATTCAACATTTAGCAAAACGAGTTTCCTGTTAATGGCTGAAGCTGGTATTACATACTTTAGCGTATCAGCACTCACTACTGCGGTTAAA
The DNA here is from genome assembly GCA_903858475.1 of uncultured Bacteroidota bacterium. Taxonomy (GTDB): domain Bacteria; phylum Bacteroidota; class Bacteroidia; order Chitinophagales; family Chitinophagaceae; genus Ferruginibacter. The sequence continues at coordinate 5,913 of CAIOIZ010000091.1, forward strand.
CGCAAATTATTGGAGCGATCCAATAAGACAGGAGGTAGGCTTCCAAAATTAAAATTTACAATTTCTAGATACTTGGCTGGCCCTGCAGGAATTTCAAAATTGAAAGAAGTTTGCCCCCCGAAATTATATAGGCGGGGGTATTTTAATTCAAAATGGGATACTACTATATGATCCACCCCTGTACCATCCTGCCAAAATTCGAGATTAGCAATATCACCAGTAAAAGTAGAAAGGGGTACTGGCACATTGGCAAACCGAGTGATATCATATCCACTATTATACATAGATACAATGGATGTACCATTGATTTTGACGCTAATATTTCTACTGGATGTATAATTGCCGGCAGTCACTGCTGAAAAACTGGCAGCAGGACCATTGCCGAATACATATAAATTGGAATTAAAATCCGGCATATAACCCGCCCCGTAAGGCGCTACATAAATATCTCCGCCAACCCATCCTTCTCCTCTATCAAAAGCCGATGAATGCACAATTTCTCCAAAATCAATTCCATAGCCTGGGTTTTGAATATACTTATAATATTTTGCCAAAGTATGCATGAAAAAACTATCAGCGGGCAAACTATTTCCCGCAACATCATTGGCTATATTGACGATGCGCTTATTCGTACCGATTGCATTTACTGTTAAAAAGTAGGCCGCTGTATCTGTTAGAATACTCCAATGGTCGCTCATCTGCAAACTATCCTGTTTGTACAATTGCTTATCGGGTACCCCATCATTCATTTCACCATAAAATTCAAGAAAGTCGGAATTTCCTAGGATGCCACTGCTTACAGAAGTAAAAAGGGCCATTTCCTGTCCATTTTTCCAAAGTTGAAAATGCTCCGCAGGGGTAGCACTAAGTCCGATAGCAGCCAGACTGGATTGGCTGATACGGTATAACCCATTCGCACCTACTTTGCATTTAAAATAGGTCTTTGTATAATCAATCCATTCATTGTTATATACCTGTGCAGTACAAATAATGCCAGTGAGTAATAGAGATAAGGTAAATAAGTATTTTTTCATAAAAACGTTAAGGAGTCATTTTTCAGGTAGCTTTTGCTGTAATCCGTTTTTTTAAACAAAGGATACGTGGTTTAGGCCCTATAGACGGACTATAAGGAGATAATTTAGAAAAGAGCTTACAAACTTAAGCTATTTATTCATTTTTTATAAGCATTTTTGTAGCTTATAAACGTATAATGATGGATTTAATTGCAGAACTCAAATGGAGGGGTATGATACAGGATATCATGCCTGGCACAGAAGAACAACTTAAAAAAGAGATTACTACAGGCTATATTGGCTTCGACCCAACTGCAGAAAGTCTGCATATTGGAAGTTTGGTACCCATCATTTTGTTGGTGCATTTACAAAAAGCTGGGCACAAACCCATTGCTTTAGTGGGGGGGGCAACTGGTATGGTGGGTGATCCAAGTGGCAAAAGCGAGGAAAGGAATCTTTTAAGCGAGGAAGTATTGAATCGAAATTTACAAGGGATCAAAAAGCAATTAGAACAATTTCTGGATTTCAATCCCGAGCGAGCCAATGCTGCTGAAATGGCTAATAATTATGATTGGTTTAAAAATATTTCTTTTTTGGATTTTATCAGGGATGTGGGCAAGCACATAACAGTAAACTACATGATGGCCAAAGACAGTGTCAAAAAAAGACTGGAAGGAGAGAATGGCATGAGCTTTACTGAGTTCACTTATCAATTGGTGCAAGGCTACGATTTTTATTGGCTGCATCAGCATAAAAAATGTTTATTGCAAATGGGAGGCAGTGATCAATGGGGTAATATTGTAACAGGCACTGAATTAATTAGAAGAAAATCTGGTGGAGAAGCTTTTGCATTTACTTGTCCGCTTATTAAAAAAGCAGATGGAGGAAAATTTGGCAAAACAGAAAAAGGCAATATTTGGCTTGACCCTAACATGACCAGCCCCTATCTATTTTATCAATTTTGGCTTAATGCCAATGATTCAGATGCGGAAGGATGGATAAAGATTTTTACATTCTTAGAAAAAACGCAGATTGAGTCCATGATAAGCAATCATCAACAAGATCCTGGCAAGCGGATTTTACAAAAAGCCCTTGCCAAAGAAGTGACTGTTTTTGTACACGGGGAAGCTGCCTACCAAGATGCGGTAGCCACCACAGAAAAATTATTTAACAACAGTAGTGCATCTGCTGATGACTTATCGGAAGATGATTTGAATAATATGGAAGGGATTGTGAAATCTGATTATCCTTCTCAAAAAATAGCAGCTGGTATTGATGCGGTGAGCTTTCTTGCAGAAACAGGTATTTTTCCTAGCAAGGGAGATGCTAGAAAAATGATTCAAGGTGGGGGCGTTAGTATCAATCGGAAAAAAGTGGAAGCTATAGATTTCAAAATAGAAACATCCCTCCTACTGCACCAACAATATTTATTGGTACAAAAAGGAAAGAAAAACTATTACTTAGTTAAATCGGTTTAATGCAATAATTGTTTTTTCTCTCGATACAATTTTAAGATAAACTCACCGAACAAGGTATTGGCCCACGCAAACCATTTGCGGGTGAAATTACCTGCGTCGTCTTTGTGAAAACCTTCATGCATAAAACCAGTACCAGCATGGGTGGACTGTAAGGTTTTTAAACAGTAGGCCATTTCTTTTTCGTCCTTACTAGTAAGTCCTCGCATAATAAGCCCCATTGGCCATATATAATCCATGCCAATATGTGGCCCCCCAATTCCAGTGGCAGCCTTTCCTGAAAAATAAAATGGATTTTGATTGGACAAGGAAAATTTTCTGGTATTTTGATACACTATACTGGAGGCATCAATCCCTAAATAGGCTAAAGATAATAAGGAAGGAATATTTGCGTCATCCATGAGTAAATGACTACCCATGCCATTGATTTCATAAGCCAAGATATTGCCAAAAGACGGATCTTTTACCACCGCATGCTGCAGTACTAATTTTTCTATATGGCTGGCAAAGGCTACTACATTTGTTTCTGCAGTATAATGAATAGCCTTGAAAATTTCACCCAAGTATTGGAGACATCTAGCCGCAAATAAATTGCCAGGGATATTAAATGGAAAAACAGTTGCATCATCGCTAGGCCGAAACATAGCATGAATCAATCCTATTTTTTTGGTTGGATATCCATACCCATTCAATGGAACGCTATCTACCGGATTGCTGGTGGTTCGCTGAAAACGGTAAGGCCCATTATCCTTCAAGCGTTGTTGTTCTTTGAAAGTTTGTAGCACCAATTGCATGGCAGCTTTCCAATCCTCATCAAATACCGTTGTATCACCAGTTTCTTTCCAATACGCATGCGCCAAGCGAATTGGATAACACAAAGAATCAATTTCCCATTTACGTTCATGCACACCTGGCTTCATCAGGGTATGATCATCCTTCCATTCACTTATTTTATTTTCATCTTTATAAAAAGCATTCGCATAGGGATCTTTCAATATGCATTTGGTTTGCCGCCTAATAACCCCTTCAATTAATTGCCTAAGATTGGGATCCTCCTTCATCAAGGGCAAATAAGGCCAAACTTGAGCGCTCGAATCTCGCAGCCACATGGCATCAATATCACCCGTAATTACAAATGTATCAGGCTTTCCATTGATGATTTCAAATTCTACTGTAGTATCGAGGGTATTGGGAAAGCAATTTTCGAATAACCAGGCAATTTCTTTATTACCAATATTTTTTTTGACGGCAGCAATTGCAGCTTCAACAGCAGGACTAGTGAATTTCCTTTGCAACAATGGCACTCTCACTATAGGAAATTCGGTTGCCCAATTGGCAAACAATGATTTATTCAACAACAATCCTGCGCCTACTAAGGAGCTTTGGTAGATAAATTTTTTTCTATTCATTTTACTAAGTTAGAAAAAATCAAGCCTATTGATTACAAAGAGACTGAAGTATATTTTAGGTATAAAAAAAGCCCGGGATATAACCGGGCTACAATGAATTATTATAAAAATAGTATTAGCGATTATCTACCACATCTACCCCAGGGTATTTCTTGGCATCAAATACAAATTGCGTATCTGGTATAAGGCTGCTTGTATTCATACTACTAACAGAAGAGATATACCGATTGCCTGCTTTTTCAAAAACCTTTGTACTGGCAATAGTTTGATTAGACTTCACTACACTGACCAATACTTTGTGAAATGCTTTTGTTTTGTCAATTGGAGTAAGTTCTATCTCCTGCATACCATTGGCTTCTCCGTTTAACTTATACAGAAAATCTTTATCATAAAAATTGGTGAATAATTTTTGTGGCGTAATGGTATTGTTATTTACATCCAATTTCGAAATAACCACTTCATTGTCCAGCTTGGAATAAGTCCACACATTACTTCCATCACAAAATATTTCTTGACCCGTAATGCTGATGCGATATTTATTGCCCTTCATGAAAACAGTCCCTGCCTTGGTACCTATATTTTTTCCTGCACTATTTTCAATTTTTAAGTTGAATTTAGCCTGTACAGATTTAAAGGTTTTGAATTTGGCACTTACTCCGTCTAATATTTTTTTTGCAGCAGGATCACTTTGCCCCATTCCTTTGGGAGGTTGTGCCAAGGATACACACATAAAAAGAAAAGATAAAAACAAAGTGCTAATCATTTTTTTCATTATTCCATATTTAGGGTAGTAAATCAAGCCTTAAAATGATACAAAGATATACATTTAGACCATCCCTAGCAAAGAGGGTTTAATGCCCTTCACTAAGGAACTGTTAAGATGTGCGAATATTTTTAGCGTTTTTGATGCACTAAAAATTCATATTAAAAGCTATTTGCAAGGGTAATCAAATTTGCTTCATTATTGTGGCAATAAAACAAGTGTTAAAGGAATAAGGATATCAACTAACGTTATAACTGCGGTGTTTGTGCAAAATATTCAATGTAGGTTTCCTATTTTTGCTGACTATGGCCAAAGCAACTGGTGAAACCCCTTTAATGCAACAACACAATGCCATCAAGGCCAGATACCCTGATGCTATTTTGCTATTTAGAGTGGGTGATTTTTATGAAACATTCGGACAGGATGCAGTGATTGCTGCACAAGTGCTAGGTATTACCTTGACCAAAAGAAACAATGGCAATGCGGCCTCGGCTGAATTGGCTGGATTTCCGCATCATGCACTGGATACTTATTTACATAAATTGGTAAAAGCCGGCTATCGGGTAGCTATTTGCGATCAACTAGAAGATCCCAAACTAGCAAAAGGCATTGTAAAAAGAGGCGTAACCGAATTGGTAACCCCCGGTGTTGCTACCAACGACAAATTACTAGAACACAACAGCAATAATTTTTTGGCTGCGGTTCATTTTTCAGATACCAATCCAAACCAATCAATCGTTGGATTGGCTTTTCTTGATATTAGTACTGGTGAATTTTTTATTGCAGAGGGCGACACTGCATATGCTGACAAACTATTGCAAAGCCTACAACCTGCAGAAGTTGTATTTCAACGTAACCGTCAAAAATATTTTAAAGAAACATTTGGCAACAAATTTTTCACCTACGGACTCGACGAATGGGTTTTTGCGGCACCCTATTCCAATGAAAGCTTACTAAAACATTTTGGCACACATAGTCTTAAAGGCTTTGGTGTTGAACACATGCAAGCTGGCATCATTGCTGCTGGTGCTATTTTGCATTACTTGAAGGATACGGAGCACCCCAATCTGGGACATATTACTTCCTTGCAAAGAATAGAAAGGGACGATCATTTATGGATGGATCGATTTACGATTCGAAATCTTGAACTACTAGGAACTGAAACCAATCAAAGCTTGCTGAAGGTTTTGGATAATACCGTATCGCCCATGGGTGCGCGGTTAATTAAAAGATGGATGTTGATGCCATTAAACAATCTAACCCTTATCAATGAAAGACTGGCGGTGGTAGAATTATTTATAAAGGACAGTGACCTGCGATCTAAATTGGCGCAACAAATAAAACTGGCAGGAGATGTAGAAAGATTGGTAAGTAAAGTGCCATTAAAAAAAGTTAACCCAAGAGAAGTTTTACAAATTGCAAGAGGCTTACAACAAACTACTATCATTCAATCTTATTGCAAAATCAGCACCAATGATTATTTAAAAAGATTGGGCGACTCCTTGAATCCATGCAATTACATTTTAGATAAAATCATTAAAGTCATCCATGAAAACCCGCCTGCTAATGCTAATAAAGGGGGTATCATCGCCACAGGCATTCATGAAGAATTAGATGCATTAAGAAAAATTGCTGCAGGGGGAAAAGACTACCTGATTGAATTACAACAAAAAGAAGCTTTGTCTACAGGCATCTCGTCGTTAAAAATAAGTTTCAATAATGTATTTGGCTACTATTTAGAGGTAACCAATATGCATAAAAATAAAGTGCCCGACACCTGGATACGAAAACAAACACTGGCCAATGCGGAAAGATATATCACCCCTGAATTAAAAGATTACGAAGAAAAGATTATAGGTGCAGAAGATAAAATTCAACAAATAGAATTACAGTTATTTGAGCAGTTGCTAAATGAGTTGCAGGATTATATCAACCCTATGCAAGTGAATGGCCATGTGATGGCGGTATTGGATTGCCTGATTTGTTTTGCAAACAATGCCATTCAATTCAATTATACAAAACCTGTATTGCATGATGGAACAGCGCTTGATTTAAAAGGAAGCCGCCATCCCGTGATAGAAAGAAATCTGCCAGCTGGGGAGCCCTATATTGACAATGACATTTCATTAAATCCTGCTTCACAACAAATCATTATCCTTACTGGTCCCAATATGAGTGGCAAGAGTGCCATCCTTCGACAAACTGCACTTATTACCTTGATGGCGCATATGGGGAGTTTTGTTCCAGCTACTGCTGCCAATATCCCATTGACTGATAAAATTTTTACCCGAGTGGGTGCTAGCGATAACCTAAGCGGAGGAGAAAGTACCTTCATGGTAGAAATGAATGAAACGGCGAGTATCATTAATAATATCACTTCCAGAAGTTTGATTTTATTGGATGAAATTGGAAGGGGAACATCCACCTATGATGGCATTAGTATCGCCTGGAGTATTGTTGAACATCTTTATTATTCGCAGCATTCACCAAAGACCTTATTTGCTACCCATTATCATGAATTGAATGAGTTGGAAAACAAACTGGAAACCGTAAAAAATTATCATGTTACCAATAAAGAAATTGGCAATAAGATTATCTTCCTTCGAAAACTTGCCCCAGGAGGCAGTACCCATAGCTTTGGTATACATGTGGCCCGAATGGCAGGCATGCCCAATTCTTTGATTGAAAGAGCCAATGAAATATTGAAACAATTAGAAGATAGCAGGGAGGAAAACAAATCGGGCGATACAGAACATACCATGAAAAAACTTGGTGCACATCCAAATGAAACGCAACGTTTACAACTAAGTATTTTCGATGCACACTCAGATACTTTTGCCACCATTAGAAAACTTCTCGAGAACACCGATATCAATCGACTTACTCCTGTAGAAGCATTATTAAAGCTCCAAGAAATTAAAGAGAAGTTAAAATAAGGTTCACTACACACCTATAAATACCAAGAAATGAATTTCATCAAGGGAACAAGTATTTTACTGTGGTAATAAAAGAGCCGGCCCCTTCTATAAGGAACCGGCTTTATAAAAGCACCCCACTTAAAAAGTTAATCCAAGAGATATTTTTACTGCCCGATTGTATGCTTTGAAACTGCTGTTTTTGTCAACCCTACTCATGCCATAATCATACCCGGCAGCAATCTGTAATCCATTGTCTAATCGATACCCCATGCCACCCACCATCGTTATATCTGTTTTATTGAAATTATTGGTTAAGTTCAAATCCTGACTAAACAAAGAAATTCCTAAAATACCAGCATTTAAATGGAGATTATTTTTTACCAATACAGCAACCTGAGGGCCCGCATAAACAAAGAGCCCTTTGCTGAGATTGGCTTTTAGTAAAATGGGGATATCGATATAATCAGCTTGAATTTTAGCGCTCGCATTTGCTCCAATGAATTTAAGTGCGTCAATTTTCAAATTACCTACCAGGGTAAAGCCTTTTTGTGAATATTGCAAACCAGGTTCAATGGAAATATTTTCTGCTAATGGAATGTCTACATACCCGCCAATATGAAATCCAGTTCTATTTTTTGTATTCACCAATCCATTGGTAAGGTCTATTACAGATCCCAAACTTTTAACGGCATCTCCCTGCCAATTAGCAATATTGATTCCGGCCTTCACTCCATACTTAATTTGCGCATTGGCATTGCTGACGAATAGAACAGCAAATAGTGCCGAACTGATTATAGGTTTCATATTCTTGGACAGTGCTTTTAATTTACTGTTACTACAATGCTTTAGAATACTGTGCCAAAAAATAAAATTTATTACAAAAAAATGTTAAAGGAAATTTCAGGTTTATATTAATTACTACTCTTTAACAAAAACTCTAATGAACATTATCTTTCTGAATCATTTTTAAAAGCCTCATTATTTCAGTATGTTTGCTTCAACAATTTGCATATATGAAAAATGAAACGGTGTATTATAGCGACTACTTACAATTAGATAAAATTATTCATGCCCAAGCACTCCAAAGTGAAAAAAACGGAAATACAGCAGCGCATGATGAAATGTTATTCATCATTATACACCAGGCCTATGAACTATGGTTCAAACAAATATTATTTGAGATAAACGCTGTATTAGGCACTATGAATAAACCCAGCGTGAACGATAATTCTCCTGAAATGCAGATTGTTGTTCATCGGTTAAAAAGAACAATTACAATTCTAAAAGTACTAGTACAACAAATCGATATTATGGAAACCATGACGCCCATGGATTTTTTAGATTTTCGTGATATGCTGAGGCCTGCCTCTGGTTTTCAAAGTTGGCAATTTAAAATAATCGAAGCAAAATTGGGTTTGAAGTACGAAAAAAGACAAGGACAAGAATATTATATTTCACAATTAAGGGATGCAGATATTCAAATTATCAAGGATGCAGAAAAAGGCGCCTCTTTACTCACCCTAATCAATGAATGGCTTGAAAGAATGCCGTTCTTTGATGATCCATCTATATGGGAAGACTACCAAGGAAATAACAGCCAATCTTTTTGGCAGACTTATGAACGCATTTACAATGAAAGCCTTGCTGATGCAGAAAAAAATAACAGCGCTGCATTTCAACAGCTATTTAATGAAAACCATCCGGAAAGAAATTTTTCTGCCAAAGCGTCTAGGGCGGCATTGTTTATCATGCTGTACAGAGGATACCCTATGTTAGAATTGCCTTACCAATTACTGGAATGCCTACTCGAAATCGACAATCAATTGGGCAGTTGGAGATATCGCCACATCAACATGGTACAAAGAATGATTGGTTCGCGTATTGGCACTGGAGGCAGTAGTGGCGCAGGCTACCTAAAAGCTGCCATGGACAAGCATTATATCTTTAGAGAATTGTCGCAATTGAATAGCTTTCTAATTGACCGCAGAAAGCTTCCGGTGCTTCCAAAAAAATTGTCGGATAAGTTGGGATACGCTGTTTAATTAAAACAACCCAAATAAAGTAGAATCAATCTTAGTGATGATTTGACCAAGATGCTCTTCATTTTCGGCAAATTTATTTTTGTCGGCATCAATGATGAGCAATGGACCTTCTTTATAGTTTTCTATCCAACTATTATAGAAATCATTTAATTTTTTTAAATAATCAAGTCGTATATTCTCTTCGTATTCTCTACCTCTTTTTTGAATTTGTGCTACCAAGGTAGGAACGGAAGCTTTTAAGTATATCAATAAGTCAGGAGGTTGCACCATTGACTTAAGGGTTTCGAAGAATTTATAATAGTTATCAAAATCTCTTTTACCCATTAGGCCCATATCATGCAAATTAGGGGCAAAAATATTGGCATCTTCATAGATTGTCCTATCCTGGATAACTGTTTCTGTTCCTCTTTGAATTTCTAATAACTGATTCAACCTGCTATTGAGGAAATAGATTTGAAGATTAAAACTCCA
>CAIOIZ010000092.1 GCA_903858475.1 uncultured Bacteroidota bacterium
AAATAAAATAAGTCCAGCTGCAGCTGCAGTAGTTGGATTGACAGAATCATCACTTACGATTTTATATTCAATTGCATGGGGTATTGCTATGGGAGTCACTGCTTTAATTGCTAGAAGAGTAGGTGAGAAAAATTTTCTCGCTGCCTCCAAAATAGCGGCCCAGGCAATTCTATTGGCTATTGGGTTTTCTATAATAATCAGTTTTATTGGCATCTGCTTTCCCCAACAGCTGCTCGAACTCATGGGTGCTAGTTCCGCTTTGGCTGCCGAAAACTATTCCTTTACACAAGTAATGATGGGCTCCAATCTGGTGATAATGCTACTGTTTGTTAATAATGGCATATTCAGGGGAGCAGGCGATGCTGCCATCGCTATGCGGGCATTGATTATTGCTAATCTGATTAATATCATTTTAGACCCCTTACTTATAATGGGCTATGGGCCATTTCCCAAAATGGGATTGATGGGCGCAGCGGTTGCCACTACAATTGGAAGGGGAATAGGGCTGCTGTACCAGCTCTGGCACCTGATGCTTGGCAAGGACCTTATTCAGTTAACTAAAGCCTACTTTAAGCCTAATATTTACTTAATAAAAAATATCCTTAAAACTTCTTCAGGCACTATGATTCAGTTTATTATAGGAAGTTGTAGTTGGATGTTTTTGGCAAGGTTAATTGCTGCAGAAGGGGTGGATGCTACTGCAGGATATTTTACCGCAATTCGTATTTGCGTATTCACCATTTTACCTGCTTGGGGTATTGCCAATGCAGCGGCAACCTTAGTAGGACAAAACCTTGGGGCAGGATTTCCAGATCGGGCTGAAAAATCTGTTTGGCGTTCAGCTTTTCTTGCCCTTGTGTTTTTTGCCTTGGTGGCCCTCCTCTTCTTTTTCTTTGGCGAAAACCTGCTCCGATTCTTTACCAGCAATGAACTGGCCATCAGCGAAGGAACAAATTGCCTGCATATCCTGGCCATCGGCTATGTATTTTTTGCCTACGGCATGGTATTAACACAAGCCTTCAATGGAGCCGGAGATACTCGAACGCCTACCTATATTAATATATTGGTGTTTTGGGCTTTTCAGATTCCCATCGCCTATTACCTTTCTACCTATCTTGGTTGGGGATCCAAGGGCGTATATATTGCCATTGGTACTGCGGAAGCTTTATTGGCCCTGATTTCTATTTACCTATTCCGAAAAGGAAGCTGGAAATGGGTTAAAATATAGGGGTAAAGCTTTTGATGAATAGATTTGGATAGCAAAAATTTAACATTATCTTTGGAAGGATAAACCAAATATCAATCAAATCAAACTGTTTTATTATGAGACAAAAACCAGTACTATTACTTGTTCTTTTATTTTGTGTTACAGGCGCTATTGCACAAAAATCATCCACCAAATTTAATGCTGCTTCCCAAAAAAGGAATAATAGCTTCCCTTCAAATAAAAAGGGTCAATTATTGGGAATCCATTTTATGGCTGCTGACTTTATTACCCCTGCTACATTAAAAACTTCTCCCGACCCCATCAGTAAATCGGAAAGAAAGTTCCCCAATATAAAAGACCTCAGTACTGGATTGGCAGTTTCTTATTGGAAAGGACTTACTCCAAGAATTGATTTCTCTGGTAAAGTGAATATGGTGTTTCATGACTATGCTGCACTTTACAGAGGGGAGTCTGGTAAAAACGAAATTGGCGTAGAAGTAGAACCCACCCTTAATATTCGTCCCTTCAACGACGACAATCGCTGGGCTCCATTCCTAACAGTTGGTATTGGTGGCGGTTTATATAGTGATAAATTGGGTGCCTATGCTCCAGTAGGTGGCGGTCTTCAAATTAATTGGAGCTCTAATACCTATTTCTTTGTACAAGGTCAATATCATTTCGCCCTAACTAAAAAAGTATTGGGTGATAACCTAGTTTGGTCTGTAGGTTTTGCTGAAAGTTTCTAATTATAGTACAGAAAACAACAATTTTCTACTTATATAAAGGGTTTGCGGATTATTTTCTTAAAAAGATGATAAATCCGCAAACTTTTTTGTTTTATCTTCGTCGTATATTTGACTCTGAGAAATTTATTACAAAAACTCTGTTTATGAAACAAAAACTTACAATGTTTGTGGCAACACTAATCCTTGCCACTGGTGCATTCGCACAAAAAAAAGCTACCAAGGATTTCACTTCTAACAAAAAAGGACAATTATTTGGTATTCATTTTAGTGTTTCTGATTTTACTACTCCTGAAACATTTAAAACAAGTCCTAACGCAATTAGTCAATCGGAAAGAAAATTTCCTAACATCAAGGACATGAGTTTTGGTTTGGGCTTTTCTTATTGGAAAGGGTTGACTCCCAAAATTGATTTCGCTGCAACATTAAATACAGTTTTTCATGATTATTCCTCTTTGTATGCTGGTACAACCGGCACAAATGAAGTAGGAGTTGAATTGGAACCTACTTTCAATATCAGACCAATTGCTGATAACAATCGTTGGGCTCCATTCCTAACGGTAGGTATTGGTGGTGGTTTGTACAGCAATAAAATTGGTGCATACGCTCCAGTGGGTGGTGGTGTTCAGTTTAATATGGCTAGCACTACTTATTTCTTTGCTAAAATGCAATATCATTTTGCTATCACAACTGATGTATTAAAAGACAATTTATTCTATTCTGTTGGATTTGCTGAAAGCTTTGGAGCTCCAAAACCAGTTCCAGTAGTAATTCCAGTTATTCCAGTAGTAGAAGCGCCAAAAGATAGAGATGGCGATGGCGTTTTGGATGCTGATGATAAATGTCCTGATACCAAAGGTTTGGCTAGCTTACAAGGTTGCCCCGATAGAGATGGTGATGGTATTGCCGATGGCGATGATAGCTGCCCAGATGTAAAAGGTACTGCTAAATACAAAGGATGTCCTATTCCTGATACAGACGGCGATGGCATCAATGATGAAAACGATAAGTGTGTAACCGTTCCTGGTGTTGCTCGTTATCAAGGTTGCCCTATCCCCGACACAGATGGTGATGGTGTAAATGATGAAGAAGATAAATGCCCTACTGAAAAAGGTTTAAGAGAAAACAATGGTTGTCCTAAATTGGAAGACTTTGCTTTCCAAGCTAATAACGTTCAGTTCCTAACTGGAAGTGCAATATTGACTAAAAAAGCAAAACTTGAATTGGATAAAGGAGCTGCTATTTTAAATGAGCACAACACCTTGAAAATTGCAATCAACGGTTATGCTGACAATACTGGCAAACCTGCTACTAACTTAGCCCTTTCTCATAAAAGAGCTGCTGCAGTAAAAGCATATTTAGAAAGCAAAGGCGTTCCTGCTGATCGTTTGACTTCAGAAGGATATGGTAGTGCTAATCCAATTGCAGATAATAAAACTGCCGCTGGTCGTGCTAAAAACAGAAGAGTTGAATTCAAAACCAATAATTAAATTCTTAGATTGCTTACCATAAAAAAAGCCCCTGCATTTTTTGCTGGGGCTTTTTCTTTGCCATGTATTTGAAAAAGAGATTAATCAAATAATTCGGGTTGGTCCTGCTGCGGATCCTTCTTCGTTTGTTCCCAATCCATTTCAACCGATTTGCTGAAATCGGTTAGTTTGGCACCCACGGCTTTCCATCCCATCACTTCCACTAGTTTGATGACTTTGAATTTGGCCTTTCTTATTTGTTGCCCACGACCACTCTGTACCGATAAAATGGGTTCTTCCTCTGTACTTACCATCTCTAAACGATTGCCTTCCCCTTCTTTGATGAACAAGAATTTATTGTGTAGGGTAGTGGTTTCAATTTTAAACCTTTTGATATTGAACTGCACTTTTTCATTGTCCAAATAAACTGCTGTTACAATTTTTTCGGGATGAAATTTCTCTATCAATACCATTTTCTCGGCATCAAAACGCTGCGTGAGTTCCTGATCGCATATTTCATACTGCCCATCTGAATAAAATGCAATAATTAAATCATCGGCATCAAAACTACCCAGGTAAAGCCCTTTGTCATCGGAATTTAGTCGGCCAAACTGATCATCAAACCATAGTTTCTTTCCAGATAAGGTAGACTTACCTGCTTCCTTCATTTTTACAGATTTGATTGGATACTTGGTAACGGTATTACCCTTACTAGCCCGGCCCTTGATTTCGAGTTCACTGAAATCAAATTCCAGTTCCTTGATACGGGCACTGCAATTGGGACTCAATACAATCTTCACCAATTCCGCTTCCCCATTTGGATTTACCGTAAAATAATGCACTTTGGTTTTAGGATCGCTACTAGATAAGTCATATTCCTTGTCACGCGTTACACCGGTAACATTAAAACGTTTGGCATAACTTTTTCCATCCTTGCCATCTGCGTAAATCATATTATACGTAATACGGTCGTCCGTTTTATTGAAAAGGGCAATATGAATAATATCCTTTCCAATAAATGTTTTGTCGGCTACTTTTACCACTTTCATTTTGCCACTACGGGTAAATACAATGATATCATCCAGGTCGGAGCAGTCTGCTACCAATTCATCTTTTTTCAAACTGGTACCAATAAAACCATCGGCCCTGTTTACATATATTTTGGTATTGGCAATGGCTACGGTCTTGGCTTGAATGGTATCAAATAATTTTATTTCGGTTTTACGCCCTCTTTCTTTTCCGTATTTCTTCAGTAAATTTTCGAAATAAGCAACTGCATAATCAGTCAGGTTATCCAAGTCGAATAATACCTGCTTGATATCTGCTTCTAAGCTTTTTATTTGTGCATCTAATTCGTCGATGTCTAATTTGTAGATTCTTCGAACAGGCTTTTCCGTTAGTTTTAGAATGTCTTCCCGGGTGATGCCTCTTTTTAGTTTTTTAAGGAAGGGTTGAAAGGCTATAGCGATGGCTTCCAACACTTTTTCCCAATTGGCATGCTTCTGTTCTAATTCCTTGTAAATCTTTTCTTCAAAAAATATTTTTTCTAAGGAAGTGTAGTGCCATTTTTCTTGTAGTTCAGCCAAGCGAATCTCCAGCTCTTTTTTCAAGAGCGTCCTTGTATTATCAGTGGCTGTTTTTAGTAATTCAGTAACGCCCAAAAACCTAGGCTTATTGTCTACAATAACACAGGCATTGGGGGAGATGCTGGTTTCGCAATCGGTAAATGCATACAACGCATCAATCGTAATGTCTGGTGAAATACCAGCGGCCAGTTCAACAATGATTTCTACATCTGCTGCCGTATGATCGGTTACTTTCTTGATTTTTATCTTACTCTGGTCATTGGCTTTTACAATGCTCTCCATTAATTTGGTGGTAGTAACGCCAAAGGGTACACTCTTAATAACCACCGTCTTCTTATCTACTTCTTCTATAATGGAACGTACCCTTATTTTACCACCTCTTTTACCTTCTGTGTAATTGGTTACGTCCACCATACCACCGGTTTGGAAGTCGGGAAATATTTCGAATCGTTTGCCTCTTAAATATTTTATAGCAGCATCTATCAGTTCACAGAAATTATGTGGTAAAATTTTGGTCGACAATCCAACTGCAATACCTTCGGCACCTTGTGCCAATAACAATGGAAATTTTACAGGAAGGGTAACGGGCTCGTTTTTTCTACCATCATAACTCAATGCCCAATCGGTGGTTTTGGCATTGAAGGCTATCTCCAAGGCAAACTTGCTTAATCTGGCTTCGATATACCTAGAAGCTGCAGCTTGGTCACCCGTCCGTACATCACCCCAGTTACCTTGGGTTTCAATGAGCAGGTCCTTTTGTCCCATATTCACCAATGCATCGCCGATACTGGCATCACCATGTGGATGGTATTGCATGCTCTGTCCGATAATATTGGCCACCTTATTGAATCTGCCATCATCCATTTCCTTCATGGCATGCAGGATCCTTCTCTGAACTGGCTTCAATCCATCTTCTATGGCCGGTACCGCACGCTCTAGAATTACATAGCTGGCATAGTCCAAGAACCAAGTCTTGTATTGACCTCCTATGCCTGCATCAGTATGTGAATAATCTTCTTTAATTGATTTTGCCATTGGTTCTTAAAAATTACTATTCGTTTGCATCAGTTATTGATAAAATTCAAAAAGATATTTTTCTTCGTAAGGAATCTCAAATTTCTGTAAAAATTCTAAGTATTCCTGTTGAAATGTTTTTTTACTGTGATGAATCGGTTGATTTAATATATAATTCACCACACGATCAAGATGTGATTTTGTATAGGAAAATGCACCATATCCTACTTGCCAATGAAAATTTGCTAGTCCA
The DNA here is from genome assembly GCA_903858475.1 of uncultured Bacteroidota bacterium. Classification (GTDB taxonomy): domain Bacteria; phylum Bacteroidota; class Bacteroidia; order Chitinophagales; family Chitinophagaceae; genus Ferruginibacter. The sequence goes on from CAIOIZ010000092.1 coordinate 6,273, forward strand.
GGGTATGTTGCTCTAATTAGATTTCCTGAACTGGTTTTAATTTCTTTTACTAAATCACTCAGGCTTTTATCTGGATTATAGCCAATCAATAAATGCAAGTGATCGGGCATGCAATAGATTGCCAGTGGCTTGTGTTTTTTTTGTGATACCGTACCACAGATGTATTTTTCTAGTGGGATGCGTATCTTTTCATTTATCAGGCTTTCTCTTCCTTTTACTGCAAAAACCACTTGTGTTAAAAGTTGGGTGTAGGTATTTGCCATATATTTTTTTTTACATAGTGGTGGCTCCATTGGAGCCGATTAAGTTATTTGTTACAAAGTGGCGGCTACTCTGTAGCCGGGTACATCATGGATGCATGCCTGTTACAAAGGTAGGGCTACTCTGTAGCCAGTTACCACTCGGAGGTTTTTAGTTACAAAGTGGTGGCTACTCTGTAGCCGATTGCATCACTCCAAGTATTTGTTACAAAGTTGTGACTACTCTGTAGCCAGTTACCACTCGGAGGTTTGTTAGTTACAAAGTGAGGGCTACTCTGTAGCCAGGTACATCATGGATGCATGCCTGTTACAAAGGTAGGGCTACTCTGTAGCCAGTTACCACTCGGAGGTATTTTAGTTACAAAGTGGTGGCTACTCTGTAGCCGTTTACTTCGTAGAGCTGTGCTTGTTACAAAGTTGTGGCTACTCTGTAAGCCGGGTACATCATGGATGCATGCCTGTTACAAAGGTAGGGCTACTCTGTAGCCATTGACCACTCGGAGGTTTGTTAGTTACAAAGTGGTGGCTACCCTTTAGCCGATTGCATAGTTAGTACTAGTTGTTACAAAGTTGCGGCTACTCTGTAGCCAGTTACCACTCGGCAGTATGCTTGTTGCAAAGTGGTGGCTACCCTTTAGCCGATTGCATAGTTAGTACTAGTTGTTACAAAGGTATGGCTACTCTGTAGCCGTTTACTTCGTAGAGCTGTGCTTGTTACAAAGTTGTGGCTACT
>CAIOIZ010000093.1 GCA_903858475.1 uncultured Bacteroidota bacterium
AAGCATATTCGTCAATTAAAACCTGGGTCTGGTGGTGAGTTCCAGTTAACGGACGCCATTGAATCCTTATTGCAGGTAGAAAAGGTAATGGCATATGAGTTCAAAGGGATTCGCTACGATTGTGGCGATAAGCTGGGGTACTTAAAGGCAACTGTTGAGTTCGCATTAAAGCACCCAGAGTTCAGTATGGAATTTAAATCCTACTTAATGGGCTTGGCGAATAAGTTTGGAATTGGGTCAAGAGCAGTTTAATGGATGCTGTGACTTCTGGCTTAAAAGTTCGCGCACTTCTTGGAAGGCGAGCCTTAGATAATGCCATCAATATGCTTGGTCAGGGCGTAGTCATCTCAGATGAAAATGGCATCATCATCAGTGTGAATGAAGCTTTCACATCAATAACAGGATATGTTCTTAATGACTTTGATGGAAAAGGTTATGGAGAGTTATTCAATGGTCCAAAAACCAATAAAAATACTATAGCCAAAATCGATTTGGCTTATATGGACTTATCTCACTTTTCCGGAGAGATATTGCACTACCGAAAAGGCGGAGCGGCATTTTGGAATGAATTGTCTATTTCCCCAATATTCAATAAACAAGGGGATATTTGCAATTTCATCATGACGATACGCGACATATCCGACCGCATCAAAATAGATGATAAAACGAAAAAATTAGCATTTTTTGATCAGTTGACAAATCTGCCTAATCGTAATTTATGCTTAGACCGCTTAAATCAGGCTCTTGTTCAAAGTAAACGCAGCGCTCTTTACGGGGCTTTGCTATTTATTGATATCGATAACTTGAAATTCATCAATGATCAATATGGGCATGAAGTAGGTGATTTATTACTGGCTGAATTTGCAAAACGCATTTCTAATGGTTTGCGGGCAAAAGATACTTCAAGCCGGTTTGGTGGTGACGAATTTGTTGTGATTTTAAATGAGTTTACAAATAATTATTCACAAACAGCCAGTCAGGTAAGTAGCATAGCAAATAAAATTTTATCTAGTTTGTCAAATAAATATACATTTACCATATGTCATGTAACGCGAGGCGAGACCTCCATTCAATTTGAAAGTTCTGCCAGCATTGGAGCCAGTCTATTTTTAGGCAATCAAATTAAATCAAGCAACATTATTAAGCGGGCGGATATGGCAATGTATGAAGCCAAAAAAATGGGCGGAAACCAAGTGAGATTTTATGCGCCATAAAAGGTATCAGAGTAAGGATACCAAGTGCAAGCTTGTCGTTTTTCACTGTATTAATACATCGGGGTTTACCGTTACATAATGGAACTTACAAACCAGATAATGTATTTAGGGGCAGCTCTAGTGACCTTGGCCCTTGCTCTCAACTCGTCGGTAGAATTGAAGACTCGCATAGCAATCAATAGCTCTGGATTATATTGGTCCATCGCAGGCTATTTAATGGCCCTCTCTTGCTTTTCATTTGTCTTTTTTCCGTGGTCAGGCAAGGCCTTAACTATTGGGGACTTACTTCAGCTAGGCTCTGATATTGCTCTGGGATTGTTGTTTAGGGCAATCTACACGCGAATTACAAAAAAGCAGCTTGTTTATTTTATTTCGGGTACTTTGGCAACTTGCATGTTGTATGTGTGGGTTGTGATTAATGGAAATTATGGCGCTAGGGTGGAATTCATTGCCATATCAACTATTTTATTGTCTTTATGGCAATTATATGAACTGCATGGATGTTTTAAAAAAGATAAATCATATTATTTGCGATTTATATATTTAGCTATCTTTGTGCAAATTGCTTTACTGGTTTCTAGAGTAATAGTTACTGGATTGGATCTAAGTGCACACGAATCAATTTTTGATGAACATGAGGATGAATTTTTTACACGGCTCGCATATATTTTTTGTTATATAGCCATCTTTATTTTTTTAGGAAATTATTTTTATAATA
>CAIOIZ010000094.1 GCA_903858475.1 uncultured Bacteroidota bacterium
AATAATTTATATTTTTCTGTATGGTCTGGGCATGCAGGATAACCTGGTGCAGGTCGAATGCCAGTATAAGTTTCTTCTATCAGGGCTTCTTTAGATAAATTTTCTTCCTTATCATATCCCCAATAATTGACCCTTGTCTTTTGGTGTAATAGTTCAGCAAATGCTTCTGCCAATCGATCGGCCAATGCCTGCAGCATAATTTTATTATAATCATCATGCTGTGCTTCAAATTGTTGAATATGTTTTTCAATTCCTTGAATGGTGACAGAAAAAGCACCCAAATAATCTGTTGCTATTGTACTGCTTACAGGGGCAATAAAATCTGCCAAGGATATATTCGATTGCCCTTCTGCTTTTTTCATTTGCTGACGCAGGCATTCTAATTGTATATTTTTGTTATTGTCTGTAACCTTTATACTATCAGGCCCCGATTTTATGGCAGGCCAAAATCCAATAACGCCTCTTGCGGTCAACCATTTTTCTGCAATAATTTTCTTGAGTAATACTTTGGCATCTTCATATAAAGTAGTGGCTTCTTTCCCAATTACCGCATCCCTTAAAATAGCTGGAAATTTTCCATGCATTTCCCAGGCAATAAAAAAAGGCTGCCAATCAATATAGTCAGCAATCTCACTCAATTCGTAATTTTCCCATACACGGGTACCAGTAAAAGAAGGCACCACTGGCTGAAATTCTTCCCATTTTAGTTGGGCTCCATTTTTTTGTGCTGCAGTGTAGGCAAGGAATTGTTTCCCCGTTTTTTTATTACTAAAATCTTCTTTTAATTTATCGTATTCTGCTTTTATCGATTGAATAAAAGGTGCTTTTTGTTCTTTGCTTAAAAGACTACCGGCTACAGTTACACTACGACTAGCATCCAATACATGAACCACTCCTGCTTCGTATTCAGGTGCAATTTTTACAGCCGTATGCATACGACTGGTAGTGGCGCCACCAATGAGGAGTGGTTGCTTCATGCCCCTGCGTTTCATTTCATGTGCTACGTGCACCATCTCATCTAAGGATGGCGTAATTAAGCCACTCAAACCAATGATGTCTACATTTTCTCTAATAGCTGTTTCAAGAATTTTTTCGGTGGGAACCATTACCCCTAAATCAATAATATCATATCCATTACAACCCAATACAACCCCTACAATGTTTTTCCCGATATCATGTACATCTCCTTTTACAGTTGCTAATAAAATTTTAGCTGCACCAGCGGCTTCTTCATTAACCGTACCGGCAGCAGCATGTGCATTTTTTCTATCTAGTTTTTCCTGTTCAATATAAGGCGTTAATACTGCCACTGCTTTTTTCATTACCCTTGCACTTTTCACTACTTGCGGCAGGAACATTTTTCCGGCACCAAATAAATCGCCTACAATATTCATTCCATCCATCAATGGGCCTTCTATTACATCTAGTGGTCTTGGGTATTGTTGTCTGGCTTCTTCGGTGTCTGCATCAATGTATTCTGTGATGCCGTTCACCAATGAATGGGCCAGTCTTTTTTCTACTGTTTCTTTTCTCCAGCTTTCGTCTTTCACTACCACTTTCCCTTTTGCTTTCACCGTTTCAGCAAAGGCAATCAGTGCTTCGGTGGCTTCATTGTTATCGTTGTTTTTGTTTAGTATAACATCTTCACAAAGCTGCCTCAAAGCTGGTTCAATTTCGTCATATACTACCAATTGACCTGCATTTACAATTCCCATGTCCATGCCCGCTTTAATGGCATAGAATAAGAAAACACTGTGCATGGCTTCTCTTACATGATCATTGCCTCTGAATGAGAATGACAAATTACTTACACCTCCGCTTACTTTTGTGAGGGGCATCAATTTTTTGATTTCCTGAGTAGCTTCAATAAAATCAACGCCATAATTATTGTGTTCTTCCAATCCTGTGGCGATGGCAAAAATATTGGGGTCGAAAATGATGTCTTCGGGGGCATAGCCAACCTGCTCAGTTAAAATTTTATAAGCACGGTGACAAATGGTTATTTTTCTTTCTTTGGTATCTGCCTGACCTTGTTCATCAAATGCCATCACAATGATGGCTGCTCCATAACTTTTGCAAGTAAATGCTTGTTCAATAAATTTGGCTTCTCCTTCTTTCATGGAGATGGAGTTGACAATACATTTTCCTTGCACGCATTTGAGTCCTGCTTCAATGATTTCAAATTTGGAGGAATCAATCATGATCGGAATCTTGGCAATATCTGGCTCGGCTTGTACTAGATTTAAAAAAGTAGTCATCGCTTGTACTCCATCTAACAAGGCATCGTCCATATTGATATCTATCACCTGTGCGCCATTTTCTACTTGTTGTCTTGCTACAGAGAGTGCTTCTTCATACAGATTGTCTTTTATAAGCCTTGCAAATTTTTTACTCCCGGTTACATTGGTTCTTTCACCGACATTCACAAAATTGGTTTCAGGTCTAACAATCAAGGGCTCCAAGCCGCTTAATCTTAAATATGGTTTGATTTTGTTCATTATATATTTTTTTACCACAGAGATTCACAGAGGAATTTCACAGAGTATGACAATGATTATAATATCAATCTTTTTATGCCATTTTTTAAATGAGTTGAATGAAAATTAAGCAGTAACCCAATCTTGCATCCAGAAAGTTTTAGATAAGTCAAAACCTGAGCAGTATGAATATCCGCCAAAGACTCGACAGCTTTTACTTCCTGATAAATGAATGGCAACGCTGTTTCTTTTTCAGTAACAATGCCATTTTTATTTAACTCATAAAATAAACATTCTTTATAGGATGATTCCAATAAGCCAGGTTCAAGTTCCGTATGTACCTGGAAAGAATATTTTAAAACTTGCTTTGTTAATTTATTCAACTCCTGCATTTGCTCTGTGTTTACCACTGTGTTTCTCTGTGGTTTTTGCTAGTTCTGATTTAAGGATTATTAAATGTTCTTAAAGCGTTACTTCCATTATAGGCAATGCTCTAGGTTTATAATTTTTTACTTCCTCTGCAATATGCTTGATATGGTCGGGGGTAGTGCCACAGCAACCTCCTACAATATTTACAAATCCTTCTTTGGCCCATTCTTCTATAATATGAGCTGTTTGATCGGGCGTTTCGTCGTATTCACCGAATGCATTTGGAAGACCTGCATTAGGATAGGCCGAAGTATAGCAAGTAGCAATTTGTGAAAGCTCTTCAATATGTGGTCTCATTTCACTTGCCCCCAAAGCACAATTAAGCCCTATGCTCAATGGATTGGCATGTGCTACTGATGTATAAAAAGCTTCCAATGTTTGTCCGCTGAGTGTTCTACCACTGGCATCTGTAATGGTTCCACTGATCATGATGGGCAATTCAGGCAAATTATTTTTTCTGAAATAATTTTTAATGGCATAAATCGCTGCCTTAGCATTGAGGGTATCAAAAATGGTTTCTACCAATAATAGATCGGCCCCGCCGTCTACCAATCCTTTAATTTGTTCGGTATAGGCAGCTGCTACTTCATCAAATGTTACTGCACGAAATCCTGGATTATTTACATCAGGCGATAAAGAAAGTGTTTTGTTCAAAGGTCCGATGGCGCCTGCTACCCAAGCTTTTTTACCTGATTGTTGAATGGCCTCTTTGGCACATTGGGCTGCTGCCACATTCAGTTCATAAGCAAGTGACTGCATGTCGTAATCGGCTTGTGCAATGGAAGTGCTACTGAATGTATTGGTTTCAATAATATCTGCACCGGCCTCTAAATATTGTTTGTGAATACCCGTAATGATAGCAGGTTGCGTAATACTGAGTAAGTCATTATTGCCTTTTACATCTGTATGCCAATCTTTAAACCGTTGACCACGATAATCTGCTTCCTGTAATTTATGACGCTGAATCATAGTACCCATTGCACCATCAATGATGAGTATTCTTTCTTGTAATGCTTTTTCGATTGAATGCATAGTCAAATTCATTAAGGCATACACTTTCTGGTAAAGGATCACTGCGTTGAGTAAACGCAAACAGTATCCTATTGAAATTGGCATGCCGGTAAAAAAAATGTGGAACTGATAAACGGGAAACAAACCTGGTAGGAGGGTTGGAATGTTTTCGTTTATTAGTTCTATTCCTTTTGTCCGGTCGGGCCGGTTTTTGGAAAAAAGCAGGCTGAACAATAAACAAATCCGCCTGAAACACACAGCAAATGTATAATAAACAAGCCGCAACACAAAATGTTGCGGCCTTACAAGTATCTGCTTGGTAGTTGGTAATTAAGTTCTAAAAAAGGCTATTGGGTTTGGAATTTTTTTAAAAACCAGATTTATTATATTTTGATAAATTCAAGCTTCTCATCTTTGCTTGGATTGTCATCTTTCATTTTAAGCGTAGTGGCAGTTTTTTCGGTTTTCAGCCAGCTGTGATTTAGTTTGCTAAAAACTGGGTCTGTACCAAAACTTAATACAAATCTTGTGCTGCTTTCAGACCAGGTGCCATTGATAGTACTTGCTCCTTTTACAGCGATAACAGTACCACCAGAATTGAAAGTAAAGGTATAGCCACTGAATTTATAGGACTCGTCTGTTCCATTATCCCAATACAAGGACACCCTCCAACCGCCCGTAATGTTTCCTGGGTCTGTGCCAGTTACATCATCTTTTGAGCAGGAGGAGGATTGTAGCGTGGTAAATAGGGCGACCATGGCCAAGGCCGAAACTAGGTTGATTGATTTTAGGGACTTAAACATAGCTGATTATTTTTGTTGTGATTGATATTGTAAAGTTGCGGAAAATTAAGCAGTTTAAACATCGAAATTCACTGAACGGGTATTTTTTACTTCCGAATGGGTTAGGGAGCTAACTCGGCCAAGATAATAGAAAAGGCCCCGCTGTCTAAATTCGGGGCCCAGTACATTCTAAAAATTGGGGAGGATAGTGGATTTATACTTTATTGATTGAACAAAAATAGATAGGAATGCTACAGATAAAAACTAAAATGGATTGAATGGGTCATTTAGCTAGCTGTAGGAGAATGAAGGATTGCTGAAATAGTTATTTATTTTTCATCTCCCAACCATAATTTAAAGTCGGCACTTCTTTCTGTGCTTACAATGGTTTCGTGCCTGGCTTCTGGTTGCAATTTGATGAGTACCCTGCTTTTGGTATATGCAAACATTTCCTTTATAGCGTAAATGGCAATAATGTATTGACGATTGATTCGGAAGAAAACCTTGGGGTCCAACATCGATTCAAGACTATCTAAGTTAAAATCAACGGTAAAGCGCCGACCTTCCTTGGTAGTAAGGAAATTCACTTTGTCTTCTGTATAAAAAAAAGCAATATCCTCTACTTGTATTGTTTTTATATGCTCGCCATATCTTACCACAAATCTTTTTTTATAATCCTGCCCCTGCTGTTGCAACGCTATCGTTTCAAGCAGTTTGCTCAAATCTGGAACGGCAGCTGTTTGCATTTTATTGAATTTGGCCAAGGCTTTTTCCAGCTCCTCTTTTTTGATAGGCTTTAAAAGATAATCGATGCTATTCACCTTGAAGGCTTCTATTGCATATTGATCATAAGCAGTAGTGAAAATGATAGGACATTTTATTTCGACCGCTTTGAATACCTCAAAACTTATTCCGTCTGCTAATTGAATATCAGATAATAAAAGATCCGGGCAAGGATTTTCTTGGAACCATTTTATTGCTGAGGATACGCTTACAATAGTACCAACGATGGTAATGCCTGGGTCAGTCTCTAGCAAAAGTTTTTGTAGTCTCTTGGAGGCCGGCTCTTCGTCTTCTAATAATAAAACGTTCATGGTAATTTATGATTTTAAAACAGGAAGTGTTACTGCAAATTCTTTGCCATCATTGCTGACGGTAACAGCTATTTCACTTAATAATTTATAACGGCTAATGATATTCTGTAATCCCATACCAGCACCTGCTTTTTTGTTAAAGATAGGGTTGATATTGTTTTTAACAATCAATCGATCATTCACTATTGCAAGCGTTACTGTCAAGTTGCTTTCTTTGGATACGGCATTGTGTTTAATAGCGTTTTCCATTAATAATTGCAAAGTGAGTGGTGGAATAAAAGTGGTTTGTTGTAAGGAGTCCGAAATGTCAATGGCTAATTGCAAATGCTCGCCATATCTTTTTTGTTGTAGAAAATAATAGGTATTCAGTAAACCGATTTCTTCTTGTAAACTAATGACATCCTTATCCCGATAGTTGACAATATTTCTAAAGAAATCAGACAACTGCTCTACATACTCAACCGCCCTACTTGGATTTTCCTCGATAGTAGAAATGAGGGTATTAAAACTGTTGAATAAAAAATGGGGATTTACTTGATTGCGTAATACCTGAAATTGAAATTGAATTTTTTCTTGTTCTAACAATTGAATTTTTCGAATATTATTTTCTCTCCATTTTATATAAGCATAGAAAAGCCCAGCAGTTAACAGTATGCAAAGCACAATAAACCAATTGCGTTTCCAAATGGGACTTTTTATTATAAAACTATACGTGGCTTCATGGGCATTTTCGAAATTATCATTTAGAGAAGATCGAATATGGAAAGTATATTTTCCGGGTTGTAATCTTGGAAAGGTAATGCTCCTGTCCTTGGTGCTGATCCAACTGCTGTCCCAGCCCTCTAATTTGTATTGATACCTTACTTGTTGGGGATTGCTGTAATAAAGCCCTGTAAACAAAAAGGTAAAACTGTTTTCATCGTAACTAAATTGCCCCGGAGTAGAAGGGTCTATATCAGTTAGAAATAGACGAATATGATCGATGAGGGTGGTAGGTTGAGTTTGATAATGAGCGTCTGTATTATATAGTACAATTCCTTTTCCTGTGGCCAATAAAATACCTCCATCTTTTTGCTGAGCCAAATTGCCGGCATCTGTACTTACTTCAGTGACCCCTTGCACTGCGTTGATATAGCTAACTGTTCCGGTTAGTGGATTGAGAATGTCAAATCCATTTTCATGGAGTATGACAATGTTGCCAAAATGATCTGTTTTAAGCGCATTGATTTTTAAACTACTGAGTCCATTGCTGATGGAATAATTTTTAAATTGATGACCATCAAAACAATATAAGCCTTCGTCTTCAGTGGCGAACCATATTTGCTGGTGCTTATCTTCTGTAATTGCAGTAATGTGTTCGTCTTTCAACCCGTCTTTGGCAGCATAAGTAATGAAATGGCCATTTTCCAAAACGGTTACACCCTTGCCATCGGTTCCAAACCAAATTCTGTCTTTGCTGTCTTTGAGAATACAATAAATATAGTTGTTGCCAATATTGGTAATATTATTGTAATTACTGAATGCAATGGGAGCATTGATATTTCGATTGGTGTCGGATAAATGAAATATTACTGCGGCTCCTTCTAGTCCTCCTGCACAAACGGTACTTCCAGCCCCACTGATGGATAGAATGCTCGCCTTGGTCAATAAATTATTTTCATTGATTGATCGGTACTTCCCCGAATTAGGGTCAAATAATACTATCCCATTGCCCATGCTTCCAATCCAAATATGATCAAATTGATCTTGGTACAAACTGGTGATATCAGTTTGTGCAGTAAATCCAGCGAGTGGAAATTTTTTGGAAGCAACTATTCCATTGTTAAAACTAAAACGAATAATACCACCATCTGTTCCTGCCCAAATATTATTGTACCTGTCTGGATAGATTGTATGAATAGTTTCAAACAATTGTTTATCATAAAGTGGTAATAGTTGAATTTTGTCCCCATTGGTACGAATCAATTCGGTTGATGAATTCATCCAAAGATTGCCTTCGTTATCTTGTAATAAATTTGTAATGCTGCCCTTGTAGTTGGCCCCATGTTGAAACACACTGGCACTGTCATGGAGGGGCTTTACCAGCATGCCTGCTTCCTCGGTTGCAATCCAGATATTTTTACTACTGCTAATGATAGCATTTACTTGACCATAATTCCAGTTGACATTGCAAACTGCTGGTACGATGATTGTATGTTGCTTATAATTAAAGAGACAAATTCCTTTTTCTTGCATGCCAATCCAAAAAGTATCATCACCAGCTGAAGATATACTGGTTACATAATAATCTGGTAGTCCGTTTTTAGGGCCAATGATTTCGATGTTTGTTTTTTGCCCTTTTAAACTACAAATATTGATACCCTGATCTGTGATGGCCAGTACTTTTCCGTCGCTAGTTGTTGCCAAGCCATGTATATGTTTATCACTTAGCCCATCTGCCTCATCAATAAGATACAAATGATTATTTTGGAATCTATACAATCCTTCTCCATTAGTGCCAAACCATATATTGTTTTGTTGGTCTTGTAAAAAACAGGTGATGGCTACTTGGGGTGTCCCTTCTTCTGGATTGATGTATGCCAACTGTCCATTTATTTTTTTTGCCAGCTTGCCATTTTTAAATCCCGCCCACATCAAGCCGGCATTGTCTTCAAACAAAGCTGTAATGGTGTCGTGCACGGCGGCTTTTGAAAAACTTACTGTTAAAAAATTAATGCCATCAAATTTATACAGACCGTTTGTAGTGCCTGCATAGATATAGCCATCTTTGCCTTTGAGTAAAGTGTTTATTTTAAAAATCTTGTTGTCTTCTTGTAAACGAAAACTGTTCCAGCCCGGAACTTGTGCCTTCATGCAAATAGGGAATAGCACCAATAATAATAAACGTATACAGTGAGGCATAGACGCAGACAAAGGTTTATTTTGCAATTAGCAATGCTTTTACTTCCACCTTAATTTCTGATGCTAGTTTTTCATGTACAACTTTTGGAATAGTGATATTATGATCGGCTAACAGAACAGTAAAGGAGGAATGTAGGTTTACAATTTTGTCTTTAACAATTAAATCAGTTTTAATGATTCTTTCTTGTGTAACCCCGTGTACAGTTAGATTTCCTTTGGCACGTATATTATAAGTGCCCTCTACAGATAAATCAATGTCTTCAATGATTTTGCCTTCAAAACTGGCAAAAGGATATTTGTCTGTTTCTAGATAGTTTTCGTTAAAATGTTCCTTTTGTAAAGGGCTATTAAATCCATTGAAGGAAGACACTTTAATTCTAAATGCAAATTGCTTTTTGCTAATATCTACTACTCCCTTCAGTTCATTGCTGTTGGCTTTGATCAGCTCCAATACGGCATCTGATCTAAAGGCAATGCTTCCATTGCTCACGCTATACACCATAAGGGGTGCATTCGCCCTAAATGACAGGGCAAAACAAGCCAGCAACAAAAGCAAAAATATTTTTCGTATACACATTTTTTTACAAGATAATACAAATATAGAAAGTCCTAAAAGCCTATTTGTTTTTTCCAATGGTGAATACCCTCGATATATTGAATCCAAAAAGTACATCACCCTTCCCCCAGTTACCCTTGGTTTCAGCAATAAAAGATCTTTCACTCATGCCCTGTGAATTGGTGAAATGCAATTGAAACACATGGCCGCCTGTTTCGATATCAAAACCAATTGAAAAACAATCGGTGGTGCCAGGGATCTTATAACCCGGAATTTGATAATAGTATTCAGCATTGATGCTGATTCTTTTACTGAGTTTTTGTCTGCCACCAATACCAATGGATAATAAGTCGTTGGGATCTGCAATCAATTGTACAAGATTTCGGTGGATGAATGTGGGCATCAACTGTAAGGAGGTATTGTCAGAGAATTTTCTCCCTATTAATAATTGGTGGGTGAAAAAAAGATTTGAACTAAGATAATTTTTTCTATTAGGGTCTTGCGATTTTATGGTTTTTAGTGCGATGGTGGGTACATAGCTAATGGTAAAAGGCATTCTTCTTTTTCCATTACTTTGCCTCAAAATTTTTAATTTAAAAAAAGCATCGAATGTTTTTTCAAAAGTATTTCTACCAATACCTACCATCAGATAACGGGTAATACCATAATCGATTCCCAATCGCATACTGGCATTGTCTAACCCAAAAAACTCATACGCACCGCCGTTGATTTTGCCAAAGCGGTGTGAAATTTTTACATCCATTACTCCCTTTCCTACATTTTCTACACTGTGCCCATTGATCAATCGGGTTGTTTTAAAAGTGGCAGTAGTATAATTCGTCTGATCTGCTTCATTAGGGCCGATTTCTTTTTCCAACAAATTCATTAAATCAGTGCTGTCCTGTGCCAAAATTTGTTTGGAACAAATGATTGCGAAAATAAAAAGAAAGCTAATTTTTTTATACATAACAGTCGGGTTAAGCGTAATGAAACTTACATTTTTTGATCAAGTGCTACATTAATTTTAATATCAATGCTTTTGGAAATATTGTTTTCAGCCAGTTTGGGTACGGTAATTTTATAATCTGCCAATAACACACTAAAATCGGCGTTGGCCGATATCTTGCCTGCTTTTATTACAATGGTACCTGGGCTATTTATTTTTTGTGTTACACCATGCATCGTTAATTCCCCAGTAGTTGCTACCGAATAATTGCCGTCTTTACTAAAATTAACTTTACTGATATCCGTAATCTGTCCTTTGTAAGAAGCCTTAGGGAATTGATTACTCTCCATATAATTTTCATTAAAATGTTCTTGCATCAATGCTTTCTTAAATACAAAACTTTTAATCAGTACAGAAAACTGTAGATTCCCTGCTGATTGATCTAACACGCACAAAGCCTGGTTACTGGAAGCACTGATATTTTCCATGCTAGTTTTACTGAAAAAACTAATAGAACCGTTTTTGCTATAAATTTTTTGTGCCTGCATTGTGAGAGAAAGCATACACAGTAAAGAAATAATAAAATAATTTTTCATCACTATTTTTTAATTGTTAAGAGCACCCGCTGCAATCCATATTCTTAGCTTGGCAAGATTGCAGGTATTTAGTTGACCGCCATTTTTTGGCATTGGCGAATAATTGGCACTGTGCGATACCGCCCCCCAGAGCCGACCATTGTCCACCTGCTGCTTAACTCCTGCATAATTAGACAAGTTGATAGCGGCAGAGGGAGTAGAGCCCCCATGACAGCTAATGCAGTTAGAACTCAGTACTGGCAGAATAGCAGTACTGTATTTAACTACACTGGTATCACAGGTAGTATCTGGATATAATATTTCTTCTTTATCGTAGTAACAACTTGTAAATAGATTCATTATTACAACTAAAGAAATAGTAAAAAGAATGGGATAGGCCCTGTTGTTATTTTTCATCTTTACAAAAAATGATTTGATTAATTATTTAGTGCACCAGCAACCACCCATTTTCTAATTTGAGCAATTTGACATTCACTTAATTTATTGGCATTTTTCGGCATTGCACTATAGCCGGCAGCATGACTTACAGCGCCTACCAATCTGCCATTGTTCGCTTGTATTTTTACATTGGCATAATTATTCAACAATATATTGCCAGATGGAATACTGCCTGCATGGCAACCAGTACAATAGGTAGACATGATTACGCTAATATTGGCAGCATATTTAAATTGATTACTATCGCAGCTAACGCCACAGCCAATGGTATTTCTCGCACCTTCATTTATCCATTGGCCAATCAGTATTTTTTGTGGTGCAGTTAAATCGGGATTGGGGGGAGCTGGCATTTTATTATTGCCCGTTTCAAATAATACTTTGTAAATTTTTGAGCCGGTTGCATTGCCAGGAACCAACCCTTTTTTGATGATATTACTATAACTGTCCAAGATATACTCTCCTTGGTGCGAAGCTGCATCATGACAACCACTTTTAGCACAATTGCTTTGAAAAAGCGGCAAAATATCTGTTTCAAAACAAACACCATTGTTTGCTCCACTCACCGTTGTTCCGTTGAAACCAGATTCTGGTGGCAAGTGCTTGCAGGCATTCATGAGGCCAATTGCGGCTATGACAATCACTAATAGGTAAAAGTTTTTATTCATGTTGTATGCATTTGCATTATTGTACAATATAACATCTGATCAAATATACATCACCCCAAATTCCCAATTCCCTATCTGATTCCCCCATTCCACTACAGATTCCTTTGATGGCAATAATATCTCCTTCTTTTATGTTTTTTATCGGCTCTTCAAGGGTACAGTTAATAGCTGCTGCCGATTGACTTGTTTTTAATAATACGACCACTTCGTTCTGCTGATTTTGTGAAACCTGACTCACGGTTCCGCGTACCTCCAATATTTTTTGAAGATAGGCGATTTTGGAGGAAAGACTATCTTTTGAAAAATGTTCATATAAATCGGCAGCAGCCATTTTTTTTCCATTTGCATTCTTGACATCTAGAGGGCCGAGCTGATAGTAATAATAAGTAAATCCTGCCAACAGGAGCAGGGAAACGATAGCGGCAAAGACTATTGTTTTTTTAATATTGCTGTTCATCCAGGGTTCTTTGATTCAAATCTATACTACTAATCGTGGAATAGGGAGAATTGGTTGTTCAAACCGAAAATTTTACTGCTGAATGCGAAAAAAGAGGAACTCAACTGCCGGTTACTATATAATTTTCGACCGGAATGCGATTGCTGATACTCTTGGCCAATGTCATTTCATCGGCGAATTCAAGCTCGCCTCCAAATGCAATGCCCCGGGCAATGGTGGTAATTTTTACCGGTACGCCCTTTAATTTTTTACTGATGTAATAGATAGTGGTGTCACCCTGAATAGTAGGGCTGAGGGCAAAAATAATTTCATTGCATTTTTCTAGCTGTACTCTTTCTATTAGCGAATCAATTTGTAATTGTTCAGGACCTACACCATCCAGCGGTGAAATAATACCTCCCAAAACATGGTAAATGCCATTGAATTGTTGGGTGCTTTCGATGGCAATAACATCTCTAATAGTCTCTACCACACAAAGGATTTCCTGTTTTCTGAGTGTATTGCTGCAGATATTACAAAGCTCCTTATCTGAAATATTGTGACAACGGCTGCAGAACTTGATTTCTGCCCTCATTTTTGCAATGGATTCGCTGAAAAACCTAACTTCCTTTTCGTTTTGTTTAATGAGGTGCAAGACCAATCGCAAGGCCGTTTTTTTACCAATGCCAGGTAGTTTTGCAAATTCATTGACCGCATTTTCCAGCAATGTTGAGGAGAAGACCATGAAGCAAAGATAAGTTCAAAGTTTGGAGTTCGAAATCGGGTTTATAGACTAATTTCTTTTTCGTTGTCGAAATTCGGCCGAATAGAAATTTTTTGTTTGATCGGGATTACTTTTTCGGGTTGTCTTTTTTTATCATAATTACCTCCATCCCATTTCCCGTTTCCATTGTCATCTAATAAAATCCTTATTTCGTATTCACCTGGGATAAATAATTTGCTGCTCCATTCCAAAGTGGTCAGCGGATAACTATTCGTTATTTCTTCACCCGATACAAATTGCAATACAGGTTTTTTGGCAAAATCGATATTGCT
Organism: uncultured Bacteroidota bacterium; assembly: GCA_903858475.1. Classification (GTDB taxonomy): domain Bacteria; phylum Bacteroidota; class Bacteroidia; order Chitinophagales; family Chitinophagaceae; genus Ferruginibacter. The sequence continues at coordinate 13,388 of CAIOIZ010000094.1, forward strand.
AAACCTGAAAATAACGTTGCCGTAATCAGATTCTCTTTTGGTGCCGAATAATAAACTATCTGTTTTAGCTAATGGGGTATTGTTCGAATCTGCCACTGCCTCTTTGGGAATAATCAACAAATAATAACTGTCCTCTTTCCAGTTGGTAGCCAGGCTAACAATTTTACGTGTACTATCAATCGTTAGTACAGTAGCTAAACGATTGTGATTAGTATCGGTGAGAATGATTTTACTGGTATCGAAAATTTTCAAAGATTTATTGAAACTTAATTGAAGGTTTGATAAAAGGTCTTGACGCCCATTGATAATGGGCGTGCTGTATTTTAATTTTTTCTCTGTATTAGCTATTAGGGGTGCTTTGACAGTAGATTTTATTTCGGAAAAAGCAAAAAGTGAAACAGCGGCATTATTGCTATTGATATTAATTGATTGATTGTTGAAAGCAAAAACTTCTTCTTTGTTGTTGTAGTTTTTACTGCCATCTCCATCTTTCAGCGCAAATAGATTGAATTGCCCAGCAGGTAAGTTTCTAAAGGCGAAACTACCATCTCCTTTTAAGCGGGCAATATAATCGGGCTTTAATTTTTTTACTGCAGAATCGGCTAAGTTTTTATAAAGCATGGCCACCATGCTGCTGTCTGGCAATCCTGTTTCTGCCATTACGATTTTTCCTTTTAACCCAAAGGAATCAATGTAATTGCCGGTGGAAAAAACGTAGGTGAAGTTTTTAAAAGGGTTGCCTTCATTTACATCCTTGATGGCGTCGCCAAAATTAATAGAGTAGGTGGTGTTTGGTAATAAACTGTCTTTAAACTTTACAGTAACCGTTTTTAATTTGGCATCAATTTGTGGATTGAATTTGGTTAATGGTGATACCAGTACATTTGATTGCACTTCCTGTAAGTCGATGTATTCATCAAATGTGAAAACAATTTTATTCCCTTTAAATTGAACTTTGTTTTCCGTTGGAATGGCCTTCATTAATCTAGGGGCAAGGGTATCCTTAGTGCCACCAGTAGGCGCTCCAATTTGTGCACAACCCATACCCAGGTAGGATAGAAAAGATCCTAGAAAAATACAGGTCATTAAAAATAAAGCTGACTTCAACCTCATGCGTCAATTTTGAGTTGCAAACTTACATTACTTGTGCTATTGGCCACTGCAAAATTTTTGAATTAGCCTTTATTTAGCTTTTTTGGATGCCCCTTCCTTAAAAATCAATTTAATCAGGCTTCTTCCTCCAATTCATGCAACGCAATGGCCAATTTGTTTTCTTTTACAAAGTTACACCAATGACATTCCTCTTTGCCACAGCCGGTATAGAAATTGCGATCTTGAATTTTTTGCCAAACTGTTTTGATTTGTTGGGTAACGGTAGTAATGTCCTCTGGGCTGATGATAATTTTTTCTTTTCGATAAGCTTTCTTTTTATCCGGCTCTACAAAATCAAATTCTGTACTGATTACTTTCCAGTCCTTTTGTTCATAGTGATCTACTAATAATTTGTAAAACACCGCTTGTCTCCAGTAGTCTCCTCCCAAAGGGTCCTTCTCATGGGGTGCTTTGAGTTTTGGCAGGGCTTTGTCAATATCGCCTGATTTATAATCTACCACATTTACTTCTTTGCCATTGAACTCCAATTTATCTAGCTTTCCTTTTAAAGGAACACCTTGTACCACTACTCCTCTGATATTTCTTTCTACTGTTACTACTTTATTCCAGCTATTAATGTACTTGTTGTAGTAATTAAATAATACTTCCTCACCGTATTCCATTCTTCTATCAAATGCTTCCTTGCTGAAATTTTCACGATGCCGATGCATGTACCAATTGAAATCGGCCAACATTTCTTCTTTCGAAGGGAATTTATCTTTTTTGCCATCCTGCATTTTGCGGAAGAGTTTTTCCAACGCATGATGGATGGCACTTCCAAATTCGGTGGCTTCACTTTTTCCACTCGGAATGCGAATCAGGTTTTGGTAATAAAACTGCAACGGACACTTTAGGTAACTATTTAGTGCAGTAACGTTCATTACAAATTTATCTAGTATCGCATCTATGAAGTCGGCTTCTGCTTGCTCAATTTCTGGCGCAGTGGGCTGCAACTCCAATAATTCAAATTGTAGCAGTTCGGCTTCTGGAATTTTAATTTTTTCGAGTGGCAAGGAATGTGTTTGATTTATTTCTGCGATGAACATAGAGGGTTCTAATTCTTTTCCATCATTTTTAAATTTTGGGTAAGATAAATAGAGGAATTTTTCTGCACGTGTCAGCGCTACATAAAATAATCTTCTTAACTCTTCCTCTTCTCCACCACCCACCACTGAATTAAACATGGTGTCTGGTAATTTATATCCTCCACCTGGCTTTCTTTTCTTTTCCCAAGAATTGGCATTAACGCCGGCAAAGAATACATATTCGAATTCTAAACCCTTGCTGCCATGTGCTGTGAGCAGGTTCACGCCCTTGTCGTTGCCTGCTACTTGTACCATGGGGAGTGCGATATTTTCCTTCTCCATCAAATCAATAATACCGATGATGCCATTCAGGTCCATACTTGTATCACGACTGCATTCATCTTTAATGAAATCAAATAATGCAGTGAGTAATTGCAACAAATTCATTTTGTTTTCTTGTTGCATGATATAAGTGAGTATGCCCGCCTTGTCAATTACCTCACTAAACAATCCTTGTAAGGTATTATTGGAAACAGCCGCCATTAAGCCTTCTATCATTTCGCTAAATACTTTTAGGGAGCTAGGCAAGCCAGCATCAAAAAGATTTTTTGCTGGCGCATTCGCTTTATCATACAATAATTTGCGGATGGAACTAGCTTCATTGCTGTATTTTTTACTATTGACTTCCACGGTTATTTTGGCAATCTCTATGGGAGCAATTGTATACAAATCAAAATGCAATATCTCAAACAGCATTTCATCTCCACCATAAGGCGTATCGTGTTCAGCTTGTAAATATCTTAGTAGTAACAAGACTTTCTTAATAAAAGGATCAATCAGAATATTGATATGTCGCTTACTATAAACCGGTAGCTGCATCAACCTAAAATAATGAGTGAGCGCTTCGCCGTATTTGTTTTCCTTGTATATAATGGCAATATTACCAGGTGGCACCCCTTGCTTTAGTAATTCCAATACCTGCAGTGTAATACCGGCCATTTCTTCTCTGGCAGAAACATATTCATTGATAACGGGAAAATTTACCAGTGATTTTACTTTATCATTGGATGCAATCAGGTTTTTGCTGAGATTCAAATCAGGCCTTTTTTTGATCAGCCGTTCTTCGTTTTTATCAATGAGTGTTTTAGAAATATCTAAAATTGGTTGTGAAGACCGGTAGTTATTTTCGAGTACGATTGCCAGTAAGTTATTATAACTCGACATAAAATTCTCCATGTTTTCTACGTTGGCGCCTTGAAAACGATAAATGCTCTGGTCGTCATCTCCCACCACAAAAACATTGGGTTCGTCCCAATAACTAATCAGTAATTGCACCAATTTATTTTGTGTGCCACTGGTATCCTGAAATTCATCTACCAAGATGTATTGAAATTTTTCCTGGTACTGGGCTAGTATATTTTTATGTTCTTCAAAAACCCGAATAACCCAATTAATCATATCATCAAAATCGTACCGATTTTTTTTGCGCATAAGATCCTGAAAATGGTCGTATTCGTTTACAGCTGCTTTCAGCTTTTCCATCTTCTCTGTTTCCTCTGCAATTTTATCTGTACGCAGGTCGCCTTTTTTAAATTCACGGGTAGCGCGCTTGGCAATGTATTCGTCTCTTTCTGGTAGTGAATGTAGGTAGCTTTCAATTTTTTCCAAGATATAGGTAGGCGTCCATCCTTCCCTTTTCATGGAAGAAAATAATTGGCGCAGGTTGTTGATTTCAAAATACACATCGCCGCGATATCTTTTAAGTGGATGGTTTTTAGGAAACTCATCAATCAATTGTTTGAAGAGGGCAATACTTTCTAATTCTGAAATAGCATCCAATGCTGTTTTTTCAAACAGCGATAAATTTTCCTGAATGATATCATTGCAAAAAGCATGAAATGTATAGATATTGGTCTTATAGGCATCTGCACCAATAAATTGTTGCAATCTTTTGCGCATGGCAATAGTACCTGCATCGGTGTAGGTAAGACATAAAATATTTTGCGGCGCCACATCCGTTTCTAATAAAATTTTACCGATACGAGCGGCCAGTATCTGTGTTTTGCCTGTACCTGGTCCAGCAATCACCATAACAGGCCCCTCAATACTATCCACCGCTTTTTGTTGTTGCGGGTTCAGTGCTTGATAGGCTGCTGCAAATGTTTTTTCTAATTGTTGTCGATACTGTTGCATTTACCAAAGATAGCGCCAATCGTTTATTGAGTTTTCTACCAAGGCGTTTAATTTGGCTGAGATACAAACAATATTCCCTAGTTCTTGTTATCAATGAAAATCACCTGATGAGTAAAGTGTATTCTTTTAAAACGGTACAAACCATTCCAGTTTCTTTAGAGAAGGCATGGGAATTTTTTAGCAGTCCAAAAAATTTAAAAGAAATAACGCCCGATAACCTAGGCTTTGTTATTCTTTCTAAATACCATGGCGATACCATGTATCCGGGACAGCTCATTGAATATAAGGTTAGTCCCGTTTTAGGTATACCGTTGTATTGGATGACAGAAATAACGCATGTAGCAGATATGCAATATTTTGTAGACGAGCAAAGGTTTGGCCCCTATAGTTTATGGCATCACCAACATCATTTTAAAGCGGTGGACGGGGGCGTAGAGATGACTGATATAATACATTATAAATTGCCCTGTTGGTTTCTGGGAGATATTGCCAATACCTTATTGGTAAAGCGGCAATTGAAAAAAATATTCTCCTTTCGCTATAAAAAGACCGAGGCCTTATTTGGGAAATCTATTTAGAGGAACAGTAAATAGTATTGTTATAGGAATCCTTCCGTCAGATTATCCTGGCATTCTGCCAATATACTTTTCAATTTGTTTAATTTGATCTACAATCTGAGGAGTAGTGGGTTTAAATCCCTTGGCTTTGCGGAAATATTCTTTCGCTGCCCTGAATTCCCTTTTGTTCATCATAATGGAACAAAGTTGAAGGTAAGCGGCCGCATTGTTTTCGTTGTCGGGTAAACCAGCACGAATGGCTTGACGGATATAGCTTTCTGCTTCTTTGATATTTCCTTTCTGCATACTCAGCATACCCAATTGTAATTTATTGGGCCCTTCCGATTGCTTGGTCAGCGAGCCACCACCTAGTGAAAGGCTTTTTTTCATGAGCTTTTCAGCACCATCATAGTCTTGGTCAACCATGGCTAAATTGCCTTTAATGGTATAGTATACAGAGCGTACAGGCTTTATTAATAGGCCCGGAAACCAAATAGAGGCTACTACTTTTTTAGATCCTTCAATATCTCCGGCCTCCATATGTGTTTGTATTAAACGCATGGGCCCAAAAAGAAAATGGCCAACCACAAGTATAATCGCAATAAGATATAAAGCAAAAGCCGGCCAGAACCCGGCTTGGGTATGGGTATAAATGGCCAGGCCTAAAAGGATAATTCCCAAGGGTAGGCGGTATTTAATTAATATATTCAACCACTTCATACACGTAAAATTTGGAGGGCAAAGATAAGGTTTGCTAAGAGATTTTGAATGGCTGATTTTTAAATGACCTAATGGCTGTTTGGGGCCATTACAGGGTCAATATTATAGTTTAAATGTCTTAATTTTGCCCTCCTGAAAATAAGTAATGCAAGCAGGGTCATTTATTTATTTTCTTGCTATTTTTTGGTCCCGTAGTTCAATGGATAGAATAGAAGTTTCCTAAACTTTAGATCCAAGTTCGATTCTTGGCGGGACTACTCAATATTGCCGTTAACAGATTGTTTTACAGTTTGTTAACGATTTTTTATTTTGTACTGGTGGCAGATTAGGTGGCAGATTTTTTGAAATGGTCCTACTTTTGGACCGGATTTTCCACCTAAGAGAAGTAAATAACCAGGCCTATGTTTTTTTACTGATCAATGCAGTAAAAGAACAACAGGTACAGATAGAAATGCAGCAAAAAGAAAATGCAGTACAGAAGAAACTTTACAATGATCAACAGCAATGTATTAATAACCTGGAAACAACAGTAAAAGAATTAACCCGAAAAGTTAATCAGTAAATTTGTATACTAGGTTTTGGGGTTATCAATAACCCCAGTTGTGTGTAGTCTTCCCTTTAAACAGATTTCATTTCAATGATTACCAAATTGCCAACAGTAACAGCGTCTCCGAAAGTTATACTTAGGTCTCCATCAAACATTGGCCGGGTGATGTTCACCACTATTGGTGAGTTACTATAAATAAGGAGCCCGGCTGTTAACCGGGCTCTCTGCGCTTTGATCTTAGCGAGCTTTTTTCCTTGGATTCGCCTTCTTCTGTGCTGAGCTTTTCTTTTTTGTAGGCTTATTCTTTCTGGGTTCAGCTTTCTTTTTCGACATGCAATTAAATTTAAGGTTTGAAAATTATTTACTTATGGCTGCAGGGTATTTTCTTCCCGTTTTTCCATATTGTCCCATGAGTAAACAAAGATATGCCTATAATGGTAGAAATGATATTTTCGATCAAAGTCAGCCAGTCGGACAAAAGACAGATACATTGGTAAAATCCAACGGAGAAGGGAAAAGTCTGTGGCAACATATACCCTTTGGCGACAGGTGCCTATTCGGCATTGATTTTTGAGGCAATAACCTCACAATTATTACATAGCCCTAATAGAAAAGTCGAACTTTTGATTTCCTGATGTTGAATGGTATGTCATCTAAAGTCTCCTATCGTATTCAAATCCTCTACTATCTGGTTAGACAGTATTACCTTTGCAACTACTTAATTATTTTCTACAATAATTCATCATTCTATGCACATCAAATCACTCGTATTATTATTCAGCCTACTTGTTGGGAATATTGCCTTTTCTCAAGACGTTACCTATAAAAAAGGAAAAATCTTGGTAGATGGCCAAGAGTACATGAAACTCGATGTGAAAAAAATGAATTTTGGCCTTACCAAAAATTTTGAAGTCTTTACATTGGATGAAATTAAAATTGCCACTGCCGAAGTGAATGCTACTAAATATGAAGCTGATAAAGACGACAATTCGTTTTTATACTATGATGTAGTGTTTCTTCCCTCTCAGTTAAAAGCTGTTTTTAAAGTGGCTTCACTCGGACAAGAAAAATCTTTTGCTCAATTAATAGGCTCCAGCGGAATACTTGTCAACAATAAACCAGATGAGTCGAAGATCAAAGCATTCATTTCAAACAGCGCTGCAAAACCTAAACTCTTTGTTGATTATTCTCCTGTAGGAAGAAATAGAGCATGGCCTATTGAAATTAAAGCCGACCGACAAATTACTCAGGACGCTAAGCCGATTGGCTATTTTGTTCCAGGTGCAAATGGAGCTGCTGGCCGCGATAACTATCAATTCTTTTTACCAACTGGTGTATTGTTGGCAGATATATCTTTTGTAGGTGGAAACAATGCACAGGAATTTGATATGTATACTTACAAGGATAAGTTTAGAAGAAAAATTGCTGTGCCAGAAAAAGATAAAATATTAGCAGCTGATCAAAGCATCGATAAAAACTATTTTGCATTGAAAAGAATTGTAAAATGGTTAGTCGATAATCAAATACTTTAATCAATCTAGCAGTACCGCTAGTAGATCAAACAATAATGGTCACAGGAAATTGCTTCTTGTGACCATTGTCATTTATGGGTATATTTTTATTTGAAATGGTTTGTATGGGGGTTTGCCATAATATAAATTCCCAAAAAATAGTAGTTACAAATGGTTAGTATGCCTTAAAATTTCAATGAAGGCGTTGCAGGGTCTAATAAAATGAGGGCAATAGTGGAATGGAAGAAATTGGGGCCCGGGTTATAAAAAAGTGGTTTTCCACAGGCGTATTAGTTGAATTCATTATCCTAGAATAAAATTATTTTAAATATTTGGCAGATTTGTCATTTGTTAGATTTGTTTAATGCAAATACGTAAGTTCAATATAGCGCACTAAGTGTTTATACTTAGTTGCTATAAAGAATCTGCCATTCTCTGGTATATTTTTAGGTATATTTTTAAAAAAATCAATA
>CAIOIZ010000095.1 GCA_903858475.1 uncultured Bacteroidota bacterium
AGCTCAACATGCAATTGATGTGCAAGAAGGAGTATATGTAGCAGTTACTGGTCCTACATTCGAAACACATGCTGAATACCGTATGTTGCATGTATTGGGTGCTGATGTGGTAGGTATGAGTACTGTACAGGAATGCATTGCCGCCGTTCATATGGGGCTAGCTGTTTTTGCCATGAGTGTGGTAACCGATGTTGGATTAAGAGAGAGCAATACAGTCATTACCCATGAGGAAGTATTGGCTGCAGCGAAATCAGCAGAACCCAAATTTTGTTTATTATTCAAAGAACTGATTGCAAATATTTAAGAATAATGAATAGATATTTATTAGCATTGAGTACACTGTTTTTTTTTCTAGGTCAGGATATCCTGGCTCAGGAGAAAATTGAAATGCTAAGAAAATCAGCAGAACAAAAAGGCGTTGTCACAAGTGGGAATAATCCTGCTGCCATCGGTTCGAATAAAGCTGCTAATACTAAACCCAAAGACAGTCTTGGATTTGAACACCGTGATGATTTGAAGGACTCCATTAATATCAGTTATAAATACCTTGATTCTATTAGAAGTAATTCGTTGGACTTTTCCATCAATGATTTTGATAAATATTTTTCTATTCCATCTTCCTATCAATATTTGGGCAATAATGGCGCTGCCGCTTATTCCTTAATTTTTAATCCGAATCTAAAACCAGGATGGGATGCAGGGTTTCATGCCTATGATGTGTATAGGTATAAATTAGAAGATACCCGCTTTTATAAAACAACAAGGCCATTTACTCAAATGAATTATCAATTGGCCAGTGGAAAGGAGCAAATGATAAAAATATTCCACACCCAGAACCCTCGTCCTAATTGGAATTTCGGATTCGATTATCGCTTGATTTCGGCACCCGGCTTTTTCGTAACGCAAAATACCAACCACAATAGTTACCGCTTGTTTAACAACTATCAGGGTAAGAAAAAAAGATACGCAGCTCAGTTTATACTGATGGGTAATACCATTAGGGCTTCCGAAAATGGAGGTATTAGGAATGATAGTCTATTACTAGATCCTCACAATAAAAAACGCTTCAGCATACCCGTACAATTGGGTGGGGCGAGTTTGTTTCAGCCCAATCCATTTAAATCAAGTATTAGTACGGGTAATATTTACCGCGATTTCAATTTCTTTCTTAGGCAATCTTATGATATTGGTAAAAGAGATTCTGTAGAAATAAATGATTCAACCACCGAATATCTATTTTATCCCAAACTGCGTTTGCAGCATAGTTTTACTTACAGTACTTATAGTTACAATTTTAAAGACGACAAAGCAGATTCTGTTATTTATCAAAATTGGTATGATACCGTATTTAATAAAGCTACCGTGGCTTTTTCTGTAAAAGAAAAATGGACTGTATTGAGTAATGATTTTTCATTAATACAATTTCCAGATACAAAAAATGCGGCGCAGTTTTTTTTGGCTGGCATTACACACCAACGATTAGCTGCAGTATTTAATGCAAGTGATACAATCAATAGAGAAAAAACTTATTATAATATTTTAGTGCATGCCGAATATCGGAATAAGACAAGAAATAAATTATGGGATGTACTGGCAAAAGGAGAGCTGTATTTGAATGGCCTCAATAGTGGAGATTACAGCGCACAGCTTAGTTTGGGTAGGGTATTGAATAAGCGACTTGGAGATCTGCGCCTTTTCTTTTCGAATGTAAACCGAACCCCCTCTTTTGTATTTGACAATAGCAGTACTTTTAATTTTCACAATACCAACCCTTTTAAAAAGGAGAATATAACTCGCTTTGGCGCCCTGGCATCAAATCCTTATTTTAATCTAGGGTTTACCAATTATTTAATTACCAACTATACTTATTTCACTGGGTTTTATAAAACCGCTCAAAGCAGTAAGTTGATCAATCTGCTTCAGTTAAGTGCTTCCAAAAAAATAAAATTAAATGCTAAATGGAATTGGTATACCGAGTGGGTGATTCAGCAAACGGATGGAAGTGCACCTGTAAAAGTTCCGCTCTTATTTACGCGTAACCGACTCGCTTTTGAAGGGGTCTTTTATAAAAATTTAAATCTTAGCACTGGAATTGAAGTAAGGTATTATACACCATACGAGGCATATAATTATTCTCCCGTAATGGGACAGTTTACTCCACAGGATAGTTTTAAATTAAAAAATCTTCCCGATATAAGTGCCTTCTTTCACTTTAGAATTAAATCATTCACTGGCTATATACGTGCTGAAAATTTGAATACAGTAAGCTTTGCAAATGGATTCGGATTTGTAAATAATAATTTCGCAGCAGCTCATTATCCTACACAAGGGCTTATGATACGATTCGGAATTAAATGGGGGTTCGTTAATTAATAGTAATTTTTACTATTTATTTTTAACAACAAAATTTCTGATAATGAAAAGTGTAATTAAAAAATTAGTTTATTTTATCGGATATTTATTTAGCAAAAAAAAATGTTGTTCATGAAAAATATAACTATCTCAGTGCTGTTTTGTTTGTTTTCATTTTTAGCGACTGCTCAATTACTGCCAGGAATGGTAGTGCCTGATATTAGTCTGCCTGATACCAATGATAGTGTTGTTACACTTTCTTCCTTTAGAGGCAAAGTAGTGCTTATTGATTTTTGGGCAAGTTGGTGTGGGCCTTGCAGAGCGGCCAATCCTGGGGTGGTCAAATTATACAAGAAATACAAGGATCAAGGATTTGAAGTATTTGGAGTATCTGTTGATAAGAAAAAAGCTGAATGGGTAAAGGCCATCAAAAAAGACAAAATCACTTATCAACAAGTAAATGATAATGGTGGCTGGGAGAGTAAAACGCTGGCCAATTATTTTGTAAATGAAATTCCTACTTCCTTTCTAATAGATAAAGCGGGTAGGCTGGTAGCTGTAGACCTTACTGGTAAAGGGCTTAAAAAATTGGTGGCGCAATTATTGGAATCCAATTAAAAAATTACAGGACTGCCGCTGTGCCTGCAATTAATTTATCCAGATTTGCTTCCTTGAAATACTGGGTAATTATTTTGCCTGCATCTTTTAATATAGAAAGTAAATCTGCTTGCTTTTTGCCTGCCAATTGGTAGGCTTTTTTATATGCCATTTCATCAGAAATGGAGCTGCTTATTTGTATGGCTTCCTTGATGGCAATCACTCTTAGCCCAGCATCTTTTAAATTGCCTAAGCTAGCAATCATCCAACTAAGGGAATAAAAATATTTTTGTTCCAATAATAGAAAATGCCTGTTGTTGGCAGCATCTGGCATTTTATTATAAGGCGAATGAATGATTTCACTTGTCAGATATTTTTGCAAGCTTTTAGTGGGAGCTTTACTATTGGTCAATTGAATACTGCCTCTGATAGCTTGAGGATAAATGCTTAACCAGCGAAGTTTTCTTCTTAATTCATGCAAATCTGTTTCGATATTGGTAAAGCCGGCCCCTTTTTCAGCAACAAAATCTTTTATTATTTGAATGGACTCCTCATAAAATTGGAGCATGTTGGCCACTTCCTCCTTTTCATTTTGCCAATCCACTTTATTAAGTTTGGCTCTTATTTTCTTAATCCTTGTATGATCGGCATTGATCCATCCTTTCTCTGTCAGTAGTTCATTGAAGTGTTGTAATTTTTCTCTTAATTGAGCTTGCAAATAGGCAGTAATTGTTCGGGGTATTTTTTTATTGGCAGTAAATTCTTTAGCAAATGCATCGTAGTAATCGATGATTCCTAGTCCATCCTCCAGCAATTTGAAATGCATTTTTAATTTTTCAAATTTCTTTCTGTTGTGCAAGCCTGCATATAATTTACAAAGGCCTTCCAGCATAAAAATGCTTGTTCGGGCATTGTTGCGGTATAAAAAAAGGGCTGGATTTTTTTGTTTGGAAGCCTTGTCTAATAAGGTTTCGAAATTTTGTATATAATATTCAAATTTGCTAGCACCCGTTTTCATAATGGTAATTATTTTATTTAAGTGACAGTAAAAGATAAAATGTACGCTAGTTAATTTTCGAAAAATGCCACAGTACCACCAACCCATTCCTTGTCTTTATTATACCTCGTACCAATCATTTTGCCTTTGCTCAATCGGGCGAGGTTGTGCACTGCTTTTGGGCGAGCCCATTCATCCTTCCAAAAATAAAACAATCGAATTTCTGCTTTTGCATTGCCATCAGGTGTAATTACAACGTCGGCATATTTTACTTTACGTTGAAGAATCCAGTTTTCAGGATCTTTTACATTTTCAATATCAGTTTGGCTGATGTCAATTACTACACCTTGACCAGCAAATGAGAACAGGGGTTTTAATACATAATTTTCGAGGTCAGTTGGAATTTGCTTGAGTTCATTTAAAAAATAAGTGGTTGGTACAAAGGGGTGTTTAATAAAGGGCAGGGTGAATTTACTGATTCTATAAAACCAATTGGGATGAGGCACCCATTGCACCTCATAGGGGGCTGTAAGGTCTACCATATTACCTAGGTCCTTTTGTTGTTGAAGGTCATCGAATATTACTCGATTATAGATGCGATTGATTTTTGTTTTACTGCCATTGTTATCATAAAAAAGTTGATTCCCTTCTGCAATCAATTTGGTTAAACATACTGTTTTAATGCCGAGTGCTTTTTCTGTGCAAAAAAAGTCAATTCTGGTTTTTTGTTGTTCTGGGTATATTTCTAATAAAATGACGTTTTCAGGTTTTTCTTCTCCCACAATTATTTCTTTTAGTAATTGCAAGTAGGATTCTTTCGTGTATCCATTGAGGTAAGGGGAGTAGTTGTCTGGTAAATTTGAATACGCAGCAGTTAATTCGCTGTGATAAGCCTGAAAGGCAAATAGTGTAGGGAAGCCCTGCATTTCAATCAATTGGGGTTCTAGTTCACCAGCTGCGTTTTCGCAAATGCCAAAATCGAAAGCGATAAAATGGGATTGCTTATTTTGACCAGGTACTTGTATATTAGCAGGGATACCTCTGTCGGTGAGGGGTAAAAACTTTTCATTGGTGATAACATCTGTTATGGATTCACAAGCTTCTAGCATTTGTGCTGTGAATTTTTTTGAAACAAATACAGGCGTTTCTGCATTTCTAAAGTCCAAGGAGCCTGGGTGAAGACCTTCCACTTCGTCCATATAGGCCTTGTATTTTTCTGGCGTAAATTGATCATTGAAAGCGGAACGAAGTGCCGGTACCATATTACTATAAGTTTCTATCAAATCTAATGGGTAAAGTTGAAAGAAGGAAATAAAAATTAGGCTGTAGACCATCTGTTTATTGAAATACTGTTAGGCTGTCTTTGCTTACCTTTGTCGTCTATCAGCCGGGTTATCGCTCTTTCTTTTGGAAGGGAGGAAAGTCCGGACAGCACAGAGCAACACACCGGTTAATGGCCGGTCTCGTTTCGGCGAGAAGAAAGTGCCACAGAAAATAACCGCCTCAAGCAATTGAGGTAAGGGTGAAAAAGTAAGGTAAGAGCTTACGGGTGTATGCAGTAATGCAAATATCGGGTAAACCTTGTGTGCTGTAATGCCATGTAGTTCAACGCTCCGGCTTGCCGGAAAAGAGCGGCTCGTTCAATGTTGAAGGGTAGGCAGCTATGATTGCAATAGTAATGTTGCAGCTAGATAAATGATAACTGCCCGGTTTACCGGGAACAGAATCCGGCTTATAGGCTGATAGATTTTTTTTATGCAAGAACTTATTTAAAAATTTTCTTTTAGATGGGTGGCTACTATCTTATCAATGGGTAAACTTACCGTATCAGCCGAAAATTGCTCCCAAGGAATCAAGCGGAATGTTTCAATTTCTTTTTTCAATTCATATTGTTCTAATTGCGCTGCATCAAATGCAAAGGGTTGGTCTCGTAAGGGCACTCTTATGGGTTCTAGTGCATGCGCAAAATAATAAATAGAGAGTATTTGTTGGGCTTGATTGAAAGCGCTTTGTTGATAAAAATCGGTTGTGTATATATGTTCTCCAACGCTTACGGATAGTTGCATTTCCTCCATAAATTCTCTTTGTAAGCAATCGCGTGTGCCTTCTCCCAATTCTAAGCCGCCACCAGGAAATTTTGTAAAGTAATATCCACGAATGTATTCATCACTTACCAATACTTCTTTTTTTTCGTTGAGTAAGATGCCGTAAACCCTTACAGTAATCATGTATTATTTTTTATACCGTTTCCAATAATTCCAAATAACAAAGGCAAGGATACACAAGGCCAAAGTTACTGGAAGCCAAAAGGCAAAATGAGTATTTGAATAAGGAATAGGCACATTCATGCCATAAATACTTGCTATTAAAACTGGGATACTTAGAAAAATGGTAAGTGTTGTAAGTCTTTTTAAAACCTCATTCTGATTATTGCTTATGATAGATGCAAATGCATCGAGTGAAGAGCTGAGTATATTGGTATAGGTGTTGGCTGTTTCAAGGGCCTGAGAGGTTTCTACCACTAGATCGTCAAGGTAATCTTTTTCATCCTCGGTAAGTTGCAAGATGTTGGTGCGAGCCAATTTCATCATTAATAATTCATTGCTTCTAAGTGCCGTAATAAAATATACCAAGCTTTTTTGTATACGCATCAATTGCAATAGTTCTTCATTTCTATTGGATGCATATAGTTTTTGTTCCAACAAATTTCTTCTCTGATTGATTTCTTTCAGGTAGTCTTGGAAGTTAGTAGTTACTTTTTCAAATACTTTCAACACCATCATGTTCTTTTTATCAGGATGTCTGTTTTGAAATGAATTTAGGAATTTCTTGATGGCTTCGTTTTCAAATGAATTAACGGTTACGATGTGATTGTGCGTAAGGATGATACAAATGGGGATCGTAATATAAAAAGCATCACTATCGTTAAAAGAATTATTCTCCGTAGGCGTTTTAATGACTATCAGTTTTACATTATCATCAATTTCGTAGCGACTTCTTTCATCAATATCTAATGAGTCTTTTAGGAAGTCGAGCGGTATTTCTAAGGCATCACTCAATTCTGTAAATTCCTCGTTTTTTAATGGAGGCAACAAGTTTACCCAAACACCGTTTTCTGGTTTGTCAATTTCAATTGTTTTGTGTTCGATTATTTTAAAGTACTGTATCATACGGTTGTTGCGGTGATTTGTTGAATACTTTGAATATGATGTTGGGTATGAAAAATGGTAAAATAGCAAAGTTCACGCAAACTAATTTTACCTAATAAGGGATGCTTGATAGCATATTGGTCCAGTGATTTTTCGGTTCGGCATTTTTGTAATGCTGTCAGGTATTTGGTAGAATCTCTTTGCCAGATTTCGATTAGTTTTTCCTGGCTGCATTGAGTGGCTGCATTTTTTGGAATATAGGGCTTGCTGGCTTTGGCGCCTTCTTCTATTTTTTCGGTATATCTTTTTTGTAATTCATTGAAATCAGCTGGAGTAGGCATTGGTTTTCCGCCCACTAATTTTACAATGAATAAGGGCAGGCGATAGGCCATTGCTGTTTTATTGGTTGATAGAATAAGGTGCTGTACCTGTTCTGCTACAGACCATTTATTAAGCGGCTTGAAAAAGAAAGTAGCCGCATCCATTTCGCTTCCTATTTTGCTCATGGTATTAAATGCTAATTGAGTTTCTTTGATGATGGTGGCTTTATTCATACTAGTATTGAATCAATTAATTTCTAATTCTCCTTTGAATACAAATTCTGCAGGACCACAGAGCCATATATTTTCAAAATGGTTATCATCCATTTTTTCAAATTCTACACTGAGATGCCCACCGGCTGTTTTTACTTCCACTCTATTAAATCCATTGTCGTTGTGTGCTGATACCAATGCTGCTGCAGTTACCCCTGTGCCACAACTGAGGGTTTCATCTTCAACCCCTCTTTCGTAGGTGCGAACAAATATACCATCTTCATCCAAGGGTTCTACGAAGTTCACATTTATTCCCTCCTCAATAAATTCTTTGCTATACCTTATTTCTCTCCCTGTTTGCACTACATCTACATTTTTAATGTCTCTTACAAATTTTATAAAATGTGGACTACCGGTATTCAGAATACAATGATTTTGATGTTGTATAACTTTGTTTACATCTTTCATTTTTAAGCGAATGGTATTGTCGAGATTGAATTCAGCTTCATGCGGTCCATCAATTGCTAAAAAATGGTATTGGTTGCGATGGATGCCCAGATGATAAGCAAATTGCACCAAACATCTACCTCCATTGCCACACATAGTACTGGTATTGCCATCTGCGTTAAAATAAACCATTTCAAAATCAAACCCCTCTTTCTTTTGTAATAGCATAAGGCCATCTGCGCCTATCCCGAATTTTCGGTCACAGATTTTTTTAATCTGCAGGTGGGATAAGTTATCATACTGGTTTTCTCTGTTATCAAGAATGATAAAATCATTTCCAGTGCCTTGGTATTTATAAAATACTATTTTCATTTTTTACAAACTTGAACCTGCAATATTATCTAGTGAGGTTTTAATTAAATTTTCAATGGCGGCATTGCCATCTTTGGAAAAAGTTTTACTTATTCTGTTGGCCACAATTACGTTTAAACTTACACAATGATGCCCCATGCATTTTCCTAAACCATAAATAGCAGAGGATTCCATTTCGAAATTTGCGATTCTATAGTTACCAAAACTAAAACTTGTCAATCGGTCAATTAAATCTGGCTGTGCTAGTCCCAAACGCAATACCCTTCCTTGTGGGCCATAAAATCCTGGGCAAGTTACGGTAATCCCATGCGTATAATCTTTTACGAATAGCTTCAATAAAGAGGGGCTAGCCGTATTGATATAGGGGTTGGTTACTCTTTGATGTATTTGCGTATGAGTATTAAAAGCCTGTAATAATTGTTTTTCTTCTTCATTGTTTTCGTTCCGGTAAAAATTGAGCAGATTATCCAATCCTAGTCCATGGGTACCTGCCACAAAACTGTCCACTGCAAATTCTCTTTGTAAGGAACCACAGGTGCCCATTCGAATGATATTTAAACTAGACAATTGGGGTTTAATGGTACGTGTTTCAAAATCAATATTTTTAAGTGCATCCAGTTCATTTAGAACGATGTCAATATTATCAGGACCAATGCCAGTTCCACAAACCGTTAGTCTTTTTTTTCCAAGATATCCGGTATGGGTTACAAATTCACGATGTTGATTTTTATATTCGATGGAATCAAAGTATTTGCTGACCTCTTTTACTCGATCTGGGTCACCAACTGTAATAATGGTGGAGGCTATTTCCTCAGGTCTACAATCCAAGTGATAGATGGCGCCACGGGTATTGATAATTAATTCTGATGGAGCAATTGCTTGCATAAAATATTTTTCATAAAATTACCCTATTTTTGCGTTCCCAAAACGAAATCCTGGTTTATTAGTTTTTTAATATTCTGGTGTTTCGATACTTTTGGGTTGTTTTAATGATTGCTTGCTTTTATTAAAATAGATTGAATCAAATGGTCCTGTGGCCGAGTGGCTAGGCAAGGCTCTGCAAAAGCCTCTACAGCGGTTCGAATCCGCTCGGGACCTCCAACAACTGAACCTGTATGGTTGTATACCTTACAGGTTTTTTAAATTAGGGTTAGTCATGCTGTCTACAATTATTAAATGGGTTGCCTTTGCTGCTGCGATCGGATTAATCATCGGTTGTTTTCTTCCCTGGTCATACTTTCCTGAAATCAAACAGTATTTTTCTGGATTTTATAGTTACCAGAATGAATATGGACGGCCTGGTGTACTAATCGTTCCATTGGCTGCTGTAGCGGCCCTATTCCTGCTAATAAATAAGCTATGGGCAAAGCGGGCTAATTTGTTTATCACTGCCTTGTTAGTTGGATACGTTATTAAATCCTATGTGCTTTTTACCAATTGCTATGGAATTTTTTGCCCCATAAAACAGCCCATTGTAAATTTTTTACCGGTTTTTGCAATCATCCTGTTAGCAGGTGTAATATTTTCAAAATTACCCGTTAAAAAAAATGATCAATAATTATTATTGATCATTTTTAGAATTAGTTTTCTCCTTCCGGTTTTGGGATTTCAATTTTTTTCTGAACTTCTTTGTTTTCAGTTGTGATAGTTTTTGTCCTTTCGCCCAAATGGATTGGTTTCAATGGCCTTGGGGGTAAACCTGCAGTGGTACAACCTTGAATATAGGCTTCAAATTTTGACCCCGCTTTTACTTCAAAGCCGGGATTTAGGGTAATTACTGATCCTGCATTGTATGCTGTTGAAGTACCTGCTCCGCCCCAAATATATTCCGTAGAACTAATATCATTTGAAACTTCAAAATAATTTAGGCCGCTGGAGGTGCCAGATAAACTAGCAGATACACTACATCCGGTATACGTATCAGCAACAAAAACACCTCTTCCAAAAGTAGCTGCAAAAATCTTATCGGTGGCAGCTGCAGTATTTATTTCCAGGTCATATACTCTTGTAGTAGGTAGGCCACTGTTGTACATAATCCAGTTGGTTCTTGAGTCATTGGTTACAAATACGCCTATATCGGTTCCAACATAAATTGAATTGGCAAGATCATTATTCATTACAATACAATTGATGGGCACATTGGGTAAATTTCTTACAATGCTTGTCCAGGTAGGAGCCGCCGCATTTGCATTAAATGTTTCATATACTTTTTGAGTAGTGGTATATCCTCCTACAGATATTACCACATGGCTTGAATTATCGGGATCTACGGCCAATTCGGTAAAATTGGCGAGAGCAGGTAAATTCCCATTAATTGCCGTGCCTGTCCATACTGCACCACTTAAATTAAAACGCTTTACGTTCGTACCATCCATAGCATAGAGTATGCTATTATTCGAAGGGGCAAATTCAAGTGATTCAATTCCACTAGTAAATCCGGTAGTGATTGTACTCCAAGCACCGGTGCCTGAAGTAGGATTATAATCAATATTGATATATCCAATATAAATATGGGTGTCAAATCCAGGCCTGAGTACTGCGGGTGTTGTCCAGTTACCAGCCCCACTTCTTATGAAAGTATTGGATGTTCCACCATCATCGCTGCGGTAAAAATTGCCGTTTTGGGATGATAAATAGATTACATTAATATCAGAAGGTTTTACAACTGTTTCCATGCCATCACCACCACCAATGCAAAGGTAGGTACCACCCGAATTTCTATAAGTACCATTATCTTGGTTACCCATCGTAGCAAAAGCTGCAGCGGCACTTGGGTCAGCACCAAGGCGGTAAGTTTGTGCAATCTGCATATTGCTGTGGATATTTGTCCAACTATCTGTACTACGTGTCATGCGGTACATACCTCCATCACTTGCACAATACAAATAAGTAGCATCACAATAAAGATCAAATATATCTGCATGGCAAAACTGGCTAAAGGTAGGGGTGGACCAGAACGATATTTGCGTCCAACTGGTGCCTGATGTGGTACTTTTATATACATCCAATCCGCCAACATAGACGTCAGTTGCAACAGTAGGAGAAACAGCAATGCAAATATTCCGCCAAGCTTGGGAGCCTAGTACATTGGGGGAATTGCTTTTTAGTGTAAAGGAGGTTCCGCTATTGGTACTCAAATAAATCCCTTGGAAAATTGTGCCATCTCCGTACAGTAAATATATATAGGCACTGTTGGCAGCAGTAACACCTATTTGAATGCGGTCACCCGTGGTTGGTAGTCCTGCTCCTGCACGGTCTACTCGCAAAAAGGTTATTCCCGCATCTGTACTTTTATAAAAATAAGGACCGGCACTGGTGGCATACATTACTGTTGTACTACCAGGCTGGTAAACTATATCCCATGCATTGGTAGTAAAATTAAACTGTGATCCTCCAATAGTAGTAGAATAGGTTACATTAGCCCATGTAATTCCACCATCAATAGTACGGAATAAACCATTATCGGTGCATGCCCATACGATGGAGGCATTGCCGCTATTTACTAAAATTTTATATCCCTTTACTCCACCACTTGCAGGAAAACTAAGTCCGGTTTCATACCAGGTGGTTCCACCATCAACAGATTTTATTACTCCTGTACTTCTGTACCCTGATGCTGAACCTACTGCACCGGTTAAAGCATACATAATACTGGAATTAGTAGGAGCTACTGACACGCTTTGAATGGAAAGGTTTGGAATCCCATCTGTTTTTGCGGTCCAGTTATAGGTACTGCCACTTACAAAAGCGCCTTGCCATAAACCCCCACCGGCAGTGCCTAGCCAGAAATTGCTGCCCAAAGGTTCAATACAGCGAACACTACCTGTACCATTTTGGTTATCTCCAGCCTGAATGGTTGGGTTTGGCTGCCCAAGGGGTAGCCAATTTGATATGCCAGCCAATGGACTGTTAGGCTGTATATTATTCGCTTTAAAATTATCTAAGGCCTGCTGGTTGTTTTTTTCAAAATCGGGTAAGCCGCCATCGCTTGCGATATTATTTTTTACTAAAAATTCCCAACGTTTGAATTCTTTATAGCCCGTGCCTTCCATTCCTTTTTCCAGAAACCAGGCAGCTGCTTTTTGTTTTATGGTATAATAATTATTACTAGGATCCCGGATAATCTGATCAATATTCTGCTGTGCCGCAGAATGGTACGAAACCAACATTCCAATGAACCCTATCGCAACAATTTTTTTTAAATATCTTTTCATGATATGAATTATTTAACAATAATTGCTTGGTTATTGTTGATGCTTATTTGCTTTTCCAGTTTTTCTACTTTTTCAGTTAGGGCAGTATTCTTTTTATTAATTTCAATAATATATAAAGTCAGTTCTTCTACTTTCTCCACTATTTTTTTGTTCATATCTCCCAGCATAATGCCGTTCTTTTCTATTTCTGCAGCTGCGGGAATATTGGGCAGGTGCTTGTTTGATTTAATAGATTGCTCCAGTTGTTCTAATGGCATTAGTTTATAATCATTGCTAAACACATAATCAGGCCAAGTGGCATAGAGTTGTACTTTTACTTCTTCGGCCATAATTTTACCAACCACACTGAGTTGATAACCGGTTGCAATTCTATTGCTATTTGAACCGATTAACATTGTACCATTCAAATGCAGCTTTGCATTGGGGGTATATGTGCCAATACCGGTATTTCCCCATGAAGGTTGTAATACCAAATAATTATTGGCCCCACTATTTGACCATAACACTAATGATGTGTCAGTTGGAAAAATGGCTCCACCAAATGCCACTTCATTGGCTGTATAAAAGTTAACACCAGTACCTCCCATATTAAGCGTTCTGCCATAGGAAGTTCCATTATAGCCAATACCCATTCTGCCGTCGTCACGCATTCTTAATAAAGTATCACCAATGCTATTTCTTAATAAAAAAGTATTGGTGGTAGAAGTGCTTCCCGCCCCAATTACATCCAGCCTGCCCAGCGGCACACCTGGGCCACTAAATCCTCCTATTCCCATATTCCCATTTTGACTGAAATAATGCCTTGGCGTAATGGTGGTGCCTCCATCAGGTGTAGTATACCATCTTAAATCAGCACCAGCACCGGTAGTAGCCATTTGCCATTCATTGCCACCTTCATAGCCAAATCGTATTAAGCCAGAACTAGATTGTACAAATACGTCGCCCCCGTTGATATGCAAAAGATGATTGGGGTTGGTTGTACCAATACCTACCTGACCTGCAGCATTAATTGTCATTCTGGGATTCGCTTGTATAGTAAAGTGTAATTTTCCAGTTGTATTTCCTGAGCCAGTTCCAAAGTCTACATCTTCAGCTGCTCCTGCATAAGAACCCCAGTAGCCCCTGTAGATATCAGCTTCAAAAATGCCCATATACATGGGCGCTGCACCATTAAATTGTGCTACATAATTGGAACTTGTTTTCACATCCAATCTTGCTGCAGGGGTGGTGGTGCCAATACCTACATTTTGGGCCATGCTTAGCATACATACCATACCAAAAAAGAAAGAAAGAATAATTTTTTTCATTGCATAATAGTTTAATAGTTAAAACCGAATGTTTGGAAACCTTTTTGATAAAGGCTGGTTTTACATGAGGAAGGTATCTGTTTAGGATGCAACTAAAATGTAAAAGTATAATCAAATTATGGTAAATCCAATACCACAAATAGGGTAAAATAAAAAAATAAATGCCGTAGATTAACGGCATTTGTTGTTATAAAGTGGAATTATTATGCTTTCTTTATTTCCTTGGCCCATGCATCTTTTAGGGTGGCGGTTCTATTGAAGATTAAATGGGAAGGGCTGCTATCTGTATCCAGACAAAAATATCCTTTGCGGATAAATTGAAAACGGTCTGCTAATTGAGCATTTTGAAGGGATGGTTCAATATAAGCCTTCGGTATGATTTGCAAAGAATTGGGGTTGATATTATCCTTGAAATCGCCTTCTTCATTATTGGGGTTTTCTGCACGGAATAATCGGTCATAAAGCCTTACTTCGGCTGTAAGCGCCTGTGCAGCACTAACCCAATGAATGGTACCCTTTACAGTAAGGCCGCTGGTATCATTGCCACTCTTACTATTGGGGAAATAGGTACAATGTATTTCGGTTATTTTGCCTTCTTCATTTTTTACAAACTCATCACATTGAACAATATAAGCGCTTTTCAATCTTACCATCGCACCCGGCGCTAGCCTGAACCATTTTTTTGCAGCTTCTTCCATGAAATCCTCTTGTTCAATCCAAAGTTCTTTACTGAAGGGAAGTGTTCTGGTTCCCATAGATTCATCGGGACCATTTTCGCTTATCAGTTCTTCTGTAGTATTATCAGGATAATTGCTAATGATGAGTTTTAAAGGGTCCAAAACAGCCATTACCCTTAGTGCTTTTTTATTGAGTTCTTCTCTCAAGCAAAATTCAAGCAGACTCAGATCAATAAAATTCTCCCGCTTGGCTACACCAATTTTATCGCAGAATAATCGAATGCTTTCTGGGGTATATCCCTTTCTTCTAAAACCACTGAGGGTAGGCATGCGAGGGTCATTCCAGCCCGATACATAGCCATCATTTACCAATTGCAGTAATTTTCGTTTACTCATTACCGTATAGGTCATATTCAGGCGGGCAAATTCATATTGATGACTGGGGAAAATGCCCAGTTTTTCAATGCACCAGTCGTATAATTCGCGGTGTGGAATAAATTCAAGGGTACAGATGGAATGGGTGATATTTTCAATGCTATCGCTTTGTCCATGGGCAAAATCATACATCGGATAGATGCACCAAGTATCTCCTGTACGATGGTGATGTGCGTGCTTGATTCGATAAAGGATGGGATCTCGCATGAGCATATTGGTATGTGCCATATCAATTTTCGCTCGTAGCACTTTCGCACCATCCTTATATTGACCAGCCTTCATGGCTTCAAATAACTGAAGGTTTTCATCAATCGACCTATCTCTAAATGGACTAGGTTTGCCTGCTTCAGTAGGACTGCCTTTCAAATGTGCTATTTCTTCAGCTGTAAGGTCATCTACATAGGCGAATCCTTTCTTAATCAAATCAATGGCATAGCCATACAATGCATCAAAATAATCACTGGCATAAAACTCATTGGCCCAATTAAATCCCAGCCAACGAATATCCTCCTTTATACTATCCACATATTCTGTATCCTCTGTAACAGGGTTGGTATCATCAAAGCGCAGGTTGGTTTTGCCAGCATATTTTAAGCCAAGGCCAAAGTTTAAGCAGATAGCCTTCGCATGCCCAATATGCAGATAGCCATTTGGCTCTGGTGGAAAACGGGTTAAAATGGATTGATATTTGCCCTCTTGTAGGTCCTGTTCTATAATTTCTTCAATAAAATTTAAGCTCTTTTCTTCACTCATTGATTTGGAATTGAACTGCAAATTTACATAAGTTATCGTTAGCCTATTATAATTCAGCATTGGACCCTGAGCAGTTTTTTTGATATCGCCTTCCTATTGGGAATTGAAGGTGCAAAACATTCCTTGATTTTTATAGTTGCCCATTTGCTGTTTACTTTTACAACCTTATCTTTGCAACCTAAAAATTAAATTCATGCCTTATTTATTTACATCGGAGTCTGTGAGTGAAGGACATCCAGACAAAGTAGCTGACCAAATCAGCGATGCATTGATCGATAACTTTTTGGCCTTTGACCCCAATAGTAAAGTAGCCTGTGAAACCTTGGTTACCACCGGTCAGGTGATATTGGCAGGTGAGGTGAAAAGTAAAGCTTATTTGGATGTACAGGAAATTGCTCGTGGTGTAATCCGTAAAATAGGGTACACGGTTAGTGATTATATGTTTGAAGCCAATTCATGTGGTATTCTATCTGCTATTCATGAACAATCTTCTGATATTAATCAAGGGGTTGAAAGAAAGAAAAAAGAAGAACAAGGTGCCGGTGACCAGGGTATGATGTTTGGATATGCTACCAGCGAAACCGACAACTATATGCCTTTGGCGCTCGATTTAGCCCATTATATTTTATTGGAAATGGCGGTCATCAGAAGAGAAAAGAAACTAATGAAATACTTAAGGCCTGATGCAAAAAGCCAGGTTACATTGGAATATGATGACAATAATGTACCCGTTCGTATTGAGGCGATTGTGGTATCTACACAGCACGACGATTTTGACAAGGATGAAAAAATGTTGGCCAAAATTAAGAAAGACGTTATCAATATTGTGATTCCAAGGGTAAAGGCTAAATATGCTAAATACAACCACTTGTTCAACAATAAAATTAAGTACCACGTTAATCCAACTGGTAAATTTGTAATTGGTGGTCCGCATGGCGATACTGGTTTAACAGGTCGTAAAATTATCGTTGATACTTATGGTGGAAAGGGTGCACATGGTGGTGGTGCTTTTAGTGGAAAAGATCCTAGTAAAGTTGATCGTAGTGCTGCATATGCAACCCGTCATATAGCCAAGAATTTAGTGGCTGCAGGTCTTTGTGACGAAGTATTGGTACAGGTATCTTATGCAATCGGTGTAGCACAGCCCACCTCCATAAATGTAGTAACTTATGGTACTGCCAAAGTGAAACTTACTGATGGACAAATTGCCGACAAAATCATGAAAATGGCTTGTTTTGATATGCGTCCTTATTTCATAGAGCAAAGGCTTAAGTTGCGCAATCCAATTTATAGCGAAACAGCTGCCTATGGTCATATGGGTCGTAAAAATGAAGTGGTAGAAAAAATCTTTACTTCTCCCGATGGTAAGTCAATTAAGAAAAAAGTAGAATTGTTTACTTGGGAAAAATTGGATGCGGTGAAAGAGGTTAAGAAAGTATTTGGATTGAAATAATAAACTTCTATTTATAGGAAAACCATAAGCCATTGCTTATGGTTTTTTTTATTGTGTCAATTAAGGTTAATTTTGAAGTGTGAGAAATTTTAAACATCAACAGCAAAGGCCCAAAAAATCGAGCCTGATAGTAGGCAGAAAGGCCATTATCGAAGCAATGCAGACGGGAAAGCAATTGGAAAGAATTTATATGCAAGGAACCGTGCATGGCGAAACAATTGATGCCATCAAAGAGCTGGCAGAGAAAAATCTAGTCCCCATCAATAAAGTACCCGTTGAAAAACTGAACAATTTCAATGTCAGCAATCATGAAGGATGTATAGCATTAATTTCAAAAATTCAATACCAGGATTTACAAGATGTTATTTCATTTGTTGTAGAAAAAGGCGAAACACCCTTTTTTTTAATATTGGATGGCATTACTGATATTCGGAATATTGGAGGCATTGCCCGCAGTGCTTTTTGTTTTGGCGTACATGCTATCATTATACCCGACAAAGGGGTAGGGGCATTGAATGAAGATGCCATCACTACCTCTGCGGGTGCCTTAGAACAATTGGCTATCTGCCGGGTGAGTAGTTTGATGAAAGCAGTAGATGAATTGCATTTGAATGGTATTAAGGTATTTGCCAGTGAAATGACTGCTTCTAAATCTATTGACGAAATTGATTTTAAAGAACCTGCTGCCATTATAATGGGCAGTGAGGACAAGGGAATTTATCCGGCCTTGATGAAAATATGTGATGCGCAGTTTAAAATTCCAATGCAAGGGAATTTTGAAAGTTTAAATGTATCGGTGGCCACTGGGGTGATTTTATATGCGGCGATGAAACAACGGAAGTAATACTTTTTCACATTGTTTATTGAATAGTCGATAATTAATTCCTCAACTCTTTTACTTGATTGCTTCAGGAACACATAAAATAAAACTGGTCGAATGCCCACGTGATGCCATGCAAGGCTGGAAGCAATGGATCCCTACTCAAGATAAAATAGAGTATATCAATGCCTTGTTAAAAGTAGGATTTGATACCATTGATTTTGGAAGTTTTGTGAATCCCAAAGCCATTCCACAAATGGCGGATACCAAAGAAGTAATTAGTCAATTAAAAAAAGAGGGTACCACTAAACTATTGGCAATAGTTGCCAATGAAAGGGGGGCCACAGATGCAGTTGTTTATGATGCCATCGATTACCTGGGTTTTCCATTTTCTATATCTGAAACTTTCCAACAAAGAAATACCAATTCATCTATTGTAGAATCATTGCATAGGGTAGCGGCTATTCAAAAGATTTGCCTGCAACATAATAAACAATTAGTGGTTTACATCTCCATGGGATTTGGCAATCCTTATGGTGATCCATATACGGTGTCGCTGGTATATGATTGGATAAATAAACTAACGGGCATGGGTATTAGTATAATTTCATTGGCCGATACAGTTGGATTGGCAACTGCCGAACAAGTGCACCTGATTTGTAATGACCTTATTACTGCATTACCCGAAATTGAAATAGGGGTGCATCTTCATTCTAGTGCCACTAATTGGGAAATCAAATTAAAAGCAGCAATAGAGGCAGGCTGTACAAGGTTTGATGGGGCTTTAGGTGGCATTGGTGGCTGTCCCATGGCCAACGATGAATTGGTGGGCAATATGGATTCATCGAAAATGATTCCTTTTTTTCAGCAAAGAGGATATTTAACTTCATTGAATTCAACTGCTTTAGAAGAATGTCGTCGAATGGCAGCTACTATATTTGTCTAATTCCTTTTTTACACAGTAATTTGCTGCATGGATTTTCATATCGAATGTACACCCGCTCCATTAACACATAAAATTCACCATCGTCATGCTTTGATGTTGATGGGTAGTTGCTTTACCGAAAATATTGGTAATAAATTATTGGCACATCAATTCAATGTTTTACAAAATCCTAATGGAATTTTATTTAATCCTGTTAGTGTTCAGCAAGCAATCGCTACGTATATTAAGGCAATTTGTATTACTGAGCATGATATATTTCCCTTAAATGAAGCTTGGCATAGTTGGCATCATCATAGCCGATTTTCAGCAATTACTACGGCAGATATTATTGAAAAAATAAACAGTTCTACTAAGGCGGCGCATGCATACCTTCGCTCAGCTGATTTTTTAATTATAACATTGGGCTCTGCTTGGGTATATGAATTAACCGAAAAAGCGCCTGGCTTTAACCCTGGTAAAGTAGCAGCCAATAATCATAAAGCTCCTGCCGATTGGTTCAATAGAAGATTGTTGGACTATTCCGAATCGATGGATATACTCAATGGAATAGTAGAAACATTACAATCTTTTAATCCTGGCTTGCAAATTATTTTCACCATTAGTCCGGTTCGACATTTACGGGAGGGTTTTGTAGAAAATAATCGAAGTAAAGCTTTATTAATAAGTGCCGTTCACCAAATGGTAGCTCAATACGAGCAGTGTCATTATTTTCCAGCATATGAATTGGTAGTGGATGACTTGCGCGATTATCGTTTTTATGCAGAAGACATGGTGCATCCCAATTATGCTGCCACTAATTATGTTTGGGATAAATTTGTAATGGCCTGCATGGATGATAGTACTCGGTTGCTCATGAAAGAAATCAATGAAGTAAATGCTGCTATGAGCCATCGGCCTTTTCACGATCAATCTGCTGCACACCTTGCTTTTAAAACAAAATATTTAAACATTTGTAAAACCATGCAGCAAAAGCATCCCTTCCTGCATCTTACTGAGCAAATCAATTATTTTAGTGCATGAAGAGCTGGTTAGTATTTTTGATGTGTTTGACTGCGCTTTCGTTAAAAGCACAAACTGCGAAGAATCATTTCAAGCGATTTACAAGTAGGCAACAATATTTATCAATCAATACAAATGGATTGATTGAACCTCATATGGCAATTGGTATGGGAATGGGTAATCGATTTACGGAAAGGAGTGCGTACTTCACTGAACTATCCTATCTGAGTAAAACGCCTTTTTTTAAATTGGATGGATTTCAGTCATTGCATGGTTTTCGATTCCTTGCTCAATACCGCTATCATTTATTGCAAAGGTGGAAGCCCTTGTTGGATTTGGGTATTATTTCTGCTGAAAACAAAGCCAAGCATAGTCCTTTTGTTGGCCTCGAATTCAGGTGGAAATACTACCGCTTTTCTGCTGCCAATAATTTTGTCAACAGCAACACGCAGGATACCTTGACTAAATATCCCTATTTGGCCGATGCTCATTCCGTAGGAGGTGCAATTGTATTTGGATATACTTTTAAATTGAGTAGGAATAATAGATGGCAATTAGAATTCACCTGTGGTATGGGCGCTAAGCAGAAATTTGTCAAAATAAAAAATCTACCTGCCGATTATGAAATGATCATTCAAAGAGGTCCCGATGCATTGAGGCCCCCCAATATTTATGAATCAGTGGGGATGCCTTATATCCCTTGTACAACAAGAATCAGGTATTCTTTTAATTAATGAATGCGGTCGCCCCTGATTGTCATTTCGTTCATCAAGTTTTTTTCAAAAGCCAGCCACTCTTTCCAACGTTTTCTTACTTTATCTTTTGGTAAGTATAATTCCGACAAATTAATAAATAGGGTGTAATGCCCTGCTTCACTTTCCATGAATTTTCTATAGAAATTTCTCATGTAGGCATTGTCTAGTCCTTCACTTAATCTTTTGAATCTTTCACAGCTTCTTGCTTCAATTAAGGCCATTGTTAAAAGTCGATCCAGCAATCTGTCTTCTACACTGCCATCTTTTTTTTGAAATTCGAGCAGTTTATTTACGTATTCATCCTTTCTCTGTTTACCTAAAGGAAGATTTCGCTTTTTTAACTCGGCCAACACCATTCTGAAATGTCCCCATTCCTCTGTAACAATCGGAGATAGTTCTTCTACCATTTCAACTCGATCGGGATAGCGTTGTATAAGGGAGATGCAAGTAGTAGCCGCTTTCTGTTCGCAGTAGGCATGGTCGGTTAAAATTTCTGCCAATTCCATTTCTGCCAGGTTTACCCAACGTGGGTCGGTGGGTAATTGCAAGCCCAAAATATTTTTTACATCAATGTTGAGTTCCTTCATTTTGTAAAATTAAAAAACTTGCCTTGTAATAAGGCAAATTTTAAATAGTAATCAGACTGTACTAATTACATGCAAAACTGGTCGGTAAATTTCTTTCAAGCTTTAATAGTATTCCCTTAGTTTTTCTTATTTTACATCAAATTCCTGCTTTATGAAAGTAGTTCCCTTCCTTTTATCAGCCGCAATTACTACGGGGCTGATTTATACACTAAATACAAAAACAATATTACCTGCTCCTTTAGGAAAATTGCTGAGTCCCCAACAGGGCGTATGGCAAAATGCGGAAGCTGCCAATAAGGATTACTCCGGTGATGTAAACTTTCCACAATTGAGTGGTAAAACCGAAGTATATTTTGATGACAGATTGGTGCCACATATTTTCGCCGATAATGAAAATGATGCCTTCTTTGTACAGGGATACTTGCATGCCAAATTCCGCTTGTGGCAAATGGAATTTCAAACACATGCTGCTGCAGGAAGATTAAGTGAGATATTAGGAGGAAAGGAAGAACGTATTTTGAATTTCGACCGTAATATGAGGCGTTTGGGGATGGTATATGCTGCAGAAATTGCAGAAAAAGAAACCGCCAAAGATCCCGAAATCAAAGCTACCTGTGATGCTTACACTGCAGGTGTAAATGCATATATAAGTTCTCTGACAGAAAGCCAATTGCCCATCGAATATAAATTAATAGGGTATGCACCTGAAAAATGGACAAATTTAAAAACGGCTTTGTTTTTAAAATACATGAGTCTTGATTTAGCTGGTCATGATGATGATTTTGAAATGACCAATGCCAAGCGTTTTTTTTCGGCAGATGATTTCAGTAAACTTTATCCTGCTATACATGATTCACTGGACCCTATTATTCCAAGGGGAACAGTGTTAGCGGCACAAACTGTATTTCCTACAGCACCTGCTTTTGCCGACTCTTTATATCTCAACAATAAAGACCTGGTTTCATTGGAATCATTCAAACCCGATCGTGATAATGGAAGTAATAACTGGGCAGTAAGTGGTAAAAAAACGAAAAGCGGTTATCCCATTTTATGTAATGATCCTCATTTGGGGTTAAACCTTCCTTCTTTATGGTATGAAATGCAAATTAGCACACCTACATTCAATGCCTATGGAGCAAGTTTCCCTGGTGCACCCTGTGTGATTATTGGATTCAATGATAGTTGTGCATTTGGTTTCACCAATGGCGGAAGAGATGTGAGGGATTATTATGAAGTACAATTCAAAGATGCCAATAGAACACAATATTTATTTAATGGTGATTGGAAGAATACTCGTTGGCGCATTGATACTATCAAAATAAAAGACAAACCCGATTTTATTGATTCCGTGGCTTATGTTCAATTAGGGGATGATTGGTGTCCAGTGATGTATGATAAAAATTTCAGTGGCAACCGTACCAGCAATCAAAAAAATTATGCAGTTAGGTGGAAGGCACATGATAAAAGCAATGAATTGAAAATTTTTAATTTATTGGATCATGCAAAGAATTATACCGACTACCAGGCTGCCGTTACCTATTTGCATACGCCTGGTCAAAATTGTGCTTTTGCATGTAAAAATGGAGATATTGCTATTCGTACACAAGGTGAATGGCCAGCTAAGTGGAAGGGCCAGGGCGATTTTATTATGCCGGGTACCGATACCAGTTAT
>CAIOIZ010000096.1 GCA_903858475.1 uncultured Bacteroidota bacterium
ACCTGCTAACAAACCGCTGAGCGTAATAAAACCATCAGTACCCAAACAAGTAGTTGGATTAGTTGGCACCGCTGCACTTATTGCAGGAATAGGATAAACCGTTACGGTATGACTGACGGTATCACTATAACATCCTTTATCGGTTAGAATCCAATGTTTAACGGTATAGCTGCCAGCTGTGGTGTAGGTATGATTAATCGAATGCCCTGTACCGTTAGTAATGTCGCCGAAATCCCAATAGTATTCCTGAACGGTATTACCAGCCAAGGGATCAGCATCACTGGTGAAACTCATCGCCGTACCCAAACAAACAGGTGTAGGTGCAGTGAATAATGCATGCGCTTGTGGATATACTGTTACCAGGTTCTTGGTGGTATCATGTACACAACCTGCAGCACTGGTTACTGTTAATTTTACAGGGTAAGGAGGCGGTGGTGTTACCCCATTATAATAATGCGCAGGATTTTTTAATGCCGAACTATTATTGGCACCACTGGCAGGGTCGCCAAAACTCCAATTGTAAACAAAGCCTGCTTGTGTAGCATCGGCAATGGTACTGACATCAAAGAAATGAGCCGAATCGCCTGGCAAACAAACACCCGCAGGCATATTGAAATCTACGAATGGAATGGGATTTACTTTAAAAGTTCTTATAAAGGCCGGACTCTTACATCCTGAATTGGTTTCCACTATCAGGGAATCGGTTACCAATGGACTCCATAAATTGTATAAGTGCGTGGTATCATTACCGGTAGTTCGGGTAATAATAATGCCATCTCCAAAATCCCAATGCCACTTAGCCAATACCCCGGGAGCTGCAGCAAAAGAAGTATCGCTAAAAGTAACCGCAATACCTTGGCATATAGGAGAGGAAATGCCAAATTTAGCAGAAGGCACGGCAGTTATCGTTACTTGCTTTTGAATGGTGTCGCTCAAACAACCAGGGGTGGTAATCGTTGCAAAACGAACCGTGTAGGTTCCTGGAGCTGCATATCTGTGCAGAGGGGATTTGAGCGTGGAATTATTATTTACTCCACTACTAGGTTCACCAAAATCCCACCACCACCTATAGGTAGGTTTATCGGTAACAGATATATCTTTGAAGTGCACTGAATCAGTTACGCAGCCATTGCTAATCCAGTTAAAATCAGCCACCGGAGGAGCAGATACTTCTAAGTCAAAATCAATATCCTGCACATTTCCACATCCATCCACATTACTTTTATAAGCAGTGATGCTGATTGGATAAGTACCTACTGTATTAAAAGTATATACCTGAGGTAATGAATACCAATAAATCGTCTTCCCGTTCACGATAGTAGTAGAGTCAGCTGGTAATGGATTTGGACCAGGGCCAGGTACGGGAGGCACTTGCATGATATTTCCAACAGGTGTATAATTGGTACAAGCACTCAAATCCCAGTACAATGAATCCGGCTGATAGGGTAAAGAAATTTTAAATTTAAAAGGAGAACCAGTACATGAGGAAGGCGTTGATTCAATCCCCCACTGACTTACAATGCCAATCTGCTGATACAAATCCCGCACGTTGGTGCCTGCTGAATATCCATATGATTCTGCATCGCCCATTCCATAAGTAATAGCATTAAAACCACTATCGGCTGTCAAACGAAAAGATTGTGTAGGGTATGTGGTCAAATCTTCTACCATATAAGAATACCCATTCAACTGAGGCATTTGTGAAAATGAACTTACAGGTGCTAGGTTATTGATTTTAAATGAACCTGCCTGAGCTGTTTTCATATACACACACAAATACTTGGTATGAATATTTTGAAGGTTGGAAGAAAAAATATTGATATCACTGATATTCTGTTCTACCGGATTTAAAATAATCATATCCGGATCACCTTGAGCCTGAGTGCCTATTTGAGCAGAACCTGCACAGTTGGCACTCAATAAATATTGTGCCACTGCAATGGGCTTATTTGCAGTAATTAATTTAGCTCCGGTAAAAACAACAGGATTGGAGGTAGTAGCAGGATAGTATTCACCCGCATTTAAGTTTACTATTGTGCCATTTAAATTTACCGTAGTACCATTTTCAGAAGCCATTACCCTTAAGGGAAATCCATTGGTATTGTTCATCAAAGGAACTACCCCAAACTCCTTTCCCCAAGTACTCACCGGATAGCATTGTTGATACAAGGGATCATAAGAACCCCCATTACAACCACTACGGCTAGCTGCTAATGCAGAACTTCCTGAAAAAACAGCTATCTTTTTACATACATTTATCCCATTGGAAACGGATTCAATATAAGAACCTGATAAATCGGCATTATCTTGAATCTGAATAAGGTCACCTCGATTGGGAAGTGTTGCTGATTGTGTAGTTGCATCTAAAACGCCATTTTTTCTTAATCGATAGTTTACAATGGTATTGGTATCAGTTGCAATGATCTGAAACTGTGATTTTGATCCACCTGTACTTGCCTGCCAGAAATTCATAGAATAATAGGCTTTCCCTAAGGTATTCGTGGGCAAGATCAAGGAAGCTTCTGATCGAAAACCTGCGTAAATATGAGCGTACACTACTACTGCAGGTTGTCCTGTATTGGTCTTCACATGGATACCCTTGTTTACTACCGTTCCACTTTCGCCTGCCGTTACATTGGCATTGGCATAAGGAATATTTATGGGGCCTGTAACCTGATTGGCCAAAACAGTAAACGTAGTATTAAATCCATTGACAGAAATAGTGCCGGAAGAATTTTTATCAGATGTAATAAATAAGCCCATTTGAGCTTGGCCACTTGAAGGAACGTGCGCAGGAAATACCAGCCAAAAATCTTTCCCTTTATTACTAAAATCCTGTGAAAAAACAATTTGGCTAGCCACTATAGCCATAGTGGTCAATAAAAACTTCCGCATGTAGTATAGTTAAAAATGAGTTGTGCAATATAAGCTAAAATCTCGCTGAAAAGGATACCATTTATAGAAAAAACACAGCCTTTCCCTAACTAAATAGATGCAAGAATTTTACTGGAATGTACATACTATAAGGGCTTCGGATTGATTCCGAAGCCCTTATAATTATTGATTTTAAGCACTATCTATTTTACTATGGTTACAAAACCTGTAATTGGTTTTCGACCATTATTAGGTTCTATTACATAATAATACGTATCAAAAGGCAATGGCTTTCCTTTGATGGTGCCATCCCATGGTTTACTATACCCCTTGCTTTCAAATACCTGCTGACCTGTGCGAGTAAATACTTGCACGCGGTTATTGGGATAGGTTTCGAGGTATTCGATAGACCATACATCGTTGATGCCATCGCCATTGGGCGTAAATGTATTGGGCACCAATGGAGCCCTGAGCAATTTTACAAATACCCTATCTGTGCTGGCACAACCTCCCCTACCTGTTACGGTAAAGGTATAGGTGATGTCATCCAGTAAATTACTAGCAGTTGGAGTGAGTATTCGATTGTCGTTCAAATAAGTAGCCGGCGTCCACAAATACAATAAATCATTGCCACTGGCAGTAGCATTAATGATGATGGAACCACCTTCAAGTACCACTCTATCAGGACCTGCATTAACTACCGGATAAGGATACACGTCGAAAGGCTTGCTGACCGTATCACTGTTACAACCATGACTATTGATGCTATACAAACTTACCGTGAAGGTATTGGTACTACCATACAAGTGAATAGGGTTCTGCACATTATCAATGCTGCCATCACCAAAATCCCATCTCCACTGATTCACTACTCCATCCTTGCCATCACTCATATCAATAAAGCCAACATTATCTCCAATACAAACACTGGGCTTATTAATAATAAAATCAGCCTTCGGTTGAGGATGTATCACATTCAACTGTATGGTAGTATCATTGATACAACCATTTCCACTTACAATTTGCAAGTTTACAGCAAACGGCCCAACGGAAGGATAAGTATGCGTAGGGTTCTTAGAAGTGGCAGTAGCACTCAAGTCACCAAAATTCCACAAATAGGTGAAGGCGTTTTCTGTTCCATCTGCAATGCTAGATATATTATTAAAGGGCACCACTGCAGTAGGTAAACAAACACTTGCAGGGAAAGTAAAATTAGGATGTGGTGCAGGCTTCACCAAAATGGGCAATAGTTTCTGTACACTGATACAACCATTACTGGTAGTAACTTTTAGGGTTACATTAAAATTGCCCCAATAAACAAATACATGGGTAAAAGGGGCTGCCGTATTGCGAATGACTGCTGGTGTGCCATCTCCAAAATCCCATGTCCAGGTAGTAAGCGTACCCACTGGTGTAGTAGACGCATCTGTAAAGGTGACCGCCACTTTTTCACAATTCAATGTACTATAACTGAAATCAGCTACCGGTGGCGCATACACGGTAATTGTTTTAGATAAACTATCTACACAACCGCCCACGGCAGAGGTGAAAGTATATTTGATGGTGAATGTACCCGGGCCGGTAGTAGCGGGATTGAATAATCCACCTGCCGTAATACCAGGACCAGTATACGCACCCGTTCCAGGCACAGCCCCAATTTCACTGGCTTCTGTAAACTGATAAGGAGTGGCATCTAAACAAATATTGGGAACAGTATTGAACTGTACCTTGGGCGCTGCATTCACTACCACTGTTTTAATCTTATCATTTATACAAGTAGCACCAGAATAAGCCCGATAGCGAATAGTAAAAGTTCTTGTCAACGGGCTTTGGAAATTCGGATACAGATGACCGTATATTTTACCAGGGTAAGGATTGTCATCTATCTGAAACAGCGCTGGACTATTCAAATTATCCCAGTAAATTTCGACCTTGGTTACATTTCCAAAATTAACAGTAGCGGCGTCCTGAATATAAACTGAATCATTGGCACACATGGTGGCAGCATTCAATGGATTGAAATTAGATACCGGAATATCTCCATTCACTGTAAAGCTTTGTGCCACCGTGGCAACACATCCGCTATCACTCGTTAACGTTAGTGTGGCTATATAATTTCCAATGGCATTGTAACGATGTTGTGGATTTTGCAAATTGGATGTATTCAATACTCCACTGCCAGGATCACCAAAATTCCATGCCCAGGTGATGATATTGCCGGTAGCAATATGACTGGTATCCAGGAATTGCGCAAAAGCATCACTCAAACATACTTCTGGATTGATGAAACCAGGTGCAGGCTGAGGAGCAATAACAATGGTGCTGGTTTTAACTGCACTTACACAACCTTTATTGGTAGTTACTGTGAGTGTTACCGTATAAGTACCCGCACTTGCATAAGTATGAGTAGGACTTTGTAATGGGGATGTACCTGCATCGCCAAAATCCCATGCCCAACTGGCCAATGCGCCTGCATTGGCTACAGAAGCATCAGTAAAACTAATGACTTTGGTTTCGCAACGAGGTGCTGCAAAACTAAAATCAGCAACGGGCAATGGATTCACCACAATTGAAATAGTGGTAGTATCGCTGTAACATGATTTATCGGTTACCACCCAATGCTTAATGGTTTTGGTACCTGCCGTTGCATATGTATGTGATGGGTTTTGTGTGGTGGAGAAACTGGCATCGCCAAAATCCCAATGATACTCCGCTATCGTACTACCGCTACCGGTAGCATTACTCGTGAATACGGTTGGGTCATTCAAACAATTTTCGGGATTCACACTAAAATTAGCATGTGCCTGTGCGTAAATATCGGCAACCGTTTGGTTGGCAGTACTGATACAACCCGGTGCACTCGTTGCCGTTAGTGTAACGGTATAAGGCCCGATTGTACTAAAATAGTGTGCAGGACTGATAGTAGTGGTTGTATTCAAAACTCCACTGGCTGCATCACCAAAATTCCACAGATAAGTAAGCGCTGTTGCATCTGCCACAGTACTGCTATTGGTAAAGTTTACTAATCCATAAGGAAGACAGGCCTGTGCATGCGTAAAACTGGTAACTGGTAAAGGATGAATAACAACCGTTGTAGTATACACCGCACTCACACAGTTTTTATCGGTGGTTACGGTTAAAGTAACAGTATATGTACCGGCAGCGGCATAAGTATGTGCTGGACTTTGAGCTGAGGAAGTTCCTGCATCTCCAAATGTCCAGGCCCAACCTGTAATAGTACCTGCATTGGCAATAGAAGCATCTGTAAATTGAATACTGCCTGTTTCGCAGAAAGGACCCGCACTGGTAAAATTAGCAGTGGGCAAAGGATTGACAACAATGGTATGGGTAGTTGTATCACTGTAACATCCCCTTTCAGTTACTACCCAATGTTTAATTGTTTTAGTTCCGGCTGTTGCGTAAGTATGCGTTGGATTTGGCAAAAGAGAGAAACTGGCATCGCCAAAATCCCAATGATATTCTGTTATCGCACTACCGCTACCAGTAGCATTACTCGTAAAACTGGTAACATCGTTTAAACAATTTTCGGGATTCACCGTAAACGGCGCATGTGCCTGTGGAAAGAGGGTATTAAATACTTTAATCGTATCGTGTACACAACCCACATTACTAGTAACGGTTAAGTGTACACTAAATGGACCCGTGCCTGGATATAAATGGGCAGGGTTTTTTAATAAGGAAGTATCATTGATACCACTGGGAGGATCTCCAAAATACCATTTGTATCCAAAACCTGACTGAGAAGCATCTGCAATGGTACTGGCATCGATAAAATGAGCAGAATCATAAGGCAGACAAACAACGGCTGGCATATTAAAATCTACAAATGGAATTGGACCAACGTATAGGTTTCTGGTAAAGAAAGGACTCTGACAGCCACTATTGGTTTCCACTTTTAATTTAGCAATTTTATTACCCCATGGCGAGTACGTATGAATGCGATTGCCATTATTATTGACGGTATCTTTTATTCCATCGCCATAATCCCAATACCACTTGGCCA
The DNA here is from genome assembly GCA_903858475.1 of uncultured Bacteroidota bacterium. Lineage (GTDB taxonomy): Bacteria > Bacteroidota > Bacteroidia > Chitinophagales > Chitinophagaceae > Ferruginibacter. The sequence goes on from CAIOIZ010000096.1 coordinate 6,899, forward strand.
ATACACCTGGTGCTGCTGCTTGAGAAGTATCACTAAAGGTAACAGGCAGGCCATTACAAATGGGACTGCTAACTCCAAAATTAGCAGAGGGCACTTCTGTAACGGTTATCTGATAACTGGCAGGACTGGTAAAACATCCAACGCTACTTAAAGCAGTTAAGGTTACGGTATAAGTACCAGGTCCACTGAATTTATGTCTAGGATTTTTTACTGTTGAAGTATTGGCAAGACCACTAGCGGGATCACCAAAATTCCACTGCCACTGGTAATTGTATACACCAGAACCCGAAGGATATGCAGTACTATCAAAAAAGGCAACCGAATCAACATAACAACCATTGCTTATATGCCCTATAACTGCAAGCGCAGGATCGTATACATACAATGAATCATCTCTGATTTGATAATTACCACAACCATCCGAACCAGAAGTTTCGGAGGTTACACTCACTGGATAAACACCGGCAGGAGAATAGGTATAGGTAGTAGGTAATTTATACCGCCAAACTTGCTGACTATTGATTAAATAAGTGGTATCATGAACCGGTCCTCCTACCGTAACATTGGGATAACCCATCGCCCCATGAAAATCCCAGTACAAAGACAATGGCTGGTATGGATAGGTTACTGCAAAATAAAATGGATTACCTGTACAAGCAGTGGTTTGAGTTGAAATATTTAAAGGATTAATCGGCGTTACAAATGTGTAAAGATCCCGCAAGTTGGTACCTGCATTGTATCCATAAGACTCCGCACTTCCATAGCCATATGCTATTGCAGAAAACCCAGAATCGGATTGTAATTGATGCACCCCAGCCACAACCGGGAACTGTGCATATACATAGGTGGGGTCTTGCGGATGTGGTGTAAATGTAGTTGCCGGCACTGCTCCGTCGAGCCTAAAAGTAGAAACGCCCGTTGATTTCAAAATAACATTGATATAATGCTTTGTAATTGCTGCATGTGAAGTTGAATTGAGGGTTACTTTCTCAATCGTTTGCTCAATAGAACTTAGGTAAATCATTTCTGGATCACCGGGTGAACCATTTCCACATTGACCTTGTGTAGTAATCATTTGCGCCACCATGATGGGTTGGTCGGCTTCAATTTTAGTAGGCTGATTGGTCAATGGAAAATCATAATAGGTATTATTGATAATTCCACCTTGGATGGCACCATTTAGCCTAACAATTGTACTTGCATTTTTGACCATCACCCTAAAATAATTATTGGGCAAATCCTTTGTAGGTACAGTATAATATACCTTTCCCCAAGCGGTAGAGGGAAAGCATTGTTGAATATAATTATCGGCACTACCACCTGTACCAGCCGGACAAGTAATGCCTATTTTACCAGAGCCTGAGAAAACGGCAATTTTTTTACATTGCCCTGTTGCAGTGGCCACTGATTTTATTTTAGTACCAGTCAACTCAACGCCAGTAGAAGCATTGGTAGTATTGGTTAATAATTGCCCTAATAAATTCAAGATATCCCCCTGCATCAAAGTATCTCTATAAGTTACTCCCCCTGTACGAAATTGTGTGTTGGCAGAAGGAGTCGTTTCAATGATAGTGCTATCTTCAGTAGCAATAACAAATGTATATGGGTACGAATAAGCCGCATTTGAGTTTTGCTTATAATTCAAGGAATAGTATTCCTTCCCTAATGTATTGGTGGGAAAAAGCAAAGTAGCTCCGGATATAGAGCCATTGTAGATATGTGCATATGCAACAATTGGTTTATCACTTGTAATATGGATACCTTTTTTCAGATATTTTTGTTCAGCTCCCAATCTTGCATCATTAGCTCCCGATTTAGGAATGACAACTGATTCTACCAAACCTGTACCTAATGGAGGTGGAATGATGGTATAGCTTGCCGTCCAGCCTGTCGCAGGAATATTTACAGTTACATTGGCTTGTACATCGGAAGTAAAATAAAGCACCATATCCTGAGAACCGCCGCCTGCAATTAATGTTCCATTGGTATTATACATGGATACATGGCTTCCGTAACCAACCCAAAAATCTTTTCCTTTATTACTAAACCCTTGTGCATTTAAAATATAGGTGGCAAACAAAAGAGTGCTCAAAAGCAGTATTTTTCTCATCATGCTATGGTATAAAAGTGAAGTCTTGCAATATACTAAATTCTACAGGATTATAGATACCGCCAGCCTCGGAAATGTTGCTTCCAAATTCATTATAATGAAGGAATTATACACAAAGTTTGAGCCAAAAAAAATCCCCCCGGAGAACCGAAGGGACTTAAAGTATAGCCATGAAAAACAAACTTCAAGAATAAATTGATCAATTTACCCAATTATTTTGCCTTTTTTTCGTAACGTTTTTTGAATTTATCAATACGTCCGGCAGTATCTACCAATACATTTTTACCGGTGTAAAAAGGGTGACTGGTATTACTAATCTCCAATTTGATTACTGGATAATCAGTGCCATCTTCCCATTTTACAGTTTCACTGCTATAGGCAGTGCTACGGCTAAGGAAGGTATGACCATTACTCATATCCTTGAAAACCACTGTTCTGTAAGTTTTAGGATGAATGTCTTTTTTCATATTTATCTGTTTTAGTGCACGGATTTTGCCGTACTGATTTTTTATAAGTGTGCAAAGATAGGGAAAATACAGGCAGATTAAAGCATTTTTCAGCCTTTTTTATGGCGTTAGACCCCTTTACTCCAAGCTACAGTTAACTCCTCATATTTTCATATTGCAAGGCAATACCCAAATTCCAACCCTTACTGGCCGCAATCACTTCCTGTAAATCATCAATCTTTTTTCCGGTTACGCGAATTATGTCGTCATTGATTGAAGCCTGCACTTTTAATCCAGCATCTTTAATCATTTTTACAATTTTCTTTGCGTCTTCTTGCTTAATGCCATTCCGAACAGGCACTTCTTTTTTGGAAACCTTGCCACTTGGGTAGGCTTCTTTACTTAAATCGTATACCTCAGGTGCGAGGCCCTGTTTCATACTACGACTAAGCATTACATCAGTAATCTGATTAATTTTCATTTCACTGTCTGCCTCCAGGTTTACTATAAAATCTTTTTTATTGAGATCAATCACCACATGACAATTTTTAAAATCAAATCGATTGGTAATTTCCTTTTTAACGATATTAATAGCGTTGTCTAGAGTTTGCAAATCCACTTTGCTGGTGATATCAAATGATGGCATATGGTTGATTTTTTACAAAAGTAAAAATAAATGAGCAACCCCCATGAAAAAACCCGGGGCGAACCCCGGGCTAACAAAAAGAAGCGAACGATCTGTAGAGCTAGTATTAAGTAGCAAGTATCAAGCATCAAGCATCCAGTATCCAGCATCCTCCTCAACCTCAACCTTAACCTCAACCTCAACCTCAACCTCAACCTTAGCCTCCTCCTCAATTCCCCGACTTCACCCTATTCTGCTCATCACCTGCACCACCTGTTTTCCTTTTTTGAATGCCTTTGATAGGTTTTCCAAAACGATAACTGAAACTTAGAGTACCAACCCTATTATCTCTGGTTTGACTAAATGTAGCGGCTGTATTTTGGAAATTAATATTCCCCTTTGGATTCATGGTATTAAGCACATTGCGCATATTCAATTTGAGGGTAGCTTTATTTTTCATCAATTGCTTTTGCAATCCAAGGTCCATTTGCCCCAATGCCATTATTTCTATTTGCCCTTCAATACCCTTTGTTCTGTAAAATCCACTTAGTTCAGCGCTCCATCCATTTTTGAATTTAAATTGATTGTTTACATTCACTAAAAAGGTAGTAGCATCAATATTCAAATCTTCGCCATATAATTTCCCTTTGAATTGATTGTATTTTCCTTCAGTGTAAAGTATGGAAGTCCACCATTTGGTGATGGGCACCTGGGCACTGATAGAAAGGCTGGCATCATTCATATAACCATAGTTTCCTTTACGAACGATGATGGCATTTCCTTTTTGCTCAAAAGTTTCATTCAATAAATCTTTTGTATGGCTATAGTTCAATGTGGTTGTCAAAAACTGTTTGTAGGTATGGCTTAATTCCAACACATTGCTAAACATCGGACTCAAGAATGGATTACCAGCTCCATAAGTATATTTATCCAGGAAATATAAAAATGGGTTCAGGTCTTCATAATCGGGCCTGTTGATTCTTCTGCCATAGGATAAACCAAATTGATTTTTTTCAGAGGCATTGTATCCGAAATAGGCAGTTGGAAATAAACTGGTATAAGAACGATCGAAGGAAGAATCTGTACGTGTTGGATTACCATATTGATGACCCTTGTAATTGGTATTTTCTAAACGCAGTCCTGTTTGAAGGCTCCATTTTTTCCACTCCCTGCTATAGTTTACATAAGCTGCATTGATATTTTCCTTGTAATCAAATTGATTGGTTTTATCATAATCAGGCAGTTTATCTAAATTAACCATATTGAAATAGCCGGCAGTATTATCTGTAGATACAGAGCTGGTCTTCAATCCGCCTTCGAGTTTTCCGCCTTTTTTCAAAGGATGCGTATAATCGATTTTAGCAGCATAAATATTGATATTCGAAGGCAATTCACCCAATAAGCGATCACCTGATTTCAATACCCAGTTAGGATCATATGACTGATTGATAAATGTTTGATATTTTACAGAACGATAGTTGATATAATCCAGGTCAGCGGTCAATTCTCTTCCAGCAGAATCCAATACTCTTCTAAAATTCAGGTTCAATCCACCGTTTTTCCAACTTGCATCTTCCCTGCTATTGGCGGTAACGATGGAATCGGTTACTAATAAATTATTTTTAAGATAACTGGTGTTGAATCCAATTTGCGTTTGTGGGTTAGTGGTACCATTGAGTACAACACCAATGGTAGTTTTTTTATCGAGGTAATAATCAACCCCGATTTTTGCATTGTAATTACCCGACATACGATGCTCTCTAGCATTTTGTTCAAATACAGATTTTAAACTTTGATCCGGATTTTTATAATGACGTGTAATTGTCAGGTCCTGAAAACCATTCCTGTCTGATGCACCTAAGGAAGTAAATAAATTAAATTTTCCGTTGCGATAATTCAGGTTCAAACTATTATTGGTGCTTGAATATACCCCCTGACTATAAGATAAAGCTGCATTGCCATTAAACCCTTTTTGTTTGTTCTTCTTTGTTTTGATATTGATGATACCAGAACGACCCGATGCATCATATTTAGCAGATGGATTGGTCATGATTTCAATCTGATCAATATTGGCGGAGGGCATATTGCGCAACATACTGGTCAATTCGGTTGCTGAAAGATAAGTCGGTTTGCCATCCAGCATAATCATAACGCCTTGTTTACCTTTCAGGCTAATATTACCATCCTTGTCTACCATTACCCCAGGTGCTTTTTCTAATACTTCCAGTGCGGTAGTACCAGCATTACTAATAGCAGCATCTACATTAACAATGGTTTTGTCGAGTTTTCGCTCAATCAATTGCTTTTTAGAAGTAACCACTACTTCTTTAAGGCTTTTGCTAGTGGGTACCAATTGCAAAACCCCCACCCCAATCGAATTTTGTGCATCAGAAATGTTTAGAGGTCCGCTATATGTTTTGGCATGACCAATAGAAGTGGCCAGCAAAAGATAGGAACCATTTTTAAGGTTTTCGAAGGAGAAATTACCTTCTTTGTCGGTGACAGCTGCTTTTACCCAACTGCTATCGGTGCTTTTCAAAAGGGTAATAGTGGCGGCATCAATAATTTTTTGATTACCCCCGTCTTTAATAGATCCGGAAATTTTGCCTCCGGTTTGGGCATTGCTGGACAATACAATACTCATTGCAGCCAGCAGGCTGAAAAATTTGTTCATGGCTATACTTTTTGTTTTTAATTCCGGTGGCTAATCCGAAATGTTTGGTTTAAATACTCAGTAATATACTTTAATAACTACCTCACAAAGGTAAGTACCATGTTTTACATAGTACATTGCTTAATACTGAACGGCAAAATAAAGTGATAATTGGTAAAAAAACTGCTTAGATTATTGAAATCAGTGTAGGTGTTACGGATAAGTAGTGAAATAGTTACAGGGGATGCAAATCTTAATAAAGCCAATAAAAAAGCATACCCAATTGGATATGCTTTATGCTGACTATGGTAATTTAATTGCTTGCTTTAGATTTTTTGATATAAATAAGTAACAGACCAGCAATAAACAAAGCGAGGGAAATGATTTCGGCTTGTGTGGGATTAAAAGGCAACTTGTCGTAGGTTGTATTTACCCTTATTTTTTCAATAAAGAAACGTTCAAAACCATTAAGCATAAGGTAAGTGCCAAACATTACACCAGCCGTTTTTATTCTTCTACGAATGGCCCATAGAAAAAGGAAAAGCAAAAAACTTATGACGATTTCATAAAAAGGAGTAGGAAAAACTGGTATGGGCAAAACCCGGTTATGTTCCTCGGTATTACCCGGTAACACAATGGCTCCATCTTTATTTACATTACCGGGATAATTATACGCCACCATCCAAACCGGCAAAAAAGAAGGGGCTTTAAAATACGCGGATGGCACAACTGCTAAACTATCGGATTTACGGGAAGTATTATTGATGATTTTTCCTTCATCTAATACATTGCCTTTTTCAAAATACATAGCATAATGCTGTAATTGTTGTTGATATTCCCCTGCCTTGGCTTCCACTACTTTTCCAGTAGAATCGGTGATATAGGCACTATTATAAATGCCCCAGTCGCCATCACCTGCCACCTGGCAACCAATTCGTCCGACGGCATAAGCAATCATAAGTGCCGGACCAGCGGAATCCACTAAATGAATTAATTTAATACCACGTTTATGCGCATACCAACATACGGCCACTGCCGCCATGATAAGCCCACCATAGAAAGTTAATCCGCTTGCCGAAAACAAAGTGCCCACCGGGTCGGCGATAAAACTGCTCCAGTTTTCAAAGGCATCAAATAATTTAGCTCCAAGGATTCCAAATATCAGGGCGATGATTACAATATCCCCTACCCGATCGTGTGGCCATATTCGAACGGTTCTGTTTTCGGGAGATTTTAATTTTTGTTTATTTTTTTCATACCATTTCAACGCCGCGAGAAATATACCCAATGCTAGTCCACCCAACCAATTACCCTGCCCACTAAAAATATAATCCTGCGGATTCACTTCAGGGGCCTTGCTAAAAAACAATCCAAATAATTTAAACCCGAAAAGAAATCCCGCTAAAAAATTGGTGAGCAATTCCATTAACCCTGCAGGTTTTCCTACTGTAATAATTTCCTCCTTTGGTGCCAATAAGCCTTGCTTTTCTTTTCGTTTAAGCTCAAGCGTTAGCACAATGGCAGCTACCATAAAGGCGATAGCCACCATCAAACCAAAAGTATTTAAGAATTTAAGGCCTTCCCATTGAACGGAAAACCAATCTTTAAAAATATAGTATAAATTAGGGTACATGTATTGATTGCGTTAAGTAGATAGATTTAAAACTTGCAACGCAAGATATTTAATATAAACGATAATTCCCGTTGGGACGCAACGGGAATCTATGAATACTGGTCAAGTAATTATTAGTTACAATGCTGATCGAAAGCGCCAATCAGATTGGCCGCTATCATTTGCGCACTGCGTCCTTCAATATTGTGACGCTCAATAAAATGCACTAACTGTCCGTCTTTAAATAATGCAATAGATGGAGAGGAGGGAGGATAAGGCAATAAAAATTCTCTTAGCTTTTTAACAGCGTCAATATCAAAACCTGCAAAACTAGTTGTCATGCGATCGGGCTTCTTAGTGCTATTTTGAACGGCCATCAATACACCAGGACGAGCAGTACCAGCACTACAACCGCAAACAGAATTCAATACTACCAAGGTGGTACCCTTTTCACTCAATGCTTTATCTACAGCAGCTGCCGACAATAATTCTTCAAATCCATTTTCCGTCAATTCTTCTTTCATTGGAATAACAATCTCTTGAGGATACATAATGCTAAATTTTTAGTTTGAATGGCAAAATTACAACCTCCCTCCTAAAACCTGGGTAAAATTTCTGTATCTCGGAAATGCATAGATTTTATAATCAAACTGCCATATTGCCATTAATAAGAAAACGACATTGCTATTTTGTCATTTAATACGCATGTAATTTGAAAGTTTGGCTTAAAAAAATGGATTGGACTGTGATTTGAACAGATAACAGTACACAAAAAATTAAAAAACAAAAACAAATAACTATGACACAGTTTAGAACTACCAACCATTTTGGAAAATCATTTGATGGTTTATTAAATGAAATTTTTAATGAAATTCCTTCTACACTTGGTAAGACCATGAGAGAAGATGTACTGGGCTTTCCACCAGTAAACATTTCCGAAAAAAGCAATTCCTATCATTTGCAATTAGCTGCTCCTGGCATGGAAAAAGATTATTTCTCCATTAAATTGGAAGGTAATTTACTAACCATCAGTGCCACTCAAAAAGAAACAGTAAAAGATGCAGATGAAAAAACAATTCGAAGAGAATTTAGCCAGAAAGCATTTAAGCGCAGTTTCACTTTAGATGAAAAAATTGACGCCGATAATATCAAAGCGAAATATGAAAACGGCATTTTAATAGTGGAACTTGCCAAAAAAGAAGCAGCACAAATGGGCAGCAAAGAAATTGCTATTCTATAAATAGTATACAGTTGGTTTTGGTTAAGCCCCTTCAGTCCTGGAGGGGCACTTTAATTTACTGACAAGCTTTTTTTCGCCTTGTATCAATGATGTATTGAATTTTCCATACCCCAGCTTGCTTTACCAGTTGAAATGAATTCACGCCACAGTGACTAAAGCCAGCTTTATAATAAAATTCATAGGGCGTCCATGCCATGGCCAAAGGGCCATCTATTTTGATAGATTCAAATACGATTCGTTCATCTGCATTCCCCGGCGCCTCTTTATTAATAAAATCTACAAACCCAGCAATTGACTCAGTCATCACTATAATTTTCCCCTCCTTATTGGTAACGATAGTTTGCAACAAGGCACTGTCGGTAAAACTATTTTTCAACATGACCCCATCTGCATTTTTCATAGCCGTAAACAATTGATTAACGGCTGCTTTCACCGAATCAATACTAGCTTGTGATTGCACGGGAATAACAGTACTCATAAAAACTACAAAAATGAAAAATGATTTCATACGAGCGATTGAGATGATAAAAAAAAGCAACTTAAAAATAAAGCATCCCTTCGATGAATAAAATAAAATTACAGCAGCGGTAATTAAAAAAGACCTTGAAAATTGCCAGCATGAACCACAGAATATATCAGTGCTATAAAAATAATTTTTACTGGCTGGCATACTTTGGGATAGGTATTCGCGTTAGTATAGTAGTGGCAGTAAGGCGCCACTTTACAGTTTGAAGCCCACAGCAGGAATAGTCTGATGGGCTTATTTTTTTTGGCCCCACTTAATGCAATAAAAAAGGGGTAGCAGTTGCTACCCCTCCCATCTATTTTCCGAAATATCTTATTACTGGTATCCTAAAATCTTAAGCATGCTTTGAGCAGTTTGCTCTTTGGCATATACCCAATCAACCAGTTTGCCATTTTTATCATGCCCTACAATAATATGCTTTGGTGAAGGAATCAAGCAATGCTTGATACCACCATAGCCGCTTATCTGATCTTGATAGGCACCCGTATGGAAGAATCCGACATAGAGCGGTTCTCCTCCATTTACCTTTGGCAAGAACACTTCATTAATATGTTCTTCACTATCATAATAATCGTGACTATCGCAGGTAATACCACCTAAAACTACGCGATGGTATTCATTGTCCCATTTGTTAATTGGCAGCATCAAAAACTTCTCACCAATACCCCAGGTATCAGGCAAAGTAGTGATAAAAGAAGAATCGATCATGTACCAGGTTTCGCGATCGTTTTGCATTTTTTCGCCAATCACACTATATATATGCGCCATGCTTTCGCCAACGGTGTAACTACCAAACTCGGTAAACAAGTTGGGCATGGGCACTTTATTTTTCTTACAAGCCACTTTGATATTGCGCACAATTTCATTGATCATGAACTGATAGTCATATTCAAATCCCAATGAATGCTTAATGGGGAATCCACCGCCAATATTAATAGAATCCAGTTCTGGACAAATCTTTTTTAATTGACAATAAAGGTTGATGACCTTATTCAATTCACTCCAATAATAAATATCATCCTTGATTCCTTTGTTTAAAAAGATATGCAGCATTTTCAACTGAAAGCGGTGTTCGTTTCCTTCAATTTTATCAACATAAAATTCTAGAATATCCTTTGCACGAATACCCAATCGGCTGGTATAAAATGGGAAATTAGGCTCTTCCTCAGCGGCTACACGAATACCCAGATTAAAAGGGACTTTGACTGATTTAATATAGGCCCTGAGCTCATCAGTATTATCTAAAATGGGCACTACATTTTTAAAACCATTATTGAGTAAGCCGGCAATTCGATTGGTATAGGCTTTTTGTTTAAAGCCATTACAGATGACGTAAATATCCTTTGTGATTTTCTTTTTCTCGTACAGCTTCTTGATGATTTCAATATCATAAGCATAAGATGTTTCGAGGTTGATATCATGTTTTAGCGCTTCTTCTACCACAAAGGAAAAATGAGAACTTTTGGTACAATAACAGTAATTGTACTTTCCCTCGTACTTATGCTTTTTAAAAGCAGCTGCAAACATGGTTTTGGCCTTTTTAATCTGCATACCAATCTTAGGAAGATAGGTTAGCTTCATCGGCGTTCCATATTTATCAATCAGTGCTTTTAGGTCGAGCCCATTGTACTGGAGATAATTGTTTTTAACATTATAACCTTCCTGTGGAAAATTAAAAGTTTGCTGAACAAGGTCGCTGTAGGAATTGTTCATGTTGGTATCTGTGTGGTCCATGAGCAAAAATAATGCAATGAAAATATTTAGCGCATAAAAAAAACCGCCCGGGTAAATATGGACGGTTTCAGTTACTTAAACCGATAATATTATTTTACTGAATCAATCAGTTTTTTAAACGTTTCTGGCTCATTCATTGCCAAATCAGCCAATACCTTACGGTTAAGGTCAATGTTCTTTTCAGCTAATTTGTGAATGAATTGACTATAATTTAGACCTTCTGCTCTTACTGCAGCGTTGATACGTGCAATCCATAGACGGCGATAATCTCTTTTCTTTACTTTGCGTCCAACGTAGCTATACGTTAAACCTTTTTCCATTACGTTTTTGGCAACGGTGTATACATTTTTACGCTTACCATAATAACCTTTGGCAGCTTTTAATATTCTTTTGCGGCGGGCCCTGCTGGCTACTGCATTTACTGAACGTGGCATATCTTAATTAGTTTGAAGTTTAAATTGATGTTTACAATATCGCTGTTGCTCGCAACAGCTTTGAATGGCTTATTTCATTCCTAAAAGGCGCTTAACAAAGTGCAAATTAGAATCAGCCACAACACCATCCATACGCATATTACGCTTGCGCTTGGTACTTTTTTTGGTAAGAATGTGACGTTTAAAAGCTTTTTGGAAAGTGATTTTACCGGACCCGGTAACTTTAAAGCGCTTCTTGGCGCTGCTGTTGGTTTTAACCTTTGGCATTACATAACTGTTTTGAGTTACTCCCTACTGGCGTTCCGAACATTCAGAAACTTATTGAGCCTTGTGGGAAATGTCTGAAAAAGAGTTCATCCCTTTTTCGGGCGGCAAAGATAGGGAATTCCATGCAAAATTCATAGGTTTTGAGGTTTAGAATAAGTTTTAGAATAAGGCTTAGCAGTAAAATTATTGATTTACAAGACTTTGCGATTATTTTTCTATTCATCCATTCCCCCATCCCCATCTGCGGTTTTACTGGAGCTAGCCAGCATTTGATTAATGGAACTAATTTCATCTGGGGTAAAATACCGCCATTTGCCTGGTGGTAGTCCTGCCAATCCAATATGCATGATACGAATTCTTTTGAGGGAAGTAACATTATACCCCAGCACTTCGCACATGCGCCTGATTTGACGATTAAGACCCTGGGTTAGAATGATTCTGAAGCGGGTATCGGTTTCCTGTTTTACAAAACATTTATTAGTAACGGTACCGAGTATACGAACACCACTCCGCATACGGTTCACAAAATCGGCGTCAATCGGGTGGTCAACGGTAACTATATATTCTTTTTCATGTCCGTTGCCTGCACGCAATATTTTATTTACAATATCACCATCATTGGTTAAAAAGAGCAACCCTTCGCTGCGTTTATCCAATCGGCCAATAGGAAAAATGCGGGATTTAAAATTAACAAAATCAATGACATTGGTTTTGTCTTTGAGGTCGGTAGTACAGGTGATTCCCTTGGGTTTGTTCAATGCCAAGTACACCGTTTGTTTTTTCTTTTTTATAGGTTCGCCATCAACGCGTACCTCATCCCCTTCTTTAACCCGATTGCCTTTAAAAGCATCTTGTCCGTTAATGGTTACGCGGCATTGTTCAATGTATTTGTCGGCCTCCCGGCGACTGCAAAATCCACTATCGCTGATGTATTTATTGAGACTGATTTCCATTGGGGTAAAATTAATTAAAGCAATTGGTAGGACGATCAAATCATTAATAAAAAAAGCGGAAGCCAATCTAGACTTCCGCTCATACTATTTTCAGTAAAAAATTATGCTCCTTCTTCACTAGCAGTGGTACCTGCCGCGGGTTTATCTTCTTTGATGAGTTTACCTAATTCAGAAGTACGACGCTTGGTTTGCGGCTTGGGGGCAAACATGACCAGCATTCTTTTGCCTTCCATTTTAGGCATCCCTTCTAAAGCGCCCACATCTTTCAATCGATCGGCAAATTTTAATAGCAACAATTCACCACGTTCTTTGAACATAATAGCACGTCCTTTGAACTGTACATGCGCTTTTACTTTATCGCCTTCCAATAGAAATTTTTCGGCATGTTTCACCTTGAATTCGAAATCATGATCATCCGTATTCGGCGTAAACCTGATTTCCTTTACTTCACTGGTTTTGCTTTTAGCTTTCTGCTCTTTCTTCTTTTTCTTTTCCTCGTATAAAAATTTATTGTAATCAATAATCTTACATACAGGGGGCTGGGCACCCGGCGAAATCTCTACTAGGTCCAGTTCTTGATCCTGTGCAATTTTAAGTGCTTGTGGGGTGGGAAAAATACCAGGCTCTATATTTTCACCTACTAAGCGAACTTCCGGCACTCTAATCATGTGGTTGGTGCGGTGTTCCTGTTGTTGTTCTTTTCTAAAGCGTGGGTTAAATGCCCCTCTGGGGGGTCTGGGTGGAAATGCCATTTACAAATTTTAGTTTACAATGTTGTTTTATATTCTTTAGTATTTAAAGACGTTTATGATTCTCTTCTTTCTACAATTTCAGCTTTTAATGCCAATATAAATTCTTCTACGGGAATGGCTCCTAAATCGCCTTTGCCTTGTCTGCGAACAGCTGCCTTGCCTTCATTCATTTCTTTCTCCCCTATTACCAGCATATAGGGCACTCTTGCTACTTCGGTATCCCTGATTTTCTTGCCAATTTTTTCATTGCGATCGTCAATCTCCACACGAATATCTGCATTTTTAAGAGATTTCAAAATTGTATTTGCATAATCCATGAACTTATCGCTAATGGGCAATATTTTTACTTGCAACGGAGCCAACCAAGCAGGGAACTTTCCAGCATAGTGTTCTAGTAGAAATCCAATGAATCTTTCATGTGTTCCTAAAGGTGCCCGGTGTATAATTAATGGCACTTCTGGTTGGTTATCTTTATTGGTAAAAGACAATTTAAATTTTAGTCCAGAATTAAAATCTACCTGATTAGTAGCCAGGGTAAATTCACGCCCGATGGCTGACCAAATTTGCACATCAATCTTTGGACCATAGAAAGCCGCTTCGTCTTGTACCTCGACAAATGGCGTGTTGGTATCAATTAATACCTTGCGTACCATTTCTTCAGTTTCCTTCCACAATTCGGGTTCGTTTACATATTTCTTTCCCAACTTTTCGGGATTGTGTAAACTTAACCGCATTACGTATTTATCTACTCCAAATATTTTAAAATACTTAATGTACATATCATTCACCGCCTTAAATTCCTGAAAGAATTGTTCGCGATTGCAATAGATATGTGCATCATTCATATGCAGGCAACGCACCCGCATTAAGCCAAATAATTCCCCACTTTGCTCGTACCGGTAGCAGGTGCCATATTCAGCTATTCTGTAAGGCAATTCTTTATAACTCTTGGGCTCAGCATCAAAAATTTTATGGTGATGCGGACAATTCATTGCCTTGAGATAGTATTTTTCGCCATCCATTTCCATGGGAGGAAACATACTATCTGCATAATAAGGAAGATGCCCACTGGTGAGGTACAAACTTTCTTTGGCAATGTGTGGAGTTACCACTCTTTTATAGCCCCCAGCGGATTCAGTTTCCTTTGCCAATTTTTCCAATTCTTCAATAATAACAGTACCGTTTGGCATCCACAGCGGCAGGCCTTGCCCTACATCATCATCCATGGTATAGATGCCCAGTTCTTTTCCTAATTTACGATGATCTCTTTTCTTGGCTTCCTCCAACATCAGTAAGTATTCATCCAATTCTTTTTGGTTAGGAAATGTTACTCCATACACGCGGGTCAATTGCTTATTTTTTTCATCCCCCTTCCAATAAGCACCTGCAATGCTTGTTAACTTGATTGCCTTAATAAAACCAGTATGGGGAATATGTGGGCCTCGGCATAAATCAGTAAAACCCCCTTGTGTATATAAAGTAATTTCTCCATCAGTTAGGTTAGTCAACAAATCTAATTTGTATTCATCCCCTTTCTCTTCAAAATATTTTATTGCTTCCGATTTGCTGATTGGTATGCGTTGGTAAGCACTATTTTGCTTACCCAATTCATTCATTTTTTTCTCCAGCGTAATTAAATCTTCTTCGGTGAGTTTGCGATCGCCCAGGTCCATATCGTAATAGAATCCTTTATCAATGGCAGGACCTACCCAGAATTTAACTCCCGGGAACATCGATTCCACCGCTTCTGCCATTAAGTGAGCAGAAGAATGCCAAAAGGTAGCTTTACCATCGGCATCGTCCCAAGTGAGTAATTTGAAATGGGCATCTTCCTTTACAGCGATTGCCATGTCACAAACCTGTCCATTGACGGATGCTGCCAACACTTTTCTTGCCAATCCTTCACTAATGGATTTTGCGATATCCAGCGCAGTTGTACCTGCTTCGTATTCCCTTACTGCACCATCGGGTAATGTAATCTTTATCATATCTTTAATAAGCTTGCCTGCTTTGACAGGACTGCAAATTTAACGAAGTATTAGTGAAACTGACGATTGATTTAAGGACTAATTAATAGAGATTATTTTTAAATTTGCGAATGATTATATCAGTGATGAAAAGAAGCTTATTTATTTTGTTGTTGTTCTTGTGCGCATTCCATGGGCAAGCTCAAAAAATCAATGGGCAATGGAGGGGATTTTTTGACAGCAATGGGGATATTGGCATTTTGAATGGGGGCAGCACAGAATATGTGCTAGAATTAGAAATCAATGGCAATGAAGTAACGGGCAATTCCTATTCCTATTTCAATGGCAGGGCTTTTTATGTGATTTGCAGTCTGAATGGCAGTTATGATAAAAAGACCAAGAAAATTGTGGTCAATGAAGTAGATAGGATAAAAGGCAGCACACCGCCCGACTGGAGCGATTGTTTGCAAACGCATATTTTGTACTATGAAAAACAAGATGGGAAAGAAGTGCTAACAGGCCGATGGAAAACTTCCCCTTACCAGGAAAAATCCAATGGATTGTGTGGCAATGGCAGCACTACTTTAAGCAGAAGGGTACTTACTAACACTAATTTCGCCTTTAACAAAGAAAGTCGTACACCGATTAATAAACCCAAAACAGGAATCGTAAAAGCACCTGATTTTCGAGATCAAAACAAAGTCAATAACAATCCAGTAATCAATCCGGTTCCTAAGCCAAAATCAGTTACACCCACAGCTCCTCCAGTAGTAAAGAATGATAGTCAGATAAAGAAAGAACCCAATATCACCAACCCTATTGAAACACCTATTCCCAAAAATGAGCCCAGTAAACTTACCAACAGCCTTTTTGAAAATAGGAATACCAATGTATTAAAGACCATTGAAATTGAAAAGGACACACTTACCGTTACGCTGTATGATAATGGTGAAATAGATGGCGATACGGTATCTCTATTTTTCAATGGTAAATTGATTATGTCGCATAAAAAACTTACCGATCAGCCGCTTAAAATTATCCTCCACATCGATCAAAACAAACAAGTCAATGAACTGATTATGTATGCCGAGAACCTGGGAGAGATTCCTCCGAATACAGCATTAATGGTTGTAAATGATGGCGACAACCGTTATGAAGTGCGGATTGCCAGTACTTTAGAGCAAAGTGGAACCATTCGATTTGTGCATAAATTATAGCGCCCGAGCCTAGAAATGTACAATAAAAGCGTCTTTTTCGTCGTTATTGAGAAAATCAATATTCGAATGAAGAAGACTTCTACCTTTTTGGTATTGGCGATTAGCCTTGTTTTCCTCAATATTAACACTGGGTGTAAAAAAGAAAGCACTTCCTCCAAACCGAAGGAAGAGTTGGTATTAGGGCATTGGAATATCAACCGGGTACAATGGAAAGTTTACTATAGTGGAGTTTTTACCAGGGATAGTATTATCAAGCAAGTTTATCTTCCTGAAAATTATATTGAATTCAATGCTGGTGGTGTATTTAAATACAATTTAAATACATCGATACCTGAAACTGGCACTTATAGTTGGAGCGGCAGCGATTCATTGGTTTGTCCTACCAATACAAGAACTCATTACTGGAAAAAATTAACCCTGATTGAGGATGGGTTATTTACTTTCATGAACCTTACTACAAGCCCTGCTTTTCCGGGTGCTACAATTGAAGAATATTACACTTTAGTAAAGCCAAAATAATTTCTTTAACTAGAAATAGTCCGTACAGTATGTTAAGGAAAGCGCCCCTTCGTTGGGGTGCTTTTTTTTACCCTGCACTGTAATAGTTTGAGCGTATTGATTAAAATTTAAAATTCCAGGTAACGGCAGGAATAATGGGGAAAAGGGAAACCTGTTTGGCTTGTATTTCCAATGTGCCTTGTAATGGGCTGCCCGTTTGATCAAAGTAAACAAAGTAAGGATTTTGTCTGCTATAGGCATTGTAAATACTAAAGACCCATTCTGTTTTCCACTTACGATGCAAATTTTTCTTGGGCGTAAGAATAGCAGCTAGGTCAAGTCGATGGTAGGAAGGTAGCCGATATTCATTAATGCGACTATACTCTTGCGTTAGTATACCACCTACAATATAAAAGCGTTGAGGAAGGGTTGCTGCATTGCCGCTACCATATACAAATGTGCCGGATAACTTCCATTTTTTGTTTACCTCATAAATGGCCACAATACTCATGTCAGTTCTTCTATCGTATTTAGCAGGGTATTTTTCGCCGGCATTTAACAAAGGAAATTTACGCCATGTCCAGCTTAATGTATAGCCTGCCCATCCGGTTAAACGTCCTTTTGTTTTGTTGATAAAAAATTCTGAGCCGTAACTCCAACCCTTTCCGAATGCAAAAAAGTTTTCGGTATCCTCTAGCGTATTAGGGGTATATCCTTCTTGATATTCTATTTGATTCTGCATTTGTTTGTAATATAACTCTACAGAAGTTTCATACATATTATCCTTAAAGTTCTTAAAGAGTCCTGCAGCATAGAGCCAACTTATTTGTGGTTTAACCCGATAGGTACTGGGCACCCATATATCGGTAGGCAAGGTAGTACCGGCATTGCTCACCAAATGGATGTATTGCAGATTGCGGGTGAGGGAAGCTTTCAAAGAAGTTTCATCATCTAAGGCATATCGTAAAGTAAGGCGAGGTTCCCATCCGCCGTAGGTTTTAACAGGAGCTCCTTTCTTATATACTGTACTATCCAATTTATTTCCATCAGGATCAGTTGTATAAATTTTATACGCCCCAATTTGTTGAAACATACTATAACGAATACCTGCATTTATTTTTAATTTATCGCTAATTTCCCAATCGTCCTGAAAGTACAAAGCAGCTTCGTGGGCAAATTTTGTTTGTGCATTATCAGGTTTGAAAACTACGGAATCCTGCTGACCACTCACTACCGAAGGGGTAAAACGATGATATGTATAGATGCCCCCAAATTTCACTTTGTGCCCGGTATAAGGATATAAATCAAAGTCTTGTTTAATGCTGATATCACGAATACCCGATGCCAATTTTACTTGAAAATTATTTTGCGTTGCATTGAAGGTGAAGTTGTAATTGTTGAATACAGCCGTAGTATTACCAAATAATTTCCGATTAAACACATGGTTCCAGCGAAGGGTACCTGTAGCATTACCCCAGGGAATATTTACTTTCAAGCTTTGTCTGCCGTTGGCAAAATCAAAAACGTCTCTTCCAAAATAACCACTCAAATACAAACGATCTTTTTCAGAAAATCGGTAATTGATTTTTGTATTCAAGTCGTAAAAATAATAGCCACTACCATAAAACTGACTCGACTTTTTAATAAATGGTTTGGTCAATGCATCGATATATGTTCTACGGGCGCTTACAATAAAAGACGCTTTGTTTTTCTTAATGGGACCTTGAATAGAAAATCGGGAGGCGATTAAGCCAATACCCCCTTCTACTTGCATTTTTTGATTGTTTCCCTCTTTCATCGATACATCCAATACACTACTGAGACGACCACCGTATTGTGCCGGCATACCTCCTTTAATGAGCGAAGTGTTTTTGATTGCGTCGCTATTGAATATGGAAAAGAAACCGAATAAGTGACCTGTATTATAAACAGGTGCATCATCCAATAAAATTAAATTTTGGTCGGGACCACCGCCTCTTACATAGATGCCAGCACTTCCTTCTCCAGCATTTCTAACACCTGGCAATAGTTGAATGGTTTTAAGCAAATCTACTTCCCCCATAAAGGCTGGCACCGCCTTGATTTGATCCATGGGCAAACTAAATCTTCCCATTTGTGCATTTTTTACATTGGCATCTCTTTTTTTAGAGCTAATCACCACTTCTTGCTGCAGCGCGGAGCGGGGTAATAATTCGAAATTCAAGGGGCTGTTTCCATTTAACTGAATGGGAATTCTTTTGGGGAAATAACCAATATAAGAAACAATTAATGTATAGTTGCCTTCCTCTAAGGTGAGCGAATAAAATCCGTATTGATTGCTGCTAATGCCTTTGGTATAACCCGCTACTGCTACAGTGGCTCCAATAAGCGTTTCCCCGCTTAATGAATCTCTCACATAGCCGCTCAGTGTATATTTCGCAGGCAAGGATGATTGTGCCAACAAAGCACTATTAAAAAAAAGGAATAGAAATACTACTAAATAAATTTTCATAACGGGAAATAATAACAACAATGCCTTCTAAATGTTCATAATGACCTTGTTTATTTTGCCTTAATGGTATCTTTTATTTCGCCGCAATGAAGCATGCCATCCCCATAAGTGGGGTCTTTTTTTCCTAAATATGGATTGATTACTTCCACGGTACTACTGATCCAATTGGCTTCTTTCCCTTCGCCAAATGCCATGGGACAGTTTTGCCAGTATAGAACAGGCCCTTCATAATTGATAGATATAAAGAAGGTTGGATACAGTAATTCCGATAATGCCCTGAAATCCTGCCTCATTTCAATAATCTCTGTTTGTAATAAAAGAGAAGTGGCATTTGACTTCAATTCTTCTATATTCTTCTTAACCGTTTCCTCCACCAATAAAGTATCCTTGCTCATTTCAGTCAATGGCATACTATCCAGCATATACATGAATTTTTTGCAAGCAATTTTTGCCGTGCTGGTATCTGCCTCAACAAATGCATTTTTCATATCGAAATAAGCCGCCATTACATTGGCAATGGATTGATTAAAGGCAGTAGAGTGTTTTTTCAATGCCAATGGTAGTTGCTTTGGGCCATTATTGCCATTGCCACCGCGTGTAAACATATAGATATAATACCCTGTAATTCCCAAAATCAGCAAAAGCACAAGTAGTAGAATCCTTTTTATCATTTTTTCAAATTTGAAGCAAAGTTAATAGTTAGGTTTTATTTGAATAAATAGTTTGCTGATTGGCGTACATTTGCGGCTTCAAAATTTACCCACTCAGGATTATGTTACTAGGATTACAGAATGCCACATTTGAATTTGGCGCAAGAACCATATTTGAAGATGCCACTTGGCATATTCAACCCAATGAACGAATTGGCCTGATTGGCTATAATGGCACGGGCAAATCTACTATTCTTAAAGTGCTGACTGGGCAATATAGCCTAAGTAAAGGGACTGTGGAAAAAGGAAGAGAGACTACCATTGGCTTTTTGCACCAGGACTTATTAAGTTTCGATACAGAAGATTCAATTCTTACCGTTGCCATGGGTGCTTTTGAAAGAGTTTTACAATTAGAAAAAGAAATTGAAGCATTGGGTCATGAGTTAGAAAAGACAGGGGATGAGAAATTAGCCCATGACTATGCGGATAAGTTACACGAACTGGAAGTATTAGATGGATATAGCATACATCACCGTACAGAGGAGATTTTGCAGGGACTTGGTTTTGGTAATAGTGATTTAAAAAGACCTTATAAGGAATTCAGTGGAGGTTGGAGAATGAGGGTATTATTGGCCAAGATGATTTTGATGGCACCTGATGTTTTGCTATTGGATGAACCTACGAACCACTTGGATTTACCGAGTATCGAATGGCTAGAAAAATACTTGCAACATTACCAAGGTGCTGTAGTGATTGTGAGCCATGATCGGTATTTCTTGGATAGAATGGTCAATAAGATTGTAGAATTGTATCAAGGGGAATTGCATTTTTTTACAGGCAATTACTCTTTTTATGAGACAGAAAAAGAATTGAGAACAGATATTCAGAAAAAAGCCTACGAAAACCAACAGGATTATATAAGGCAACAGAGCCGTGTGGCGGATAGATTTAAGGCCAAAGCAAGCAAGGCGGCCATGGCACAGAGTATTATAAAAAAATTGGACAAACTGGAGCGGATTGAAGATGTAGAAATAGAAAGGCCCAATATCAAAATCAACTTCAAAGTAGACAAGCAACCAGGTAGAATTCTATGCACTTTAAAACATATTAGCAAAAGTTTTGGGGACGTGAAAATTCTGGAAAACACGGGTGCTGAAATTGACAGAGGGGATAAGATTGCTTTGATTGGTGCAAACGGAAAAGGCAAATCAACCTTACTGCGTATTATTGCCAATGCGGAAAAATTTGAGGGGGAAAGAATTGGTGGTCACAATGTAGATGAATCCTTTTATGCACAGCATCAATTGGAAGCACTGAATGTGAACAATAATATTTTGGAAGAGATGCAAATTTGTGGAAGCGGCAAAACCGACCTTGAGTTGAGAACATTAATGGGTTGCTTTTTATTTGGAGGCGACGATATAGATAAAAAAATCAAAGTATTAAGTGGAGGTGAAAAAGCACGTGTAGCCTTGGCTAAAAGCATCGTTAGCAAAGCCAATTTCCTATTGCTGGATGAGCCCACGAATCACCTAGATATGCATTCGGTAGGACTACTGGTTGAATCCATGAATAAATACGAAGGAAGTTTTGTATTGGTCAGCCATGATCGTTATTTTATTAGCAAAACTGCCAATAAAATCTGGGAGATAGAAGACCACAAGATTGTAGAGTTTAAAGGCACTTATGCAGAATGGGAAGATTGGAAAAGAAGAAGAGAATTAGAGGCAAAAGCAAGGCAACAGGACAATAAAGAAGAAACGGGAAAGAAGAAAAGCGGCAAGGAGCCAGAAAATGTACCCCCCGTGATTAAGGAACAAGTGCAGCAAGAACCAAAGGGGAACCGACAAAGAACCCCCATTGACAAAGAATTAAAAAAAGAGTTGCAGAAATTCAAAAACAGGTTTACACAGTTGGAAGCAGACATTGCGCAGTTGACAAAGAAAAAGATAGAATTGGAGGCATCGTTAGCAAGTCCCGAGATATATGGAGATAAAAACAAATTTTTACAAGCTGAGTTAAACTACAAAGCTGCTGCAGCAGACTTGGAGAAAGCCAATAAGGAATATGAAGTGGTATTTGAAAAGTTGATGGAATTAGACGAGAAGGCCAGCTAAAATAAGCGGCAATGACCCATTTAAGTAATCTAAGGTTGATTTTCGGCCATTTTTATAAACAAAATCTTACCTTCGCTCCTTAATGAAAGTACTCATTAAGCAAGCCGCCATTATTTGCCCCTCCTCTCCTTTTAACGGACAAGTAAAAGATATACTTATACAGGACGGGATTATTGTTTCCATTGAGAATATTATATCAGCCAACGACTCCCTACTGATTGAACAGAAGGGACTACAAGTAAGCCTAGGCTGGGTAGACTCCTTTGCACATTTTTGTGATCCAGGTATGGAATACAAGGAAACCTTGGAAACAGGTGCCGCTGCTGCCGCTGCAGGTGGATTTACGGATGTAATGATCATTCCGAATACCAAACCCGTTATTGATACCAAATCTCCCATTGAATACATTGTACAAAAAGCAAAAGGGTTATCGGTTAATATTCATCCCATTGCAGCCATTACAAAAAATACAGAAGGCAAAGAATTGGCAGAAATGTATGATATGCATGAATCTGGTGCTCTTGCATTTGGAGATGGCACAGCTTCCATACAAAACGCTGGTTTATTATTAAAGGCATTACAATATGTAAAAAGCTTTGATGGCACGGTGATACAAGTTCCTGATGACCGCACAGCTGGAGCGCATGGCTTGATGAACGAGGGTATTATTTCTACACAACTAGGAATACCTGGCAGGCCTGCTATTGCAGAAGAATTAATGGTAGCCAGAGATATCATGTTGTCAAAATACACTGAAAGTAAATTGCACTTTACAGGAGTATCCACTGAAAAAAGTTTGGAGTATATACAAAGAGCTAAAGTTAATGGAGCCTTGATCAGTTGTTCTACCACGCCGTATCACCTCTATTTTACGGATGATGATTTGCAGGACTATGATACGAATTTGAAAGTGAATCCCCCGCTAAGAACTAAAGCAGACAGGGAAGCTTTGAGAAAGGCAGTTGCTGCAGGTATTATCGATTGCATTGCATCGCACCACCAGCCACAAAATACAGACAATAAGATTTGTGAATTTGAAAATGCCGGATATGGAATGATCGGATTAGAAACCGTTTTTAGTGTTGTAATGAGTACGGGTTGTACTGTGGAAAGATTTGTGGAAATGCAGACCATCAATAATAGAAATATATTTGGATTGCCCCTGCCATCTTTAAGCCAAGGTGCTAAAGCCTGTCTTACTCTATTTAATTCGAATGAGCCTTGGGTGTTGGAAGAAAACAAGATTGTTTCCAAAAGTAAGAACAGTCCATTTATTGGGAAGGCCTTCAAAGGAAAAGTAATTGGTATTATCAACGGAGATAAAATAGTTTTGAATTCATGAAAAATATAGCTGCCAGAGAAAAAGGAATAATAACAGGGTTATTGATGGTGTCCGCCATTCTTATTTGCTTTTATGGAATGCATTCTAGCGTGAATGGATACACGCAATATGTAGCATATGGAATTTATATAGCAGGCATATTGTGGTGCTTATATGATTTTAAAAAAAATGCGACAAAAGAAGTCAGCTTTAAAGATTATTTTTCTGCAGGGTTCAAAACATTTATTGTAGTGGTATTAATGATGGCCATTTTCACTTATATATTTTATAGTAATAATTTACAGTTAAGAGATGTGCCGATTGCAGAAAACAATCGATTGCTGCTATTAGAAGGCAATAAAACCCCTGCCGAAATTGAGGTCAACGCCAACCAATTACGAAAAATATTCTTGCCCATGATGACAGGTATCTTTACATTTAAGTATCTGATCATTGGAGCATTAGTGACTGCAGTAGGCGCTGCATTCCTAGGCCAGAAAAAAGCGTATTGATTTTAATTTATCAAAAAAGTACTATGAACTTATCAATTGTAATACCATTATTGAATGAAGACGAATCATTGCCAGAGTTAACGGCATGGATTGAAAAAGTGATGATGGCTAATGCTTATAGCTATGAAGTGATATTTGTAGATGATGGCAGTACCGATAATAGTTGGAAAGTAATTGAGGAATTAAGAGCCAAGAATCCTCAAATCAAGGGCATTAAGTTTCAACGCAACTATGGTAAAAGTGCAGCACTCAATGAAGGATTCAAAGCTTCACAGGGAGATGTAATTATTACCATGGATGCAGATATGCAGGATAGTCCCGATGAGATACCTTCGCTCCTAAAGATGATTGTAGAAGATGGATTTGATTTGGTAAGCGGCTGGAAGAAAAAACGCTACGACAATACACTTACCAAAAATATTCCAAGCAAATTATTCAATGCTGCTGCCAGGAGCATGAGTAAAATTAAATTACATGATTTTAATTGTGGCTTAAAAGCATATAGCAAAAAAGTAGTAAAAAGCATTGAGGTGTATGGAGAAATGCACCGCTATGTGCCCGTGCTAGCCAAATGGGCTGGCTTTCGTAAAATAGGAGAAAAAGTAGTAGAGCATCGGGCTAGAAAATTTGGCGTTACCAAGTTTGGTTGGAGTCGTTTTGTAAACGGCTTTCTAGATTTGATGACCATCTTTTTTGTAGGAAAATTTGGAAAGAGACCCATGCATTTTTTTGGACTATGGGGTAGTTTTTCCTTCTTTATTGGACTAGGCATCTTTACCTATCTCAGTATTTCTAAATTCTTTTTTGATGCTATTGGCATGACGCAACGACCATTGTTTTACTTTGCGTTGATGATGATGGTGATAGGTACCCAGTTGTTTTTGGCTGGATTTATAGGTGAATTGATTTCCAGAAATTCGGCTGAAAGAAATTCCTACTTAATAGAGGAAAAAGTAGGTTTATAAGAGAAAATCAATATGAAAATAGAACACTGATGACAGGGATTGTGCGGACTTTTGCAGCTGTGCTAATTTAATTTACCTATCATCAATAGCAGATCGTAGTGAATGAAAATGATTTATTATTTGGAGATTTAACTGCAACAATCATTCAAAGTTTTTATACAGTATACAATAAACTTGGCTTTGGTTTTTAGAAAAAGTTTATGAAAATGCGTTAATATTTGAATTAAAAGATGCAGGCTTGACAAGCCTACAACAAATGCCTATTAAAGTATTTTACAAACAAAAAACAGTTGGAACCTATTATGCAGACATTTTAGTTGTGAATAAAATAATGCTAGAATTAAAAGCAGGAGAAGGATATATTTTAGAGGACCATGAATTACAATTGGTCAATTATTTAAAGGCAACTGAAATAGAAATAGGGCTACTTTTATGTTTTGGGAAAAGGCCACAATTCAAAAGAAAAATTTTTAGTAACTGCTGAAAAAATCTGTAATCACCCGCAAAATCATTCTCATCCGTGTTCCCATCTAAAAATATAATCATCATTGGTCCAGCGCATCCATTAAGAGGTGGACTGGCGTCTTATAACGAAAGGCTAGCAAAGCAATTTCAGGACGAAGGACATCAGGTAAGTATCTACACATTCTCTTTACAATACCCTTCTTTTTTATTCCCTGGCACTACACAATTTTCAACAGAGCCAGCACCTGCCAATACCAATATCAAGGTTTGTATCAATTCGATTAACCCATTCAATTGGCTAAAAATTGGCAGGCAATTAAAGAAAGCCAAACCAGATCTAATTGTTGTTAGGTATTGGCTCCCTTTCATGGGTCCTTGTTTGGGTACTATTCTTAGAAGGGTTAAAAAAAATAAGCACACTAAAATTGTGTGTCTTGCAGACAATATCATTCCCCACGAAAAACGTATCGGGGACAAACCCTTTACCAAATATTTCATCGGCCCTATAGATGCGTTTATTACCATGAGTGATAAAGTAATGGCTGATTTAAAAATTTACGCTCCACATAAACCAGCAAAATTTGTTGCACATCCGCTCTATGATAATTTTGGCGCAAAGATTAGTACTGCAGAAGCCCGTGCCGAATTGAACATTGACCTCAATACTCCTTTATTGCTGTTTTTCGGATTTATCAGAAAATACAAAGGACTTGATATATTATTTGACGCGATGAAAATATTGCAAGCCAGCAGGCCGGATATTAAATTGCTAGTAGCAGGAGAATTTTATGAAGACCGGCAGCATTATGATGAACAAATTGCAGCACTTGGCATTACACCGCAATTGATTTTAAAAACTGATTTCATTCCAGATAGTGAAGTAAAATATTATTTATGTGCGGCTGATGTGGTACTGCAACCTTATAGAAATGCTACGCAAAGTGGAGTTACCCCTTTGGCCTATCATTTTGAAAAACCAATGATTGTTACCAATGTGGGGGGACTTCCCTCTTTAGTTCCCGATCATAAAGTTGGATTGATTGCTGAACCTACTGCCAATGACATTGCTGCAAAAATTTTGGAATATTTCCAATTGGGAGAAGGGTATTTTACACCCAACCTGATATCGGAAAAGAAAAAATACAGTTGGGCTATAATGACAGAAACAATTTTGGGTATTGCCAATTGTAAGTAAATTGCCATAAATATCTTCCATTCATGATTTATAGAAGCAAAGCTCCCCTACGAATTGGACTTGCAGGGGGCGGTACAGATGTGAGTCCCTATAGCGATGAATATGGTGGTGCTATATTGAATGCCACCATCTCTCTATTTGCATACGCCAGTATTGAATTGACAGATGATGAAACCATCATAGTAGAAGCATTGGACAGAAAAGAAAAACAAGTATATGCTTGGGCTAGTAGTTTACCAATTAATGGCGAATTAGATTTATTAAAGGCCGTATATAATCGGGTGCAAAAAGATTATGGCATACCAAAAAGAGGTTTCAAACTTTCAACATTTGTAGATGCTCCTGCAGGAAGTGGACTAGGCACTTCCTCTACATTGGTGGTAGCTATTTTAGGTGCATTCGTTGAAATGCTAAAATTGCCAATGGGCGATTATGATATTGCACATTATGCATTTGAAATAGAAAGAAAAGATTTACAGTTAGCGGGTGGAAAGCAAGATCAATATGCAGCCATGTTTGGGGGCGTAAATTTTATGGAATTTTATGCTGAAGACCAAGTAATCGTTAACCCTTTGCGCATTCGACCTGAATACATGCATGAATTAGAGAATAACCTGGTTTTGTTTTTTACAGCTACCTCTCGTGAAAGTGCTTCCATTATTAAAGAACAGGTGAAAAATGTAAACAACAAAAATGAGAAAAGCATTGAGGCCATGCATCAATTGAAGGAGCAAGCAAGGAGAATGAAAGAAGCCATGCTCAAAGGGAAATTGCACCATATTGGAGAAATTCTTGATTTTGGATTTCAACAAAAAAGACTGATGGCCGCCAATATCAGCAACGAAGTAATTGAGCATATTTATGCTGCAGCAAAAGCAGCTGGAGCCACTGGTGGTAAAATTAGTGGAGCTGGTGGAGGTGGATTTATGATTTTTTATTGCCCTGGCAATACACGCTATGCTGTCATTGAAGCCCTGAATTCTTTTGGCGGGGAAGTTAAAAAATACTCCTTTACCAAACATGGACTAACCACTTGGACAATGGCTGACTAATACTGTTGTTAGCTATACAATAGGGTGTATTCCCAATGCTGATTACCGCTATTAAGCCGGCATTCAAATTCCAGCGTACATTAAAGCAACTGAATGATTAACTTTGTCCGGTCAAATTAAAAATAGCATGTCAGCAAAAATCAAAAGTATTATAGAGGCTTCTATTCTTGTAAAACAAAAACTTTTACAGGATGAGTCCTTAATTAAAACAGTGGAGCAAGCAGTTGAATTGATTGTCGGCGCATTCCGAAATGGAAATAAAGTTTTATTCTGCGGAAATGGTGGAAGTGCTGCAGATGCACAACACCTTGCTGCAGAATTTAGTGGGCGTTTTTATACCGACCGCGATGCCCTTCCTGCAGAAGCTTTACATTGCAACAGTTCCTATCTTACGGCAGTTGCCAATGATTATAGTTATGATGTAATTTATAGTAGACTTATTAAAGGCATCGGCAACAAAGGAGACGTGTTGATTGGACTTACCACTTCTGGCAACAGTAAGAATATTGTCAATGCATTTGAGGTCGCCAAAGAAAAAGGAATGACGACCATTGCATTCACCGGTGAATCTGGCGGCAAAATGAAATCCATCAGTGATTACCTTTTGAATGTACCCTCATCAGATACACCCAGAATACAGGAAAGCCATATAATGCTTGGCCATATTATATGTGAATTGGTAGAAGCTGCCTACTTTAATAACGCCTAATACTATTCGCTTTTTACATGATTAAAGAAGCCATTATATTAGCGGGAGGACTAGGCACCCGTTTACGTTCCGTTGTATCGGATATACCTAAATGCATGGCCCCAGTGGCTGGGGAACCTTTTCTGAAATATGTAATTGCCTCTTTGCTAGATCAAGGAGTGGAGCATATTATTTTTTCTGTTGGTTATTTACACGAACAAATAGATAGCTACTTAAAGGAACATTATCCTGATTTGGATTATAGTTTAACCATAGAAGATAATCCATTAGGAACAGGTGGTGCGATTCAACTTGCTTGTCAACAAGTGCGTGGTGAAAATGTATTCGTTCTAAATGGTGACACTCTTTTTCTTGCAGACTTACCATCGTTGGCGGCGTTTCATTTAGAACAGAAGGCTGTTTGCAGTTTGAGTTTAAAGCCAATGGAGGATTTTGACCGATATGGCAGTGTTGAATTGAGCAGCAAAGGAATTGTACTTAGTTTTAAAGAAAAGCAACACCTCGAAAAAGGACTTATTAATGGGGGCGTTTACGCCTTATCGGTAGCTCCCTTGCTAGCCCTCGGATTGCCCTCAAAATATTCATTTGAAAAAGATTTTCTTGAAATTCAAGCTCGCAATGCTGTAGTCTATGGTTTGGCTCAGGATCGATATTTTATTGACATTGGCATACCCGAAGATTACCAACGAGCACAGACAGAACTTTCGCGCCCACTTGGCATTTTTGATAAAAGCTGGACATTATTTCTAGACCGGGATGGAGTTATCAACCATGAAAAACATCTTGATTATATTCATCACTGGGATGAATTTGAATTCTATGATGGTGTAAAACAGGCTATCAAAATATTTGCGCGAGTATTTGGTCGCATAGTGGTAGTGACCAATCAAAAAGGCATTGGCAAAGGAATTACCAAATTAGAAGACTTGCAGCTAATTCACAGCAATATGGTGAACGCAATAGCCGAAGTAGGTGGAAGAATAGACAAGGTTTATTTTTGCCCCGATTTAAACGAAGACAGCTTAAATCGAAAGCCCAATCCAGGCATGGGTTTGCAAGCAAAGGTTGATTTTCCTGAAATTGATTTCAGTCGTGCCCTGATGGTAGGTAATACAATCAGTGATATGGCATTTGGCCGTAACCTGGGAGTAAAAACGATTTTCCTTCCTACTACCCGACCCGAAGTAGGAACCAATAATCCACTGATAGATGCTGTCTATCCTTCCTTAATAGCCTTTGCTTTAGATCTTTAATGAAATAGCTTGAGCAGGAGATCTTTTTCAAGGCAGCCTGCATTGGCTAAACCGCATCCCAAGTTTTAGTTAAAATTTTCGGACCAACTTGATTTTAGTTTCAGCTTATATTTGGATTAACTAATTTTAATGCATGAAGACAATCCTTTTTAGTATCATTTTTTTACAGTTGACAATATTTAGTAGTGCACAAATAATAAGTCCTGCTGATGAGCGACTACTTGCGTTAAAGGAAGACAGTTTAAAATATCTGTCAGTGAAAATTATTCAGGGGATGAATGCATCGGATCGTTTTTTAGCGGATAGTCAATTTACCCGAACCCTGGTGCGTGCTTTAAAAACTTCTCACTCTTTTTATTATCCATTTGACTCATTGGAAACCATTTCCAAATTATATGCACCAGATAGTAGTTTTAGGATTTATACTTGGCAGATGGTCATCAACGATAATATTGTAAGGCAGCATGGAGCTATACAAATGAAGACCTATGATGGCAGTTTAAAATTATTCGGATTGATTGACAAATCAGATGTAACCACTAAATTAGAAGATACAGTGGGTGGACCAAAAGGTTGGATTGGCGCAGTTTATTACAAAATCATTTTGAAAAAAAGTGGCAATCAGCCTTACTATACATTATTGGGATATGATGAAAACAACATCAATACCAATAGGAAGATTATTGAAGTACTTGATTTTACTGGTGATGAACCCGTCTTTGGAGGAAGGTATTTTAGTTTTGAAGACGATAGCATTTTCAAATCTAGCAGAAGTAGATTTATATTGGAATATAAAAAATCGGCGGGCGCTCGTTTAACTTATGATGCAGACCTTGATATGATCATTTATGAGCACCTGATTTCTGAGAGCAATGAACCCAATAAAAAATGGACCTTGGTGGGTGATGGCGACTATGAAGGATTTAAATGGAAGGGTGGCAAATGGGTGCATATTGAAAAGGTATTCAATGTCATTACACCACTCAACCAAGAGCCGGTTCCCAATCCCATCCGCGATGTACAGGGCAATATCGATCCATCAAAGATAAAGGGTGGCGAAACAGGTAACCAGCCAAAAGTACCTGCTGACAAGCCTGTAGTACCAAAGAAAAAAGGGGACTAAGCCCCTTTTGATCATTCAATATTTTTTTAATACCACCGTAATGGATAGACGTAGTTAATCGTCTAACCGTAATACGGCCAGGAAAGCCTCTTGTGGCACTTCTACATTGCCGATTTGCTTCATTCGCTTTTTACCCTCTTTTTGTTTTTCCAATAATTTACGCTTACGGCTAATATCCCCACCATAACATTTGGCGGTAACGTCTTTACGCATGGCACTGATGTTTTCGCGGGCCACTACTTTTGCACCAATGGCAGCTTGAATGGCTATCTGGAATTGCTGACGAGGTAATAATTCTTTTAATTTCTCACAAAGTTTGCGGCCAAATTCCTGGGCCCTGCTGCGATGTATCAAAGCGCTTAAAGCATCTACACGCTCCCCATTCAGCATGATATCCATTTTTACAATATCACTTTCGCGGTATTCGATGGGATGATAATCAAAAGAAGCATAGCCACGGGTTATGCTTTTCAATTTATCATAGAAATCAAATACTATTTCAGTCAAGGGCATTTCAAAGCTCAATTCCACCCTAGTAGGAGTTAAATAACTTTGATGCGTAAGTATACCGCGTTTATTGATACAAAGGGTCATGATATTACCAATGTATTCAGGTTTAGAAATAATCTGCGCCTTAATGAATGGCTCATCAATATGATCAATACGAGTAGGGTCGGGCATTTCAGTGGGGTTATTCACTGTAATCAATT
Source organism: uncultured Bacteroidota bacterium (assembly GCA_903858475.1). Classification (GTDB taxonomy): domain Bacteria; phylum Bacteroidota; class Bacteroidia; order Chitinophagales; family Chitinophagaceae; genus Ferruginibacter. The sequence goes on from CAIOIZ010000096.1 coordinate 38,496, forward strand.
CGCCTTTAACCGTAGTAGATTTAAAACTTACATTGGGAACCGTTGTTATAACAGTTTGATTGAATTCTCTTTCCAGTCTTTCCTGGATAATTTCCATATGCAACATGCCTAGGAATCCGCAACGGAAACCAAAACCCAAGGCCTGCGATGTTTCTAATTCAAACGTGAGTGAAGCATCATTCAATTGCAGTTTATCCATACAATCCCTCAACTCTTCAAAAGCGTCTGTTTCAACAGGGAATATACCAGCGAACACCATTGGTTTCACATCTTCAAATCCATGTATAGATTCTTTGCAAGGATTTACGGTGGTAGTAATGGTATCGCCTACTTTTACTTCTTTTGCATTTTTGATTCCAGTGATGATATAGCCTACATCTCCTGCACGTACTTCCTGCTTGGCTTCCATGCCCAATTTCAGGATACCTACTTCATCTGCTCCATATTCTAATCCAGTATTACTGAATTTAATTTTATCTCCTTTTTTAAGGGTACCATTGAAGATGCGATAATAAACGATGATTCCCCGGAAAGAGTTGAATACGCTATCAAAAATAAGTGCTTGTAAGGGAGCTGTGATATCGCCAGTTGGAGCAGGTATGCGGTCAATGATGGCCGTTAGTATCTCTTCGATACCAATACCACTTTTACCACTGGCCAATAAGATATCCTCCGCCTTGCAACCAATCAATTCAACAATTTGGTCGGTCACTTCTGGTATCATTGCACCTTCCATGTCAATTTTATTGATGACAGGAATGATTTCTAAATTATTGTCGATTGCTAAATATAAATTGCTAATGGTTTGTGCCTGTATCCCTTGGCTGGCATCTACCAATAGGAGGGCTCCTTCACAAGCGGCCAATGCACGACTTACTTCATAACTAAAATCTACGTGGCCGGGTGTATCAATTAAGTTCAACACATATTCTACCCCTTTCCATTTATAATTAATTTGGATAGCATGGCTTTTGATGGTGATGCCTTTTTCCCTTTCCAAGTCCATATCATCCAGCACCTGAGCCTGCATATCTCTTTCTCCAATGGTATGGGTAAATTCCAGCAAACGGTCTGCCAGGGTACTCTTACCATGATCAATATGTGCAATAATGCAAAAATTTCGAATATTCTTCATGTACTACTGATTCCTTTTTTTTGGATGCCGAAGGTAGTTGATTTTACGGGATTTCCTATCTTGGGAGGAACGGAAATAGGCATTGCATCAGGCTCATTTGATACAAGAAGTACAACAAACAGAGGCTTATTATAGGTTTAGGGCCAGTTTTTCCACGCATACTGACATAAATCAATAATTTTACCCCCTCAATTAAGCTATATGAAATATTTCTTTTCCCTACTCTTCTTACTGATCCTTGGCTTTACAGAAGCCCAACATCTTTCCATGCCTGTTGCCAAATTTAAGACTGGCAACGATGTAAACTGGGCCAATCCTAATTGGGATGATAGTCGGTGGCCCGAAATTAAAACCAATCTGAATTGGGAATTGCAGGGATATGATGGCTATAATGGTTATGCTTGGTACCGATTTCACATTACGATACCGAGTAATTTAAAAAACAATTCAGTTTGGAAAGACTCCCTAAGTATTTTTTTAGCTAAAATTGACGACTGTGATGAGGTTTATTTGAATGGAAAGCTCATTAGTAAATCGGGCTCCTTTCCAGAAGAAAGCAAAGGATATATCACTACCTGGAATACGGTACAGGAGATTCATATAGCTACAAATAACCCGCTTCTTTTATGGGACAAAGAAAATATCATTGCTGTAAAAACCTATGATGGCAATGGCGGGGGCGGCCTATTTGCTGGCACCCCTAGTATTCATATGCTTGACTTAATTGATGGCATTCAAATGCAAGCCGGGTCAAACAATAGCAATACAAGTCAATTATTGAATATAAAA
>CAIOIZ010000097.1 GCA_903858475.1 uncultured Bacteroidota bacterium
TATTTCCATCTAATGGGCCAGCTGTACCTGTAGTTACGGGTGCTGTAAAGTCAAGATTATTTTCATCCGTCCAAATGCCAGTACTAAGTGTTGTTGCATCTACACTGTATTGGAAGTCCAATTTATCTAGACGGGCTAAGGTGCCTAATCTCCATTGTTCACCTGTATAATTAATGGTAATTGACGTAATGGTAGTTCCTGAATTATTATTGAATTGAACACCAATACTGGGTATCACATTTCCCGATTGTAAAGTACCGAAAGCTCGCTCTGTTACACCATTGCTTCCAAAACTATAGGTATCGCCTGTACCGCTACTTCCTATGCTGGCCGTATAAGTGGCATTGGCTCCAGCGCCTGTTTCTAATAAAGCCCAACCTGTTGGGAGGACAGAAGAAGTGGCTGAATTAACCAGTGTATTAAAATCCTGTGAATAGGGAACCGTTAATGAATTTAGGACAACCTGTGTTCTAGCTGTATTAAGTAGGGCGATTGCCAAAAAGCTGAGTAGTAATTTTTTTGTCATATAGTGGGCAAAGATAATTATTAAGCGATTAAGAAGCAGTTGATTTTATCAACAAAAAACCCGTCAGTATTGAATTTGACGGGTTTTTTCAATTATTTGAAAAGGCTATTATTTTGCCAATGCATTTACTTTTTTAGCCAGTTTGCGCTTCAAGTTAGAAGCTTTGTTTTTGTGGATGGTGCCACGCTTAGCCAACTTATCAATCATAGATGAAACCTTTGGCAATTCTTCACCAGCTGTTTTTTTATCATCCAATGCTCTGATATCGCGAATTGCATTACGGGTTGTTTTACCATAATAACGGTTGCGTTCATTGCGTTTGCGACTCTGACGTACATCTTTCTTTGTTGCGGAATGGTTTGCCATTACATTTTTATTTTTGGGCTGCAAAGATAGGGAGAAATAGCTAAATTCAAATCGAGATTGCCCATTATTTTTAAAACTTATAGATATTTCCTTATTTTCAGTTACAATTCTATCATATGTACCGGTCTATTTTCATTTTTTTTCACTTGGTTTCCTTGGTTTTCTTGGGATTGGGATGGACGCTGGACATGCTTTTCATCAAAATTGACCTTGATAGTCATTTTTTGATCGACCTCCATTACAATTTGTTTAATGAAAAGAGATCCGTCATTGGAACCCTTCAAACACTTTGGGAAGGAGGGCATTACTGGCCATTTATTTTGATTTTTGTATTTGGTATCCTTATCCCAATTTTAAAATCGGGATTGATTTTTTATTTACTTCTTGCAGCAAAGCCCATTCGGAATGGGTTGAATTGGTTGACTGCTATCAGCAAATGGGCAATGGCCGACGTTTTTGCCATTAGTATCTTGGTAGCTTTTTTGGGTGCAGGCTCCATGAAAAATACCAGTGCTGTATTAGAAGCTGGCTTTTATTATTTTTCTGCCTATGTACTACTCAGTGCCGTCATTGTTTTTTTGTTAGAGAAATGGTTGAAAAATCAGGCAGGAACCAATAGCTAATTCACCGATATTTGCAGTCCACAACTATAAGATGCTATTGTAAATAAAGTATCGATAGTCAACCTTTTCCTTTTCCCATCAAGCCTTTGAGGGCTTGGAGTAAAATAAATCAACAATTTGTATGAAGGATTTTCAATATATCACCAATAGTCATCCCGCCTATATTGAGTCTCTGTACCAGGATTTTTTAAAAGATCCCAGTACGGTGGAAGAGGACTTGCAAAAATTTTTTGAAGGGTTTGATTTTGCAATCAGTAATGCTGCAGTTGCAGTAAAGGCAGGGTCGGGTGTAGCAGAAGTGCAATCAACCATCGATTGGCAAGCAGAGATCAATGCGTATAGAATGATTTTGGGTTATCGCAATAAAGGCCATTTATTAGCCGACACTAATCCTATTAGAAAAAGAAAGGATCGTGGTGCCAATCTCGCGCTCGATTTTTTTGGATTTACCGAGGCGGATCTCGACAAAACATTTAGCGTAGGTCACCTGATTGGATTGGGAAGAACCAGCTTGCGCAATATTATTGCACAGCTTGAAAAATGTTATGCGCAGCATTTGGGGGTGGAGTTTAAATATATTGGCGATCAGAAAAAAATAGATTGGTTGACTACAGCCATTGAAAATAGTTTTTTACAACCGGTTCCATTGATGCAAAAAAAACGCATCCTTCAAAAATTGAATGAGGGTGTAATGTTTGAAAAGTTTTTGCATACCAAATACATTGGTCAAAAGCGATTCAGTTTAGAAGGAGGCGAAACAACCATTGCTGCCTTGGATGCTATTATCAATATTGCCGCGGATAATAATGTACAAGAAGTGGTCATTGGTATGGCACATCGTGGGCGTTTAAATGTGCTGGCAAATGTTATGGGAAAAACCTATGAACAAATATTCAGTGAGTTTGAGGGATCTAGTTTGCCAGATACTACCATGGGAAGTGGAGATGTTAAATACCATTTAGGCTTTAGTAGTGAGGTGACCAGCTTTCATGGGAAAAATATTTATTTGAAATTATGTCCGAATCCTTCCCATTTAGAAGCAGTGGATCCTGTTGTAGTGGGCTTCTCGCGTAGTAAGGCCGATGTTTTGTATAATAGCGATTATGATCGGATACTTCCAATTCTTATACATGGAGATGCTTCTATTGCAGGTCAGGGAATTGTATACGAGGTGTTGCAGATGAGCGGCTTGCCTGGTTATTATACCGGTGGTACCATACATTTTGTTATCAATAATCAAATTGGCTTTACTACTGATTTTGATGATGCAAGAACGGCCGATTATTGTACATCGGTGGCAGCGATGGTGCAAGCGCCCGTTTTGCATATTAATGGCGATGATGCAGAGGCGGTTGTAAAGGCGGCAGAAATAGCCACTTTGTATCGGCAGGAATTCAATAGTGATATTTTCATTGACATGGTTTGTTACCGCCGCCATGGTCACAATGAAGGAGATGAGCCCAAGTTCACACAACCGCAATTGTATGCAGCCATTGAAAAACATTTGAACCCGCGAGAAGTATATACGCAATTTTTAATACAGAATGGAGAGCCCGATGCACGTGCATTGGCGAAAGAAATGGAGCAGCAATTTTTGGCGGATTTACAGGAGCGCTTAGATGAGGTGAAACAGCATCCCTTGCCTTACCATTATCAATCACCTGAGCTGGTCTGGAAAAGCCTGCGAAGGGCTACTCCAGATGATTTCGAACGGTCACCCATAACCGCAATTTCAGCATCCGAATTTACTACTTTATTTGAGGGCTTAATGAAGTGGCCTGAAGGATTTAAGCCATTGCGCAAAATTGAAAAACTCATTCAGGATAAGCAGCGCTTATTTGCAGAAGAGCAGAAAGTAGATTGGGCCACAGGAGAATTATTAGCGTATAGCAGTTTGTTGATAGCAGGTAATGCTGTACGAATGAGTGGTCAGGATGTTAAACGGGGTACATTCAGTCACCGGCATGCAGTGATATACGATGAAACCAATAATAAAGGATACAATCGTTTAAATCATTTTGTAAACAATCAACCTCCATTTAGAATATACAATTCCTTATTGAGTGAATATGCTGTATTAGGTTTTGAATATGGATATGCGATGGCCAATCCCAATGCATTGGTATTGTGGGAGGCACAATTTGGTGATTTCTGCAATGGTGCACAAACAATGATTGATCAATTTATTGCTGCAGCAGAAACCAAATGGCAAAGGATGAACGGCTTAGTGATGTTATTGCCACATGGTTACGAAGGGCAAGGGCCAGAACACAGTAGTGCGAGAATGGAAAGATTTTTGCAGCAATGTGCAGAATTGAATATGGTAGTAACGAATGTAACGACTGCAGCCAATTTCTTTCACCTGCTAAGAAGGCAATTGGCATGGCCGTTCAGAAAACCATTGATTAATTTTTCTCCAAAAGCCAATTTGCGTCATGTGGGTTCTTATAGTTCCGTAACAGAATTTGTTGCTGGTTCATTTAAAGAAGTAATCGACGATGGTTTAGTAGCAGATCCTTCCAAGATTAAAAAGGTATTGCTATGTAGCGGTAAGATGTATTTTGATTTATTGGAACGTCAGCAAAAAGAACCATCCATAGAAATTGCTATTATACGATTAGAACAAATTCATCCCTTGCCGCAAAAGCAATTGGATGCTTTGTATCAACGCTATTCAAAAGCTATTTGGTATTGGGTGCAAGAGGAACCTTTGAATATGGGAGCTGCTAGTTTTCTGCGCATGAATCTGAAGAATATTAATTTCTACATTATTAGCCGACAAGCAAGTGCAGCTACGGCCAGTGGATTTAGTAAAGTACATGCAAAAGAACAAGCAGAAATTGTAGAAACCGCATTCACGATTTGATGCTTAATCATCTTTTGTATAAAAGAATAAAGGCTGCTTATTAGGCAGCCTTTATTTATTGCAAACAATCGTTGAAATTGTTATTAATTAGTCATTATTTCAATGTTCTGAGATAATTTACAACAGCCCAGATATCATTTGCGTTGGGGATTTTTGTTTTATAAGATGGCATGTCCTTACGGCCAACAGATGTTTTATAAAATATAGATCCATCAGTTTGACCTTGGAAGGGAGCTTTTGTAAAATCACCACTTTCAGTTTCTAATTGTGATGCTTTAGGACCGTCTCCTTTACCTTTTGTACCATGGCAAGATTTGCAATGTTGATTGTATAAAGTTTTACCAGTTACCAATGATTCAGCATCTCCTTTCATAGGGTTGGCTTTGCTGGCAGCTGCAGCTGGTACAGGCCAAGGGTCAGGAGTAACAGATTTTGGCATAAAAGCAAACAAGCCAAATGTTGCAAGGATTACAACGAATACAGA
>CAIOIZ010000098.1 GCA_903858475.1 uncultured Bacteroidota bacterium
ATGATAAAAAATTTGAAAAGCCCCTGGATTGGTTGAGTGTAAAACAACAGTTTTTTATCAGTGCATTATTAGCGAAAAATAAATTTGCCAGCGCAGATATAGCCTGGGAAACACCTAATGACTCAACAAATACACTTACCAAATCAACCGCCAATTGCAGGATTTCACTTCCTCCAGGCGCAGTGAATACCAGTGTTGCATTGCAGCTATATTATGGCCCTAGTGATTATAACGTGTTAAAAAAATACAATAATCAAATGGAAAAAATAGTGCCCTATGGTAGTGGTATTTTTTCTTTTGTAAAATATATCAACCGTCATGTGTTGTTGCCCATTTGGGATTTTCTTCGCTTGAATGTAGCCAGTTATGGTATTGTTATTTTACTGCTTACATTATTGATTCGTCTGATTACTTCCCCCATACTTTATAAAAGTTATTTAAGTGGCGCTAAGATGAAGGCCTTGAAACCTGAAATTGATGCTTTAAAAGCCAAGCACGGAGAAGATAAACAAGCTTTTAGTATGGACCAGATGAAGCTGTGGAAGCAAGCAGGGGTGAGCCCATTGGGCGGCTGCTTACCAGCCTTATTGCAGATCCCTATCTTTATGTCACTGTACTATTTCTTCCAGGCCAATATTTCATTAAGGGGCGAAAGTTTTTTATGGGCCAAGGATTTAGCGTCCTATGACTCGATTTTTAACCTGCCATTTGAAATCCCTTTATATGGCGATCATGTGAGTTTGTTTACACTAACGGCAACGCTTACCAGTTTATTGATCTCCTTGTATAGTATGAGTAGTATGCAGGACAACAGCAACCCTGTCATGAAATACATGCCTTATATTTTCCCTGTACTTTTATTAGGCGTATTCAATAAGTTGCCAGCGGCACTTACTTGGTATTATACAGTGTCGAATACCATCACCTTATTGTTGCAAGTAGTGATACAGAAATATGTAATCAATCATGATAAAATAAGGGCGCAGATAGATGAGAATAAGAAAAAACCGGTAAAGCAAAGCAATTGGCAGACGAAGATGCAAGAGATGCAGGAAAGCCAGAAGAAATTGCAGGATCTGCGCAGCAAGGGTAAAAAATAAAAGATTACGTTAAAAATAGGAGGCCTGCATCGTTTGCGGACGATAGCAGGCCTTTTTTTTACAGCTTCTGTAAAAGCTGGCACGGGATTTTATACCTTTAATGAAATAGTTCAAATGAAAACTTTCTTTTTTGTCAATTCATTTATTTTATTGTGTGCTGCTACTGAAGTGCAGGCACAGAAAAAAATGACCGACGGCACCATTGTGTATGATATTGTTATTGAGTCTTCCAACCCAACACAAAAGTCGCCCGATTTTACAGGTGCAGTTACTACCGTGTATTTAAACGGAGATAAATGTCGTACCGAAATGGTAAGTAGCTTGGGCATAGAGTCAACTATTTACGATGCAAGTTCAGGAAAGGCTGTCATTCTGAAAGAATATAGCGGACAAAAACTCATGATTACCTTAACCAAAGAAAATTGGGCTGAAAAAAACAATTCCTATAATGGGCTAGTATTTGAAACGGTTAATGAAACGAAGCTTATTGCTGGGTATCATTGTAATAAAGCCATTGCTAAAATGGATAATGGCAAATCATATATTGTGTATTACACAACTGAATTGCAGGCTTCCACTAAAGAATACAATCCACTCTTTAGAAATTTGCCAGGCATGCCAATGGAATATGAGATTGTAAAAGGCCGGTCAAAATTTAGGTATACAGTTGCGAAAATTAATTTGGATGCAGTAGCTGCTTCTACCTTTGATTTTCCGAAATCAGGTTATAGAGTAATGACATATGAGGAGAATAAAGAAATGAAAAAATTAGATCAATAGCAAAAAAAAACCTTTCAATTTGAAAGGTTTTTTTTAATGACTTTTTATAATCAGTTTCATCCCGGTATAGCCCTTGCCAATTTCAGGAGTAATGACTTTTTGTTTGAATGGAATGATGTAGACTGTATTCCCTTTTTGAAAAGTTACTAGAGAATTTGAATTAATGGCAGATTTGTTGTTAGCAAAAGATTGCATATTGATAAGACTACCAGTATAATGCAGCCCTGATAGTAAATTCAAACCAAGGGCATTCCTAAAGTTGGTACCTGTATTGGTTAAGTTAAGGGCAGTCTTGCTTTTTGCTTTTTTTCCAGTGCCTCTATCGGCCATAGCAACCATAGCAGTACTGATAAGCACTGTTACGATAAATATGTTTTTAACCTGTTTAAGCATTGTAATTCAATTGTTACGAGCAAATATAATAAAATTTTTTCGGTATTGCCAAACCACTCATCACATGTTTTTACAATACTTTAACGTTAAACCTTAAAAATTGTTACAATTTCTTGCTAGTTTATTTAAAACTCGTTAATTTACAATAACCAACCACCGAATGAGTAAATCTCCATATCGACAAGACCGAGAGGAATTGAAAGAACTTCTCCAGCAATTTGAGAACCTTAAAGCTGGTATTGCCCCCTCATTTATGGAAGAAGAAGCTTTTGAAAGGGTTATTGAATATTATGACGAAAAGGAGGAATGGAGTACAGCCCTAGAAGCGGCTGATTATGGCATTAATCAATACCCTTATTCGTCGGCACTAATTTTGAAAAAGGCGGACTTGCTAATTTCCCTTCGTCGTTACAAAGAAGCGCTCTTTATCCTAGATTCAGCTGAATTGCTAGATGCTTCTAATACTCTTTTATATATTTTGAAAACAGACGCTTACCTGGCCCTGGATCAACAGGAAAAAGCAGCCCGTTTGTTGGAATCGGCCATTGAATTATTTGAAGGGGAAGAAAAAGTGGATTTGCTATTCGAACTGTCGGATGTATATGACGATTACGAGGATTTCCAAAAAGTGTTTGATTGTTTGAGAATGGTACTGGAACTGGATCCCAATAATGAGGAAGCCCTTTATAAAATTTGTTTTTGGACGGATTATACTGGTCGAAATGAGGAAGGCATCAAGCTGCATCAAAAAATAATTGAAGAGTATCCCTTTAATGAATTGGCTTGGTTTAACCTGGCAGCCGCCTATCAAGGAGTTCGGTTATATGAAAAAGCTATTGATGCCTATCAATATGCCGTAGCCATTGACGAAAAATTTGATTATGCCTGGCGCAATATGGGAGATGCGTATTTGCGTTTACGTAAATACAAAGAGTCCATCGAGGCATTGAGTAAAGTACTAGAATTAGCAAGGCCTGAAGATGTTATTTACGAGGCCATTGGGCATTGTTATGATAAAATGCACAATTATGCACAGGCTCGATTGAATTATCGCAAGGCAAGCCATATGCGGCAGGATGATAGCCATTTGTACTATAAAATTGCTTGTACCTATATGAACGAAGAGGTATGGGACAGTGCTATCAAAAATTTGGATACCGCCATGCGTATTCATCGAATGCAACCCGAATTCAACCTAGCCATGGGCCAATGTTATATGGAGATGGGTAAACTAGAGGAGGCAATTACTTATTTGGGGAATGTTGTTCGCATTAAGCCAAAAAATGTAAGTGGTTGGACCGAGTTATTGAATTGTCTTATAAGGGGTGAATTTTATGAAGATGCGCTCGAGTATGCCGGTTATGCCTACCAGCAAACAGAGGGGAAACCATTATTTCTGTTTTTTAAGAGCAGGATACTTTATACCATGGGCAAGTCTAAAGAAGCTACCCTGCAATTGCAAGCTGCCATGGAGAAAAGCCCAAAATTGCTCAAAAAATTTATTGCCATGAATCCAGCCATATTGCAAAATCAGCAGGTGGTTGACCTAATTGCAGGTTTTAAGAAAAGAAAATCTATCTAGAACACCCTATCAAAATAATAGACTTTATTTTGAATTTCACCTACTGTGTTTGCTGCTGAATATTTATCTTTGCAACCAATAAATTTATCAGCATGAACTTTAATCTTTCCCAAATTCCCGATCGCGCAATAAAACCACGTACACATGGTCTTACCATGGTGATGGACAAAGGTTTGAGCA
>CAIOIZ010000099.1 GCA_903858475.1 uncultured Bacteroidota bacterium
AGCTTTGTGCTCCACGGTCGTTTTCAATTTTAAATTCTTGTTCCAGTAAACTTACTTTCAATCGGTCTTGGAAAGTGGCGGCTTTTTTATATACCATGCGTGGCAATAAAAACCAAAACACAATCATTAATACAAACCACATAACAGAAAAAGTCAGAAAGGCTAATGGTCGTATTTATGCAACCGCTGGTCACAGACCAAGCGGCGGCGGTCTGTATCTGAAATGCAATTATTATAGATTTGAAGAGAAATATATGGCGGCGAAAAGCTCACTAAATGTGCCTATACAATTGCAAACAGTGAATGTAGTGGCTGTATAAAGATTGTAAGTGATTGAGAATATAGGGTAGGGGTTAATGTTGACGTCGTTGCGCCTATGGCACAAATTGAAATTACATTCAATGTATAAGTGGTACTGCACAATAGGCTGATATATCAAAGCTGGCAACAAAACCACTACCAAATACATATAAGAGTTATATGTAAATAGTTATACATTTACATCCTAAAATTTATTGGTGTTCCAATAACGAACTCTGTCAGAAAAATCTGCAAATTTGATGGCCAGTGTAAGTTAAAGTGAACAGGTCTGAAAAAGTTGTGTTCCCTTAGTTTCTGTTGTGCCTAGGCATTTCCAGATGCCTACGATTGTTAAGTAGGAAGACGCCGCTTTTTAATAAGCATCAAAACACAACTTTATGAAAAAAGAAATATTTCTTCCGCTGACAGCTTTATTTTCTATATTTCTGATTGTATTTTTTTCCTGTAAAAGAGAACTAAGTTTTGAAAGAAAGGACCCAGTTAAAGAATCCAAGTACTGGTTTAATAAGACTTACGATAGATTGCTTACCTTAAAGAATGGAAAATTAGTAGGGGGTAATAATTATCCAGACTGGCGATTTGCCAAAGTCTATAAACCTAAAGGAAGAATGTATGATATTGTTGAAATGCCCTTATTGCAAAACATAAGACACAGATTAGTATTACAAACAGACAATGCAGAAAAAAATAACTATAAAATTTCTTCTGTAAAAAAATTATTAATTTTTACTAATGGCAGCGACCATCATTTTGATGCGATTATGACGATTGTGCCAGATAAAGAGTTTTTAAAAACCAATTTTGATATATCTACAATTAATACAGAAAATGTACCCTCTAATTTTAACGGATACATTTTATTTGAAAGATTTGATGGTAGGGCATTGAAGAATTTTAAGTATAAAAACGGTATAATAAAATCTGTTGTTAAATTAACTCCAGTTGCAAACAATAACAATAGCACCAGTGTTCACGTTGCCCAAATTAGACCGCCTTACATCCAAGACAAATGTACAAGCTGTGAATCATTTTATAATGCTGGTGATGTAATTAGTAATGAAAATGATGGAGCTAATTGCCAGGGGTTAGAATCAATTTGTGCTATGCTTCAAGACCTCCCACAAAATGAAGACTTAATGTGTGAACAGGATATTTATACTTTGGAATGTAATTGCGGTGGAATGACTGTAAGTAGTGAAGGTTGTTCTTGGATTATGGAATATTATGGTGATGGGGGTAATGGGGGTGGAAATACTTATAATCCAAATGTTGGAGAAAATATATCTGTAGATACATCTATATCAAATAATTTTCCTTGTTTAGATACACTCTTACAGCAAATGCCAAATTGTAATATTGAAGCACAAAAAATACTACATAATACTTTTAATGTCAATACTAAGATAAATTTACACTTTCAAATTGATTGGTCAGTTTCTCAAAATTCATTAACAGATGCTGAGACAACACCAGGTACAGGTACATGGAATACGCCAGAAGGAGGAGTTGATACTATATGGAATTATACTGATACTATAAAACTAAATCCTTACACTATTACAAATGCTGCTAAGGAGTATTTAGTAAGTGTTATTTATCATGAAGCTTTCCATGCATATTTAAATTGGCAATTTTATCGAATGGGTGCAGGTGAGGTAGATTCTACTTATATTATTAATCGCTTTCCGATATTTTGGACAACTTATTTTACAAGTACTTATACTTCACAGCATGAACAAATGGCATCTTCCTATGTCAATGCATTAGCAGAGCTTGTAAAATTGTATTATAATCCATTGGCTCCTGATAGTATAAGGAATATAGTTTCAAATAGTTTAGCATGGGGTGGATTAGAAGAAACTACTTCTTGGTTACAACCTGGTAGAGATACATGCAGAATAAATTCTGATAATCAAACTGCACGAAACTATTTTAATACTCAACAATATTCTTCCACAACCTGTGGAACTATAATAAAATCAGCAATTAACGACTTAAAACTATTATCACCATGTCACTAGTAAAAAAAATATCAATCCTAGCAATCCTTATATTTCTTAATTCTACTTTGGCGATTGGGCAAGAAGATTCTTTACAACAAAAAGAACTTGGCGCTTTTGCTGGAAATATCTCAAAAACTTTGTGGATTCCAAAGGAAGAATTGACTAAGATAAAAAGTGAGATGTTTTTCGTTTTATTTCACATAAGAGATTTTAAAATTTCTTCATTTGAGATTTTTGCAAATTCAGATACCTTAATAAAAAAATCTGTGAATAATTTTTTTGAAAACAATTCAAATAAGGTAATATTTAAATATACTCAAAATCATGATTTTGTTGTTTCTTTAGTAATAAAAAATTTGCATCAACCCAAAACCAAAGAAGTAAATACTGATTACAATTACCTTTTATGGAAAAATGGGAAGATTAAGAGGCCAAATGATATTAAATCAATTTTTAGCTACCCTACTTTTGTTTATCTAAGTAGTGGCCAAAATGAAAAGTAACATGTATAAGTAAAAATTTAACTTTTGTTTTATTCATTTGACAATGCATCCTTTTTATTCGCTTTTGGCACAATATTTTTTTTAACTATTGTGCCTTTTTTTGATTTTAAACAAAGTAAATACACTTTTACACTTCCGTTGGTTGGTGCAGTAGCATTAGTATTTTTCGGCTATAGAACTGCTGCTGTAAGTGCGATAAGTATTTTTGTGCTTTGGGTGTATTTGAAAAACAATTTTAAATTGCAGCTTGCTGTCATTGCCTTGGGTATTTGCTTGGTTACTTTTTTTATCAAATCAGGATCAACTAGTGGAAGGTGGTTTATTATTAAACGAACAATTGAAATATTAAGAGATAACCCAAACGGCATTGGTTTTGGGAATTTTAAAGTTGTGTATGGATTACATCAAGCACATTATTTTAAGTCACATTTTATTAATGATACTATTGCGTTAGGTGCCGATAATACTGAATTTGCTTTGAATGAGTATTTACAAGTAGCTATTGAAGGTGGAATATTCCAGGGGGCCGTATTTCTTTTATTTACAATTCTGTTATTATTCGTAGGTTTTAAGGTATATAAATTAAAGCAGCAAAAAATATTGCTTGCTTTTATGACAGGTTTTACTGCACTAAGCTTTGCTAACCTTTGGTTTTATATGCTACATAACTATTGGGTCTTGACATTTTACATTATCTGTGTACTAGGTATTTATTTATTTTTAATATTCAACAAACGTACCGCAACTTCATTTAGTTTTTGTGCTGGCTTAATTTTAATCTCAATTACTCTTTTTAAAAATTATAAAAGCAATTTCTTGAAGAAGAAATTGGAAACAGCTTCAACGCTTTCATCTGTAGGATACAAAAGTTATGCTGACTCCGTTTTCAAAAGTGTTAATGACGACTCTTTGAATGTGGACTATCAGTTAATTATGGCTAACCATTGTTTAAGATATAATAATCCCGAACAAGCAATTTTAGAAATGGAAAAAGTAAATAAACAAATAACTAATGATGGAAATTATCTTTTAACTGGAGATGCTTACTTAGCTCTCGGCGATACGTTAAATGCTATTAAATATTATTTAACTGCTATATACTCTGTACCAAAACGGTTTAGCAGCCGGAAAAAACTTGCAAATGTCTATCAACAAACAAATGATCGTGTTAAAGAAATATACTGGTTACAATCCATTATTAATTTACCTGAAAAAGTACCTTCGAAAATAACTAAACAGATCAAAGAGGAAGCACAACAAAGATTAATTGAAATTGCTCAACCAAAGAGTGCAAATGATCGGCAGTATATGTGAGTGATACAAGGGATGCAAAACAGCCATCGGCTTTTATGAAATACTCGGATATAAGGTTTGCGGAGAAGAATTTGAGGAAGTAACCATACCGCATTACCTGATGGAGAAAAAATTATAATAAGGCTAGATATAATAGTAGTTCCGTTTTATTGTCGCTTGATTTTGGCTGCCAATATTTTTCTTGCATCAAACACTTCATCATCTGTAAAAGCGTTCTTGGGTATTATAAAAAAAGAGCGGCTATTAAAATATACATGAAAAAAATGTGGACTTTCCATCCAGTTGCTGAATTTTGACCATTCCCAGCTTTGTGCTCCACGGTCGTTTTCAATTTTAAATTCTTGTTCCAGTAAACTTACTTTCAATCGGTCTTGGAAAGTGGCTGCTTTTTTATACACCATGCGGGGTAATAAAAACCAAAAAACAATCATCAATACAAACCACATAACAGAAAAAGCCAGAAAGGCAAGTGGTTGTATTTTTTTCATATAAAATAATACCCCTGAGAGAATGGCAAATACATTGACCAGGATTATCATAATTTTTATTTCCTTTCGGGTAATAAAATGATAACGGAGTGCTTGTATTACTTTGTTCTTATCGTAGGTAAAAAATTGGGATATCATTGCGCAAAGATAAGGAGATGAGGAATTGGATGGAAAGCTGGGATGGATTACGTTAAACTATATAGTATCGTATTTGTGAATTAGTTCTGGTCGGTGGAGATACCGATTGAGTGAGAGGGTACATTTTATTGTAAAATAATATTAAGTCGCAATTTAGCATACATTTTAATCTGTTTAGTTATTTCCGAGGGAACTTTTTCAGATAAATCAACAATTGATTTTAACCAAAATACTTCTGCTTTAATATTATTTGTCTGTCGATAAATATCAACAAGTTTTTTTCTGCTTATAAACCGCTTAGGTACAATGTACACAGCAGTTAAATAACATTTAATCGCATTTACAGTATCTCCAATAGCTAAGTAAGCATCACCTGTTAAAAGATAATTTCCATCATTAGTTACTTGCTTGTTTACTTTTGCCATTTCACTAATTGCTTCGGCTGCTTTGTTATAATTTAAATAATGGCGGGCTTGCTTTACTTGGTAGCCAATATCCGCTGAGTCTTTACTAACATTTTTAAAAATAGAGTCAGCATCATTTTTGTAACCTACTGATGAAAGAATTGAAGCTGTTTCTATCTTCTTGTATAAGAAATTATGTTTATAGTTTTTAAACCCAATAATTGAAATCAAAATTGAGACTGCTAATAAAGCAAAAAAAGTGGCGAAGCGTTTATAGAGTAATAAAGAACAATAAATCCCTAATGCACAGATAATATAAAATGCCAAGACCCAATAGTTATGTAACATATAAAAAGTTAGGTTAGCAAAGCTTATCCCTGTAAACCCAGTAATAAAGACAAGTAATAGTTCTTCTTGCTTTCTTCTGTACAATTTAATTCCTACAATTAATGTTATGATTGTACACAAAAAAAATAACACTCCATAGAATACTCCACCCTCAATCGCTATCTGTAAATATTCATTAAATGCAAATTGCGTATTCTCTGCACCCAAAGCAATAGCGTCATTTATTGGGTGCGATTTAAAGTAATCAGCTTGATGTAACCCATAAGTAACTTTAAAATTTCCAAAACCAATACCTTTTGGGTTCTCCTTTAGTATCTCAATAGCCCTTTTAGTAATAAACCATCTGCCACTAGTTGAACCTATTTTTATAAACAAAGCAGCAACGCAAATAATTAAAGCAATAGCACCATATTGCCATCTGAATTTATGTTTTAAATACAGCCAAAGTGCAAATATCCCTACTGCACTTAATGAAGCAGTCCTAAAACCCAAGTATAAAAGAGTAATTGTAAAAATTAAAGGGATAAGGTAGAAATACTTTGATTTAGGAAAATAAAAAAAAGGCACAATAGTTAAAAAAACTATTGTACCGAATGCAACTAAGAATGAAATATTAGTAAATAAGTAAAACAAGGATTACTTTTTGATACATATAAGTGATTTTCAATTTCACTAATAACAAATATTATTGAGACCTACTTATCTCAGTTCTAACACTTCGTGTCATTTGTAAACAAAAGAACGAATTGTATTTAGAAAGGGATTTACATAAACCGGAAAAATCATTATACTTGGTATACGCCTTAGGCCTGTTTGTAGGTAATCTTGAGCTATTTATAATACCTAACCCGATAGTAAAATTACCTCTGAGAAGTGAAAGTGTTTTGTAATTCAAGAATTTATTACTTAATGATGCTTGTATGAATGGTAACAATTCCGATTCTTGAGAACCAAGTACAATTAAGCTTATTAAAACAGAGTCTTTAATTGCAAAAGCTACAATAAAACTTTCTTCATTTATTTTTCGCAATGATGAATCAGGAATCATAATATTTTTCATAATTAAATCTGTCATTACTTCAATATCCTTACTTTTCAATAATGAATCTTGAGCATTACCTTTCACTCCTATTAAAAAAAGGGTTATAAAACCTAAAAGTAAATTTTTCATAATTATATTAATTACAAGGTAAACTAAGTCCTAATTTATTTCTATTAAGTGTATCTGCTGAGCAAGCAGATGTAGCAGGGAAAATAAAAGTTGAATATGCATTTCTGGCAGACACACTTTGATTATTGACAGTGCAAGTATCAATAAATCCAGGAAATCGCCATGCGGTTGTATTATTTAGACCGCCCCAAGCTAAATTATCAGAAACGCTATTTCGTAATTGAGTTGAGGCAGATGGGTTAAAGTATGTTTTAATTATTGTGCTAATTCTATCTCTATAAGCCAATGCCATTAATTCATGCTCTTGTTGTACACTAGGCAATAATGGGAATTGATAAAAGTCCCAAAAAATTGGAAATTCATTAATAAATGTAGAAGTAGATATAAACCCAGCTAAATACTGACTATATCTGTAATTAATGTAAGCATGAATTGCTTCATGAAAAATAGTGGCTATTAAATATTCCTTTGTTGATCTATTTACGACATAAGGATTTAGCATAATCGTATCTCTAAACGAAAAAAATGAATCAGTGCCATTATTAAATAAGTGTTTTATGCCTATACCTGGTAGTGTATAAGCATCTTCTATACTGAGGCTATCTAGACTTCGGTCAATAGCAAATGTTAAGTTAGATTTTGTATGTACACCAAAAATGTCATCAATAATTTTTTGTGCGGTAATATTGATGTCCGAAAAATTTTGAAGCAGTGAATCTAAGCATGGATAATGTGAAGAAATGGAAGTATCTATAATAATCATTGAACCTTGATCTGGATTGTATGTATCGCCACCCCCATCTCCCTCATCACCATAATATTCCATAATCCACGAACACCCTTCACTACTCACAGTCATACCCCCACAATTACATTCCAAGGTATAAATATCCTGTTCACACATTAAATCCTCATTTTCTGGAAGATCTTGAAACATGTTACAAAGGGATTCAAATCCTTGGCAATTAGTCCCTTCATTTTCATTACTAATTACATCACCTGATGTGAAAAATGGTTCACAGGTTGAACATTTATCTTGCAAATAAGGAGGTCTGATAACAGCAGCATCTATGCCGGTAGTGCTGTTATTAAATGCAAGAGGAGTCAATTTAACAACAGATTTTATTTTACCATTTTTATACTTGAAAGTTTTTAATGGTCTGCCGTCAAATTTTTCAAATAAAATATATCCATTATAATTAGAAGGTACATTTTCGGTGTTTATGGTAGATATATCATAGTTGGTTTTTAAAAATTCCTTATCAGGCACAATCGTCATTATCGCATCAGAATGGTGGTTACTGCCATTTGTAAAAATCAATAATTTTTTTACAGATGAAATTTTAAAATCATTTTTTTCTGTGTTACTCGTTTGCAATACTAACCGGTGTTTTATTTTTTGTATCAGGGGCATTTCTATAATATCATACCTTCTACCCTTAGGTTTATAAACCTTGGCAAATCTCCAGTCTGGGTAATTATTGCCGCCAACTAATTTTTCATCTTTCAAAGAAAGCAATCTGTCGTAAGTCTTGTTGAACCAATATCTTGATTCTTTAACAGGATCTTTTCTTTCAAAACTCATTTCTCTTTTACAGGAAAAGAATACAATTAGAAATACAGCAAGCACGGCTGTCAGCGGAAGAAATGTTTCTCTTTTCATACAGCTGTGTTTTGATGGTTATTAAAAAGGTATATTTTCATAGATGTAAATGTATAATTATTTACATGAAACTCTACTAGAATTTGTTCTATCATATCATAAAATAATTACTACTTTAAATTTCATAAGTTTGCAATTAATTTTTGAATTAAAAAAGATGATCGTACAAGTACTTTATGATAGTTGGTTTAGTAGCTTTTCTATTGGTAAGCAGCTACTCCACGACCTTGGATTTCTATGGCACACGAAACATTTCTCAATGATTTCCATCAAACACTTCATACGAGTTAGTAAAAAAATCAAATTCGTCTGTACCGATTTCATAAATCTAGCAGAGGAATAAATAATGATAATCTAAATCATCTTTTGATAAGCACCACTCACGAATCGAGGCAGCGGACACCGAACAAGGAATAAGAGCATTCTGAAAAGATGATCTATAATGTTCCCCATTGGTATGCAGTACAAGTGAGATTCTTCTTTCCTTTTACTAAAAGAAAAGAAGAACAGAATAAATTCACAACTATGATGACCAAAGAAATATAGTTTGTCCCAAAAAAAAACCACCAGCTTTTATACTGATGGCTTTTATATGTTCGTGCTTACTACTTCGCTAAAAGCTACGTAGTACAAGAATGTAAACTATTACTTAACTGCACCCCATACTATTTCCGCAATTCAAACATTTGTAACAGGTGCCGCTGCGTACTGTAATATGTCCGCAGGTATTACAAGCAGGCGCATCACTTTGCATGCTTTTAGCGGCTGCATTTACTGCATCCATACCAGTTTGAGCTGCTTTTTTTACATGTGCTGTACGGTGTGCTCCTTGGGCTGGTTGAGCGGTTACTGGTGTGGCAGATCCTATCACACGAACCTCACTCAATTCGGGTACACGATCACCAATTGTAGGTGTATTTTGATCCCACTCTGCATTGCCCAGGTTTTGTAATTCGGGTTTGTCGAGTACATGTACTAAATCGTTGCGGCCTAAATATTCGTAAGCAAGTGAACGGAATATAAAGTCGATGATAGAAGTGGTTGTTTTGATATTTGGATGATCCACCATTCCGCTTGGTTCGAAACGGGTGAATACAAATTTCTCCACATATTCTTCCAGTGGCACCCCATATTGCAAACCAATAGAGATAGCAATGGCAAAACAGTTGAGCATGCTACGCATGGTAGCACCTTCTTTGGCCATATCAATAAATATTTCACCTAATGTGCCATCATTGTATTCTCCAGTACGAAGGAATAATGCCTGGCCATTGATTTTAGCTTTCTGTGTAAAGCCACGGCGTTTGGCTGGCATGGTTCTTCTTTCTACAATCATTGCCAATTGGCGTTTGAGTGAAGTGTCAGCACTGTTCAATACACGCTTATTCATTTCATCCAATAAATCGTCGATAGTAAGCTTGCCCATATCGAATAAAGCCGATTCGAATGCGGAAGGGGTCTGTTCTTCGGTTTCGTCTTCCGCAGATTTTTTCTTTTTATCACTCTTCGTACTCAATGGCTGAGAAAGTTTAGAACCATCTCTGTACAGTGCACAAGCTTTTAATCCAATTTCCCAACTCATGCGATAAGAATCTGCAATCTCTTCTTGAGTGGCTTCATTGGGCAGGTTAATGGTTTTGCTAATGGCACCACTTAAGAAAGGCTGTGCAGAACCCATCATACGAATATGACCGTGTGCATGAATATACCTTTCGCCTTTTTGTCCGCATTTATTGGCACAATCAAATACAGAAAGGTGTTCGTCCTTCAAGAAAGGAGCACCTTCTACTGTCATAGTACCACAGATATAAGTATTAGCCACTTCAATTTGATCATCTGTAAATCCTAAAGCTTCCAATAAACTCCATCCGAAATCATTGTATTGTTCGGGTTTAAAACCAAGTCTTTCCATGGCTGTTTCACCGAATGTGTACACATTGAATACAAAGCCAATTTCGAAGGCAGCACCCAATGCATTTTCAACTTTTTGCAAATCTTCATGGGTAAACCCTTTGGCCAATAAAGATTCAGTATTGATATAAGGAGCACCTTTTAAAGTAGCATGTCCTTTGGCATAATTAACAATGGCTTCCAACTGGGCTTCGCTGTATTTCAAATTGCGCAATGCCTGTGGTACACTTTGGTTGATGATTTTGAAATAACCACCCCCACTTAATTTTTTAAATTTCACTAGCGCGAAATCAGGTTCCACACCCGTAGTATCACAATCCATTACCAAACCAATGGTTCCGGTTGGAGCAATAACGGTAGTTTGTGCATTGCGATAGCCATGCTTTTCGCCCAACTGAACTGCATCATCCCAAGCTTTGGTAGCTGCTTTCAATAAATAATCGGGGCAATATTTTGCGTTGATACCTTGAGGTTTAATCTCAATACCTTCATACGCATCCTGTGCATCATAAGCTGCCGCACGGTGATTGCGCATTACGCGCAACATATGCTTTTTGTTTTCTTCGTATTTATCGAAGGCGCCCATGAAAGAGGCGATTTCAGCAGAAGTTTTATAAGCAACCCCTGTCATGATAGCAGTAATGGCACCAGCAATACCGCGTGCTTCTTCACTATCATAAGCAATACCACTCACCATCAACAAAGAACCTAGGTTGGCATAACCCAATCCAAGGGTACGGTAATCGTAGCTCAATTGTGCTACTTCTTTACTAGGGAATTGGGCCATTAATACAGAGATTTCCAATACGGCTGTCCATATACGACAAGTGTATTCAAAACCTGGAACATCAATGGTATTATCGGCTTCATTGAAAAATTTACGGAGGTTTACACTGGCCAAATTACAAGCCGTGTTATCGAGGAACATGTACTCACTGCAAGGGTTAGACGCTCTGATGGGACCACCTTCGGGGCAGGTATGCCATTCGTTGATGGTAGTATCGTATTGTGTTCCTGGGTCAGCACATCTCCAAGCAGCATAGTTGATTTGATCCCATAATTCGCGGGCCTTTACTTTACGCATGGTGCGGCCATCGCTTCTTCCTTTCAATTCCCAATCGCCATCTTGGTCCAATACTTTGAAAAAAGAATTGGGGATGCGAACGGAGTTATTGCTGTTTTGTCCGCTTACAGTGCGATAAGCTTCTCCTTCATAATCGTGGGAGTAACCTGCAGCGATCAAGGCAGCTACTTTATCTTCTTCCTTGGTTTTCCAATTAACGAATTCAACAATTTCGGGGTGGTCAAGATCCAGACAAACCATCTTGGCTGCACGACGGGTAGTACCACCACTTTTGATGGCACCTGCAGCACGGTCGCCGATTTTAAGGAAGCTCATTAAGCCACTGGAAGTACCACCACCACTTAATTTTTCGCCTTCGCCACGAATACTACTGAAATTGGTACCCACACCACTACCATATTTGAAAATGCGTGCTTCCCGAACCCATAGGTCCATGATGCCGCCTTCATTTACCAAATCATCATCCACACTCAGGATAAAGCAAGCATGTGGTTGAGGTCTTTCGTAGGCTGAAGTTGATTTTTTTAACTGACCATCTTTAGCATCTACATAATAATGCCCCTGTGGCTTTCCCTGAATACCATAGGCTTCATATAAACCGGTATTGAACCATTGTGGGCTATTGGGTACGCAAGCTTGGTTAAGAATGGAATAAACCAATTCATCATAAAATACTCCAGCATCTTTAGCAGACGCGAAATAATTATTTCTTTCTCCCCATACTCTCCAGCAATAGGCCATGCGATGCGCTACTTGTTTAACGGTAGACTCTCTTCCACTGGTTCCATCAGCTTGGGGTACACCCGCTTTTCTAAAATATTTTTGGGCCAGGATATCTGTAGCAATCTGACTCCACTGCCTAGGCACTTCCACATTGTCCATTTGGAATACAATTTCTCCGGTAGGATTCTTTATCACAGAGGTGCGATAATCGTATTCGAACATATCGTAGGGGCTGATTCCTTCCTTGGTAAACTGCCGAGAGAACTGGAGTCCTTTGGTTGACTGCTTTTTTATATTGGCCATCGTTGATAATATTGACTATGGGTTATTAATTCTTTTGAAATGAAGGCAACGAAAATATTTGTTGTAGGGCAACAAACAAACTTTTAAATATCAACACATGTGGACAAAAATGGTGGATAAATTCTGTGAGTCAAACGTGGTGGGCATTTGCACACTTTTCCCCAAATTTTGAAAAAAAATGTTTGTTATAAATCTTGGATATTTCACAAAAGTTACTTGTTGAAAAAAACAGCCCTGTATTTAATATGAAACCCTTTGCCAACAAGGGTTTCAAAGAAAATCGCAGTTTTATATTTCGAATTCAAAACATACATAAAAATCCAAGCTTGATAATCGAGAAAAAAAGGCTCAGGCATAAATGCCATTTTTTTAAAATTTAAGGAAGGAGCAAAGAAAAATACATTTTTCATGCTGGTTTTTAAGGGTTGCCTAATCACTGTTTAAACTTCTATTTTTTCTCCAATAAGGGAGGAATGAAATGGTTGCAATACAAAAAATGGGTAACCTTATTTTTATATAAAATGCCCTTCTGGTTTTATGAAATGCTACTTATTCCAATACTATATTTGTAGCTATGAGAGCAATTATTCAACGAGTCAGCTCGGCAAGTGTAACCATTGAAGGACGAATAAAATCGGAAATCAAGGCTGGTTTATTGGTCTTGGTAGGCATTGAAGATGCCGACAATAAGGAAGACATTGTATGGTTGAGTAACAAACTGGTGAACCTTCGACTTTTTGACGATTTGAATAAAGTGCCGAACATTTCTGTAAAAGACATAGAGGGAGATATATTACTGGTCAGTCAGTTTACCTTGCATGCTGCCACCAAAAAAGGCAATCGGCCATCCTATATTAGGGCGAGTAAACCGGAGATAGCTATTCCTGTTTACGAGCAATTCATTCAACAATTGGAGCAGGATTTAGGCAAGCAGATATATACTGGCGAATTTGGTGCAGATATGAAAGTAGCTTTACTGAATGATGGACCGGTGACTATATATATAGATACGAAGGATAAGTTTTAGTACCATTTATATACACTAAACAACAAAAAATGACCATTCAAGCGGCTCAACAAAAAGTGGATCAATGGATACAGACCGTTGGTGTCAGGTATTTCAATGAACTGACTAACCTAGGCATACTCATGGAGGAAGTGGGAGAACTTTCGCGCCTGATGGTGCGGAAGTATGGGGAGCAATCCTATAAAGACAGCGATAAAGGAAAGGAAATAGCCGATGAAATGGCCGATGTATTATGGGTATTGATTTGTTTGGCGAACCAAACCGGAGTTGATCTCACGGATGCATTGGAAAAGAATTTTGAAAAAAAACAATTGCGGGACCAGGACCGTCATCGCAATAACGAGAAACTACAATAGTGATGTTTCAAGTATTTTACTGGCAACAGGCTTTAATTTAAATGCATTTCAAGTAAAGGTTTTAAAATGCTTGTTCTGGCTTATTTTTGCAGCCTATGGCAAACGAGACAAATATATTTCAGGAATTAATTTCCCATTGCAAAGAGTATGGTTACATTTTTCAGTCCAGCGAAATTTATGACGGACTAGCGGCTGTATATGATTATGGTCAGAACGGTGCACAACTCAAAAAAAACATCCGTGACGAATGGTGGAAAAGCATGACGCAATTTCACGATAATATCGTTGGTATTGATGCAGCCATTTTTATGCACCCTACTACCTGGAAGGCCAGCGGCCATGTGGACAATTTCAGCGACCCGATGATTGACAACAAGGATAGCAATAAACGCTATCGGGTAGATCATTTATTAGAAGGATTTTCAGAAGATCAAAAAGCATTGGGCAATGATGCCCTTGCCAATGAAATCATTCAAGCAATGGATGCCTTACTGGCAACAAATGATTTTGCCGGATTAAAAAAATTGATTGAAGACAACAAAATCAAATGTGCCGTTAGCAAAACCTGCAACTGGACTGATGTACGAGAATTTAATTTAATGTTCAGTACTCAAATAGGAAGTGTGGCAGAAGAAAGTGAAACCATTTACCTACGACCAGAAACTGCCCAAGGTATTTTTGTTAATTTCTTGAATGTACAGAAGACGGGAAGGATGAAAATTCCTTTTGGTATTGCTCAAACTGGTAAGGCTTTCAGAAATGAAATTGTAGCCCGTCAGTTTATTTTCCGCATGCGCGAATTTGAGCAAATGGAAATGCAGTTTTTTGTACGCCCCGGAACACAAATGGAGTGGTATAGTTTTTGGAAAGCGGAAAGAAAAAAATGGCACGAAAGCATGGGCATACCGGCAGCAAAACTGCGGTACCACAACCATGTAAAACTGGCCCACTATGCAGATGCAGCATTGGATATTGAATTTGAATTTCCATTTGGTTGGAAAGAGTTGGAAGGCATACATAGCAGAACTGATTTTGATTTGAAGCAACACCAAGAATACAGCAAGAAAAAAATTCAATACTTCGACAACGACTTAAATCCAGAAGGGAAACCTTTTGGCAACTATGTACCTTATGTAGTAGAAACTTCGGTTGGGCTTGACCGTTTGTTTTTAACCATATTAAGTTTGGCTTATGTCAATGAGCATTGGACAAAAGAAGATGGCACTGAAGACAGTCGTGTTGTATTAAAAATACCAGCCAAGATTGCGCCTACCAAATTGGCCATTTTACCATTGGTGAAAAAAGATGGACTACCTGAAATTGCTCGTGCCTTAATGGAAGATTGCAAAACAGCATTCCATTGTTTTTATGAAGAAAAGGATGCTATTGGCAAAAGGTATCGCCGCATGGATGCCATTGGAACGCCATTCTGTGTTACAATCGATCACCAAACCAAGGAAGACAATATGGTAACGATTCGTTATAGAGATAACATGACGCAAGAAAGAATTCCACTTAGCAGTGTGAAGCAGTTGGTGTTGGAAAAAATTCAATAATCAGCTGTATACAGATACTATAAAAGCCTCCTGCAAAGGAGGCTTTTATTTTGTAAGAGCTATTTATTTCTTATTCTTAAAAAAGATGACGCCATTCTTGATATCTGCAGACAGATTCTGAATGGTTGTAGAAACGAATAATTTAATCAATTGCTGTTTAATGGTTTTATATTGAGCATGCATTGGACAGGGTTGTATTTCGGAGCAACGCTTTAATCCCAGCACACATTTTTCCAAAACATCATCCTCGCCCATTGCTTGTAAGATAGCCCTAGCAGGTAATTTTTTCGCTTTTTCGGAAATATAAAAGCCGCCATTAGGGCCCCTGACAGAACTGATGATTTTATTGTTTTTTGTAAGGGATTGCAAAATTTTTGCAGTGAAAGATTTGGGAGAACCGATGGCTGATGCAATTTCCTCAATGCCTAATTTATTATCCGCTGAACTTTTCTGAGCGATATAAATAGTAGCCCTTAGTGCGTATTCCGTTGCCTTTGAAAACATAAGGTGAAATTAAATGTTGAATAGATTTATTATTGTTCTTGATTAATCTGCCATCCACTCGGCATAGGAATCCTTGGTTTCAAATAATTTTAATTGTACTAATCGAATGGGCGCATTCATTTTTAAATTCAATTGATCTTTAATAAAAATGAGCAGGTTTTCCGCAGTTGGCTCTACCTCCCATATCAATAAGTTTTCTTGTTCTGCTATAGCAGGAAATTGTTGTAGAAAAGCAGTTGACAAAACGATTTTGTGATCAAATAATTCTGTGATGGTATTATTCACCATTTTTTTAATCTCTTTAAAATCTATTACAAAGCCTGGTGTAGGAATATAGCTGTCCCCACTATATTGTGAAGCAACTGTTACATGCAATTCATATGAATGGCCGTGTATGTTTTTGCAGGCGCCTTGATAACCATGAATGGCATGAGCGGTTTCGAAATGAACAATTTTAGTAAGACGAATCATATAGCACTTAATAAATTTTAAAGTAAATATTTTTATCCCGATTGCAAACCATCGCTGCTGTTAATCCTCCGTTCTTAGATAAGCTTTGAATAAATTTTTTACTAAAGGATACAGCATGAGTAGGAAGCCTACAATCATTACAATACCTGCATTTAATACAGTATCAAAGTAGGGTCGCAATTGTTCCATCATAGTATTAAAAGCTGTTCTTTCTGCTGACATTTGCCAATGTGCTTTTGCTATACCGGCGAATATCAAGCTAAGCCAAAATACCAATAAGGAGATATTGGTAATCCAAAATCCAAACCTAATAAGTACAAAAGCGGATGGTTTCATTTGAACATCTGAATCATGCAGCATATCAAAGGCAAATGATAAAAGCAAAAATGTATTGATACCAATGGTAGTACCCATGGTATGCGCTACTGTAAAATGGGTGCCATGTGTATAAACATTGATAGCGGGAATCGACATTACTATGGCTTGTACTAGATTTAAAAATACCCAAAAATCGGCAGCGGCTAACATCCGAAATGACATGATATGAAAATGTCTTTGAGCAGTGGAAATGGTAGTTCTCCAAGTATAGATGATTCTTCCAAATATAAAAAGCTCTGTCATGCTGATGGCATAACTAACATATTGAATATACTGATGGGTTGGCAATGTATAAATATGGTGCCCCCAATTAAATAGTAAATTAGTGAACCCGGTAAAATAGAGCACGAAAGCCATAGGAGAACGGCCTGCTTCTTTGTTGCCACTTATTTTTTCCATCAAAAAAATGCTGCTTCCATATATCAACATATTCCAGGTACCTACCATGGACCCATAAGATTTCCACTGTACAGTCATATCATTGATGATATTGTTGCGGAAATAGGGCAATAACCATAAATAAGATTCTAGAAATGTAAATAAGAAAAAGACGATGCCTGTGAGCCACATCCAAACATATACAGGTTGTTTCTTTAAAGTGCCGAGTGATACTATAAAATTAATTAGAAAAAGTATCCATCCTACTGCAATGGGCATGGCCAGAAAAGGATGAAATTCCCAATATTCTCTACCCCCAAATTCGCCAAAGCAATAGGATATTAGAATAAAAATAATGGTAATCAGAAAGATCATAAACTGAACTTTCGCTAATAATGGGAAGCGCAGTTTTTTCCCATTATACTGTTGAAGATAAGTAAACACGCTGCCCATTGCGGCAACGATAATCCAAAACACTACTGCACTTACATGCAGTGGGCGCATTTTTTCAAAGGACAATTGTTGCTTTAAAAAATTAGGCAAGATATATTGTGCTGCAGCACCTAAGCCAAAAATCATTCCTACAGACAATAACAGCAAGCCTGTTAGTACAAATAATTTGGCAGTGGAAAAATGTTTATTGTGCAATGGTTCCATTAGAATGAATTGTAAATGTTCGTGGGTCTGATTTACCGGAAGCGTCAACGCTTTTCAAATAGGCAATCAAATCTTTCAATTCTATATCAGATAAATGAAAAGCAGGCATGGTCCTAGGGCCAAAATTGACCAGGGGTTTAATATAATCTGCACCTTTCAATGAGTAAATATTGGTAAGATCGGGGCCCAAGTACCCCCCCAACCCATAAATTTGGTGACAAGCATTGCAGTTGTACTTTTGCCAAACCATTTTCCCATCTTCGGCATTGGGGTCAACAGCATATTTGTTAACCGGTAAACGGTAATAAATATAGGAGGAGTAGCTCAAAAAAGCAATCACCAACAATGTTACAACAACCATCTTTCGAGAATCAGCAGCCATAAGGAAATTTCAAGACATAATTAAGGACAAATTTATCCATATTTATTATATTTGCCCAATCTTTTTATTGTAAAATTAAACTTTTCAGCAGCTAAATTACTGATGTATTCCAGTTTTTTACTCCCCCATGTCAATTCCAATTAAACATATAAAATTCAAGTATAATATCAATTATTTATATTCAAACGCAGTAGATTTGTCTGCTGTATCATGGCTCAACTCAATCATATGAAAAAACCCATCCCATCTAAATCGCCCAGTGCTTCCATTATAATAAAAACCGAAGTGGTTTGCCCCAATGACACTAATCCCATGGATATTTTACAAGGTGGTCGCTTAGTGGAATGGATGGACATTGCAGCTGCAGTTTGTGCGCAAACACACTCAGGAAAAATATGTGTTACTGCTTCTATCAACCAGGTGGATTTTAATGCACCAGCCAAAATTGGAGATATTATAAGCATTCATGCATGTATCACAAGGGCTTTTAATAGTTCCATGGAAATTTTTGTACAGTCCTTTGCCCGTAAAGTACTGGAAGAAAAAAAATACCTGATCAGTGAAGCCTATTTTAGTTTTGTGGCATTAGATGGGAATGGGAATGCAACGCCTGTTTTGAGCATAAAACCTGAAACCAAGGAGGAGAAAAAGCAATATAAAACAGCGTTGCTAAGGAGGCAGAAAAAAATCGAACTTAAAAAAGTCAGCAAATAACAAAGATGTCGATCCAGTCAAATATATCATTGCTTGCTCCAGCGGGTTCATTCGAATCATTACAAGCTGCTATTCAGGCTGGAGCCAATTCGGTTTATTTTGGAGTGGAGCAATTAAATATGCGCGCGCGTTCTGCTGGTGGATTTGTGATAGCTGATTTAAAAACCATTAGCAATATTTGTAAAAAGGCCGGTATTAAATCCTACATCACATTAAATACCATCATGTACGAACATGATATGCAATTATTGCAAAACATTTTAAAGGAAGTTAAAAAGCAAGAGATTGATGCTGTAATAGGAGCCGATTTTGCAGTAATTGAATATTGCAGACAAATGAATATCCCCTTGCATGTTTCTACGCAGGCCAATATTAGCAATATTGAAGCAGTACAATTTTTTGCGCCTTTTTCGGACGTAGTGGTATTGGCTAGAGAGCTCACTTTAAAACAAACTGCACAAATCAACCAAGAAATCAGTCGCAGAAATATCCGCGGGGTATCTGGAGAGTTGATGAAAACTGAAATTTTTGTTCATGGTGCACTTTGTATGGCCATTTCTGGAAAATGTTATTTAAGTCTGCATTCCCAAAATGCCTCTGCCAACCGTGGCGCCTGTATTCAAAATTGCAGAAGGCCCTATAAAGTAACAGATGCAGAAACAAATGAAGAGTTGCTAATCGATAATGAATATATTTTCTCCCCCAAAGATCTATGCACGATTGATATTTTAGACCAGGTTTTGGATAGTGGTGTATCGGTATTGAAAATTGAAGGAAGGAGTAAGGGGCCGGAGTATGTATATACTGTTACCAAATGTTATCGGGAGGCTATTGAATCCCTCCACAACAATACCTATACCCCTGAAAAAATAAAAAACTGGTTGGAACAATTGTCTACGGTGTATAATCGTGGATTTTGGGAGGGTTATTATTTAGGCAGGCAGTTGGGTGAATGGACTTCACAGCCTGGCTCGATTGCAACAGAGAAAAAAATATATTTGGGCAAGGCTGAAAAATATTATCCGAAAATTAAAGTAGGAGAATTTTTAATTGAGGCTGGCTCCATCAAGGAAGGTGACAGCATTATGATAACAGGACCTAGCTTTGGCATGATCAAAGAAAAGCTAGACACCTTAACAGTAAATGGAAATCCACACTCAATTGCCATCAAAGGAGATAGAATCACTTTCCCCATTGAACATAAAATTTCTTCAAAAGACAAGTTGTATAAAATAGTAGATGCAGACAATGGCTAAGATTATTCACTACAGAAATAAATGTATTGGTTGTGGAATTTGCTATGAACAGCAACCAGCATTTTGGAGGATGTCGAAAAAAGACGGTAAAGCCACTTTGCTAAAAGCAACTGCTAAAAAAGATTTATTTATTTTAAGTATTCCCCTTGACGCTGTTGAACATACAAAAGAAATTGCCAAGGCTTGTCCTGTTAGAATTATTAAAGTAAACTAATCCCTATGAAAGTTAAAATTGATGAATTTATTACCAAACAACATTGTGCTAATATTTGCTGCATTGATGAAGCAGGTCATCCTTATTGTTTCAGTTGCTTTTATACTTATGACAAAGAAAATACTTTGCTCTATTTCAAATCTTCAGAAAATACAAAGCATGGTGGCATGATGTTAAAGAATAGAATATTAGCTGGCTCTATTCTTCCAGATAAATTAAATTTTTTACAAATCAAGGGAATTCAATTGCAAGGCCGTTTAATTGAAAAAGGAAATTCACTCAGTTTAAATGCTTCTAGTCAATATTACAAACAACACCCCACTGCCTTAGCGATGCCCGGAGAAATATGGGTAATTCAGTTAGACAGTATTAAATTTACTGACAATACCCTTGGATTTGGAAGTAAAATAAATTGGACTAGACAAGTATAGTAGAAAAAACTTTCGAAATAAAAGCTCCACTGTAAAAGAAAGTACGCAAAGCATTATTCTATTGGTATTTAGCCATTATAGCAGGGCCTTTTATTTGCCCTTATTTTTTAACATAAAAGGAAGGGTCCCTCGTGGGATATATCAAATAATTATTAACCTAATTAAAGACATTTTTGTCCTTTATAAGGTTTATCTTCGTTTGCTAGCATTTGTGCGGACTCCTTTCTTACTACTTCCACTCCAATGCTTTTTATTTACTTATTCTTTTTTGCATGTACAACACCCCTCATCATTCCTTTCATATTCCCGTTATGGGATTGGCTTATACTGTCGACACCCCGATTAAAGTAGCACCCTATGGCATCTCCTCGGTAATGTCTATAGTAGAAGATCGCTTAATAGAGATGATGCGCAAACATTATTATCCGACTATGGGCTGGCAATACCATGCCATTCCTGCTCATATTCCTGATAGCAGGGCCAAAAGAATTACCGACTACTTGAATATGGTGAATTTCATGGTGCAGGAGCAAGTAGATAAAATAAAATCGGCAGCCTTTGAAGCAGGCTCAGAAATTGTCAAATATTTCGAGCTGTTGCCAGAAGAAAATCGTCTCAAACAATTATATCGACAAATGATGAATTCAGGCATTCAACCTGAAAAAGAAAAAATAGAGCATTACCTGCGTTCACAAATTATTCCGGGTGCGATTGATGTAAATATCATGACCAAGACAGATCGCAATAATTATGAAAAAGATGGTAGTTTAATTGAAGATGGTTCAGACGCAGTTGCTGCATTAAGGGGCTATGCAAAAAGCAACCTGACCAATTCATCGGTTATATTTTCTGCTGGCATGAATCCAAGATTGTATAATTATTTGGGCAACTGTGAGGCATTCTTCATGAATGAACAAGGGCAATTCAATAAAAAAATAATTATTAAAGTAAGTGATTATCGCTCTGCGCTGATTCAGGGTAAATACCTTGCCAAAAAAGGGCTTTGGGTAAGTGAGTTTAGAATTGAATCGGGGCTGAATTGTGGTGGACACGCATTTGCGACAGAAGGCTATTTAATGGGTCCTATTTTAGAAGAATTCCAAACGAAAAAACAGGAATTGATTGATAGCTTGTTTGAACTGTACAATGATGCGCAATTTAAAAAAACCAATCAATGGTTGACGACAGCACCTGTCATTAATTTATCTGCTCAGGGTGGTATTGGAACCTATGAGGAGGATATCTTTCTCCATCAACAATATAAATTGAATAGTACTGGTTGGGGTACTCCTTTTTTATTAGTGCCAGAAGCCACTACGGTGGATCCTGATACTATTAACTTATTAATTAAGGCAGAAGAAAAGGATATTGAATTAAGTTATAATTCACCATTAGGAGTAAGGTTTTATTATTTAAAAGGAAGCAGTGCAGAAAAAGAAAAATTAGACAGAATTGCAAAGGGGCACCCTGGCAGTCCTTGTTCGGAAAAACACCTGGCCTTCAATACTGAATTTACACAGGAATCTGTTTGTACTGCATCACGTCAATACCAGGAATTAAAGATTGCATCGCTCGATACAATGGAATTGACGGAAAAGGAATATAATATTCAGTTGAAAGAAGTTTTAGCAAAAGAATGCCTTTGTGTAGGCTTAAGTAATGCAGCTGCCATTTGCCATAAAGAAGTATTTATAAAAAAAAGGAATGAGGTCAATATTTGCCCAGGTCCCAATATTGTAAATTTTTCCGAAGTGGTGAGTTTACAAACCATGATTGACCATATTTATGGAAGAGTCAATATCATGAATCGGTCAGAGAGGCCGCATATGTTCATTGCAGAATTGAATATGTATTTAGACTATCTAAAAGAACAAATTGAAAAAGATATTGACGCTGATACTTTTGACAAAAAGAAAAAATACTATGCCGGATTTTATCAAAATTTAAGAGCCGGCATTCTCTATTATCGTACTTTAAAAAATATCGCCAAAGAAAATAGACAGGCTTTTGTAAAAGCTTTGTTTTATGCCGATTTAGAATTAGACGCTTTACAATACCAATATAGTTTTAATTAATTGCCAATATCATGAAAAAGCCCTTTCTCTTAGAGAAAGGGCTTTTCAATTGTATTCATTCTTGGTTTAACTACTTTATAATTGCTCAAATCTTGCTTGAAAAAAGCGAAGGTATTTTGGTTCATACACCATTTTCAATCCTTTTATTTTATTCCTGCGTTCATAAACACTAGCAGCTGATTCTGCTATCACATCCATATGAGCTTGTGTATATACACGACGGGGAATAGTAAAGCGAACCAATTCGAGTTTGGGATAATAATTGTCTCCATTGGCTTTTCTACCAGCAGATACAACTCCTCTTTCCATTGTACGAACACCTGAATCAAGGTAAATTTCTGAGGCCAATGTTTGTGCAGGAAACAAATCTTGTGGTATATGTGGAAGGAATTTTTTAGCATCTACAAATATTCCATGACCACCAATAGGCTTCACGATGGGTACGCCATATTCAATCATTTTTTCGCCCAAATAAATAACCTGCCCTACCCTTGCCTTGATGTGTTCGTCACTAACACTTTCCCCTATACCAATGGCCATTGCTTCCATATCTCTGCCCGCCAAACCGCCGTAGGTATGTAATCCTTCGTATACAACCACCATATTACGGGCTTCTTCAAAAACATCCCAATCGTTGACTGCCAAAAATCCACCGATATTAACCAGTGCATCTTTTTTAGCACTCATGGTAGCCCCATCAGTATAAGAGCAAATTTCTTTTACAATACTTTTAATTGATTTATTGCTAAATCCCTTTTCTTTTTGTTGAATGAAAAATGCATTTTCTGCTACCCTGGTCATATCATGAATGATACGAATACCATGTTTTTTAGTGACTGCTCTTACTTCTTTCAGGTTTTTGATACTGATAGGTTGACCTCCGGCCATATTCACGCTGGTAGCAATACTTACATAAGGAATTTTAGAAGCGCCATGTTTCTTAATCAGTTTTTCTAATTTCTCAATGTCTACATTTCCTTTGAAAGAAAATTCATTTTCTGAATCATGCGCTTCATCTATGATAATGTCTTCAAATTTACCTCCTGCCAATTCCTGGTGCAAGCGAGTAGTAGTAAAATACATATTACCAGGAATGATATCTCCCTTCTTAATAAGAATTTTAGAAAGAATATTTTCAGCTCCTCTTCCTTGGTGTGTTGGAATTAAATATTTATAGCCATACACATCTTTAACTACTTCTTCGAGATGGTAGAAATTGCGCGAGCCTGCATAAGCCTCATCGCCCATCATCATACCTGCCCACTGGCGGTCACTCATAGCCGAAGTTCCGCTATCAGTAAGTAAGTCGATGTATACATCTTCTGATTTCAGCAGAAAAGTATTAAAGCCCGCTTCCTTCATGGCTTTTTTACGTTGTGAAGGACTGGTCATTTTGAGCAGCTCTACCATTTTAATTTTATAGGGCTCCGCCCAACTGTGTTTAATATTTTTCATTGTATATTATTTTAAAATTTATTGAATGGGTTTTAGTTTGGCAGTAAAATGTCGAAGGGTGGGCGCTTCTTCAATGATTGTAAGTCCTTTGATGGCTTTGCGTTGTTCGAATACTTCAATGATTACTTCGGCTACATAATCAATATGGCTTTGCGTGTATACACGTCTTGGGATGGCTAATCGAACCAATTCCAAAGCAGCAGGTATCAATTCATGTTGGTCGTTGTATTTTCCAAACATGAGTGAACCAATTTCTACAGCGCGAATACCACCATGCAAATACAATGCTCCTACCAAGGCCTGTCCAGGATATTGATGAACTGGAATATGATCTAGGAATGCTTTGGCATCTAAGTAAACTGCATGTCCACCTGCCGGTAGCATTACCGGTACACCCGCAGCTTCTAATTTATTGGTGATATATTCGATACTTCTAATGCGGTACTGAAGATAATGCTCATCCAATACTTCTTTCAATCCAATGGCAATGGCTTCCAAATCGCGGCCGGCTAATCCCCCATAGGTAGGAAACCCTTCAGTAAGGATGAGTAGGTTGCGGCATTGTTGTGCCAATGTTTCATCGTGCATGGCTAAAAATCCGCCGATATTGGCGAAGGCATCTTTTTTTGCACTCATCGTACATCCGTCGGCGTGAGAAAATAATTCCCGTGCAATTTCTTTTACAGAAATATCGGCATAGCCAGGCTCACGTAGTTTGATAAAATAACTATTTTCAGCAAACCGACAGGCATCAATAAATAATGGGATATGGTGTTCGTGGCAAACTGCCTTAACTGCCTTTATATTTCCCATACTCACGGGCTGCCCACCGCCAGAATTATTGGTAACAGTGATAATACAAAGTGGAATATTAGCGGCTCCTTTTTCTTCGATAAAGGCTTTGAGTGCTTCCACATCCATATTGCCTTTAAAAGGTGCGGGGATGGTGGGATGTTTGCCTGCTTCTCCAATAAAATCTACTCCTTCTGCTCCGGAATATTCTATATTGGCGCGAGTGGTATCAAATAAGGTATTGCTCACAAAATATTTGCCCTTACCACCCAAAATACTAAATAGAATTTTTTCAGCAGCCCTTCCTTGATGGGCAGGTATTACATGGGGCATATGCGTAATATCCTGTACCGCATCTTTAAAACGAAAATAGCTAGGGCTCCCGGCATAGGATTCATCTCCTTTCATGATACCAGCCCATTGATCACTGCTCATGGCACTGGTGCCGCTATCGGTCAATAGGTCGATGAGTACATCATTGGAATGAATTAGAAAAGGGTTGTAATCTGCATTCTTTAATACTTCTACCCTGTATTCGGGCGTCGTGAAAAATATGGGCTCAACAGATTTAATTTTGAAAGGCTCTATAATGGTCTTCATGCCTGCAGTTGTTTAACAGCATTAATAATGTGGTGTAATGAAATGAATAGGGTACGGAAAAATCAGGTGGGTTTATTAATGATATTCTTCCAAATACTCATGCAAGCTTATTTGATGCAAAACTACAAAAGCCCAAGCGGGCAGCATATGATTTAAATCAGTTATTGAACAATTATTAGTAGTAAAAGGATGGTAAAAATTTGCAGGGATCCCTTTTCAGATTAAAATTTTAATCTGTTTCGTAATACGGCACTTCATCTTGACTAATATTGTCTTTTTGCTCCCAATAGGCAAGTGTAACGACATGCCCGTCAGCAGTTTTGAGTGCTCTTCCAAAAATAGCATTGATGCTATTAAAAGTATAATCTGTAACGCCCACAGTAAAGGTTTCTGGTGCTGCAGGTGGAGGTGCCACTACTGGTGGAACTTCCCCTTCTTTCGGTGCTGCTACTGGCGCTGCTTTGGGTGCAGGAGTAGGCGCCGCAACTACCGTGTATCCATTAGATTCTAATATTGATTTTAAAAAAGCAACCCTGGCAGGATTTACTTTTTTTTCAACGATGCCACATTTAATGCCATCCAGTTCTTCAAATTCGTGATTTTTATTAATTGCCATGGTTAATAGTCGTTATAATCATTTTACCAGTGATACTATATAATCGTATACCCAACTTAGGATACCGAGTAAAACTATGCCTGCACCGCAAAGCAATAAAGCCAATTTTGCTGAAGCAGGAATATTGATTTTTTCAATTGGCTGTTCAGACTTATCCATGAATACTGCTCTTACCACTTTCAAATAATAGAATAACGATATCATCATATTCAAAGCAGCAATAATGATAAACCAATAAGAGGCTTTGGATGCACCTGCTGTGATGAGAAATAATTTTCCAAAGAATCCGGCTGTTGGTGGAATACCCGCTAATGAAAACAATGCGATCGCTAAAACCCAACTAAGAAAAGGATTAGTAGCATACATTCCTTTATAATCATCAATCGTTTCCTTTCCGGTTTGATTAGATATTAATTCAGCAACCCCAAATGCAGCCAAATTGCTGAATACATAAATGAGTACAAAATATACTACAGCACTGAGGCCTTCAGGTGCACCACTGCTAATACCTACCAGAATAAAACCAACTTGTGCAATGGAGGAGAACGCCAGGAATCTTTTGAATTGCTGTTGACGCAATGCAAATAGATTACCCACTAACATGGTAGCAACGGACAAGATGACCAACATATTGTACCATACCTCTTCCATTGGGCGAAATACTTTATACAAGGCAGTGATAAATATAAAGGCAATCGCCCCTTTTGAAACAACAGATAGAAAAGAAGTAACTGCAATAGGTGCACCTTCGTATACATCTGCTGTATATAAATGGAAAGGCACAATAGAAAGTTTGAATGCAAATGCAGCAAATAAAAATATAAATGCAAATAGCTGCAATGGACTACCATTCAACAAGGCTGGTAATGCTACAAAATCAATTGTACCAGTGGCGCCATACAACAATGAAATACCAAACAATAAAATGCCAGAGGAAAAGGCAGAAGATAAAATCATTTTCATGGCCGCTTCTGAAGAACGTCTTTTTTCCAAGTCGAAATTAGCAATGGCAGCAATAGGTATGGTCGCCAATTCCAATGACAAATAAAACATCAACAAATTACCGGCAGAAATCATGAAGAACATACCCAAAAGTGCAGATAGCATCAAGAGAAAAAATTCAGCTAGATGATCTGACTTTTTTAACCACCCAACACAAAGTAAAGAAATCAAATAGGTGGCAAGACTTAATATATTTTTCTGGAACACCATCAGCGCAGTAGTATTATACATGCCGCCAAATAATATACCTTCTTTATTGAAGAAAAATCCAATTACAAAATTGGTCAGCAAAAGCAATTGAATCAATGGCAATAAGGTTTCATTCTTAATGCCCTTCCCAATTTTTATGAACAACAGAATAAAGATGATAAATGTTACCACCAGTTCCTGTTTCATCAGTATCAATAGATCAGTTGTCATTTATTTGCCTGTCAGTTTGTTAATAATAATTTCTGTACCGGGTGTAATTAAATCATTCAGCCAGAAGGGTGCTAATCCAATGGCCAATATACCTGCCAATAAAACACCTGCGGCCAGTTTTTCATTCCAACTAGCATCAGGTAAATTTTTAAACTCCTCTTTAATAGGTCCCATCGCAGTTTTTCCAATAGCTCTTAGGATATAAACGGCCGTTACTACAATCGACATACAAGCAGCAATGGTAGCAATGCGGTAAAACATTCCGGGGTTTTGCCAAGCACCCATGAAAACAGTCATTTCGGCAACAAAGCCACTTAGTCCGGGTAAACCCAAAGAACAAAGTCCTACAATAAATAAAATAGTTGTTATAAAGGGCATTGATTTCATGAGGCCGCCCATTTCATTCACTTGTCTTGTATGAGTTCGTTGGTATACCATTCCAATAACGGCGAAGAAAAGGGCTGTCATTAAACCATGACTTACCATTTGCATCACTGCACCCGTGAGGGCAGTTTTGGTTAACATACCGATACCAAGTAAAACAAAACCACAATGGCTTATAGAAGAATAGGCGTTGATATATTTCAAATCTTTCTGCATCATGGTAGCGAATGCACCATATAAAATAGCAATAGAAGAAAGTACAATAATATAAGGTGCATATTGATGTGCTGCATCAGGCATCATAAATGTAGCTACCCGCAAACATCCATAGCCACCTAGCTTCATAGAAATGCCAGCCAAAAACATCGATCCTGCTGTTGGCGCAGAGGAGTGACCATCGGGCACCCAAGTATGAAAGGGAAACAAAGCAGTAAAAACACCAAAGCCAATAAATAAAAGTGGGAAGCAAATTTTTTGTGTCAATGGAGAAAGATGCAATTGAGATAATTTGATTAAATCAAAAGTTCTTTCCTCTCCGCTAAAATAAACACCCAACAAGCCCACCAATACCAGTGCCGATCCTCCCATAAGCATCAAGGCCAACTTATTGGCACTGTATTCTTTTTTTCCACTACCCCAAATACCAATGAGTAAATATTTAGGAATCACCGCAATTTCGAGGAAGAAGAATAGAATAAAGAGATCCAAAGAAATAAAAAATCCATAGGCACCAAAACTCAATAATATCAATAGAAAATAAAATTCCTTGGTCATTTTTTCTACATTCCAAGATACCAATACACCTGCCAATACTACAAATGCAGTCAATAGTATCATCGCCAAAGCAATACCGTCTACGCCTACATGAAAATTGATGCCCCAAGTTGGAAACCAACTATACGTTTGTTGAAACAACATACCAGTAGCGCCGCTTGCACTTGCTTTTTGAAAATAATAATAGAGTGCCAGTGAAAGAATCAATTGCACTGATGCCCCAGCAAAAGACACCCATTTTACCTGCTGTTGGTTACGACTCATGAGTACCAACACGGCAGTTAATAATGGTATTCCTAATAATAATAATAAATTCATTCCTAATTAATTTTATTCCTGCGCTTGGCAGTGCTTAGTTTATTTCCAGATATAAAGGAATATCAACACCAATCCAAAAACACCTGCGAAAAAATAGGCAGCATATTGTTGTACTCGACCAGACTGCATTCCTTTAATCTTTGCTGAAATCATTGTGGTGGCATTACCTGTTGCGTTTACTAATCCATCAACCACATTTTTATCAAACCAAGCAGCAGGCCTTCCAATTAAATTGAACAATATTTTTTTAGTGATAAAAAGATAGAGTTCATCTATATAAAATTTATGATAGACTGTTTTGTAGATTCCACCCAAGCTATTGGCTAAATTGGTAGCCTTATTAGATTGTTTTTTATACATAACAAATGCCAGCAGGATTCCTGATAGCCCGATTAATACGGGTGCCGCAGAAAATGCCAGGTGAAAATGCGATTCTAATTTAGCGCCATCTGAACTTACAAAGTTGCCGAATGGGATAAAGCCCGCGGCGGCGGCCCCAATGGCTAATAATACCAAGGGCATCATCATTGCAAATCCGCCTTCGCCATGATGCTTGTCGTGCTGTGTTGCAGGTTCCTTACTCCAAAAAATATTAAAGTATAAACGGAACATATAAAATGCTGTCAGACCAGAAGTAAGTAAGGCGACATAATAAATGGTTTTGTTGCCATTAAAAGCTGCCAATAAAATTTCCTCCTTACTAAAGAAGCCTGCAAATGGAGGAACACCAGCTATAGCTAAACAGGCAATTAAAAAGGTAATATGCGTGATGGGCAATAATTTTCGAAGTCCGCCCATATCCTTCATTTCATTGCTGTGTACGTAGTGAATGACAGCGCCGGCACCCAAGAACAATAATGCTTTGAACATGGCGTGTGTGAATAAATGAAACATGGAAGCCGTAAAACCCAGTCCATTTTCGCCTCCATATTTGCTCACTCCTAGCGCAAATAACATAAATCCAATTTGCGACATGGTAGAATAAGCCAACACTCTTTTAATATCTGTTTGCGTGCAAGCAATCATCGCCGCAAAGATGGCAGAGAATGCACCCACCCAACCAACAATTTCCAATACAGCAGGAGTGGTTAGTGCAAATACAGGAAATAAACGTGCCACTAAGAATACACCTGCTACCACCATGGTAGCCGCATGAATCAATGCCGATACGGGTGTAGGACCTTCCATTGCATCGGGTAACCATATATGTAATGGAAACATTGCACTCTTACCTGCACCTCCGATAAATACCAAGGCCATACCCCAAGAAATTGCAGATACTCCTAAGAAAGAAGCAGTGACTGCATTTTTCATAGCAGCAGACTCAGGAGTAGTAAGTGTATTTATCAGTGTAGCAAAATCTAAAGTGCCGGAATAAAAAGAAAGAATTAAAATACCAATTAGAAAACCCAAGTCAGCAAAACGGGTAACGATAAACGCTTTTTTACAAGCCGCCACTGCCGATGGTTTATTATAATAAAAACCAATTAATAAGAAAGAGGATAACCCCACCAATTCCCAGAAAATATAAATCTGGAATAGATTAGAGGATAGTACCAGGCCAAGCATTGAAAAAGTAAAGAGCATCAAGTAAGCATAATAGGTAGCAAACCTTTCTTCTCCTTTAACATAGGCCAAACTATAAATATGCACCATCAGCGAAACAAAAGTAACTACCAACAACATCATCACAGAAATGGGAT
Source organism: uncultured Bacteroidota bacterium (assembly GCA_903858475.1). Classification (GTDB taxonomy): domain Bacteria; phylum Bacteroidota; class Bacteroidia; order Chitinophagales; family Chitinophagaceae; genus Ferruginibacter. The sequence goes on from CAIOIZ010000099.1 coordinate 30,838, forward strand.
CAATCAGTGCTCCCATATCAATGGAAAGCGTGTCGGTAAACCGTAGCCAGGTGTATTGAAAGGCAATTGTTTTCGGATATACCCCACCGTTAGCATGTGTAAAATAATCATAGGCCACATATACCGATAAACCGAAGGCAGTTAATAATAATAGGGTGGCAATGATGCCAGACGTCTCTTTAAAAAATTTCCTTCCAAAAAGACCGAGCATTAGAAAGCCGGCCAGTGGCAATAAAGGAATCAGTGCTATATATACTGGGTTCATCATTTAATATTTCATTTCTCCCGCGTCTTCCACATCGATGGATTGATGACTGCGGTATAGATTGATAATAATGGCAATGGCTACTGCAGCTTCTGCCGCTGCAATGGCAATAACAAATAAACTAAAAAACAGTCCGTCCATTTTATGTGGCCAAACATATTTGTTGAAGGCAATAAAATTGAGGTTCACACTGTTTAAAATCAACTCAATACTCATCAGCATTGTGATTAAGTTTCTTCTTGTAAAAAAACCAAATACACCTATGAAGAAAAGTGCTGCGCTGATAATTAGTATATGATATAATCCGGGTTGCATCATGTTGTTTGAGGTTTAGAACGCATGGCAATAACTATACAACCAATCAAGGCTGCCAATAATAACATACTTACCAGTTCAAATGGCAAAGCATAGCCCTCTTCTTTTACGCCGAGCATTTGTGTACCAATATCTGCTACTTTTGGAGTAAGGGTCAAATCTTTGCTAATGGGAAAATTATGCTGGAAGAGTTGTATTAATACCAAAGCAAACCCGCAGAATGCTGCCAATGCAGAGAAGACAGTTCTTCCTAATTTTTGAGACGGCATTTTTTCGCCTGCACTTTGTGTAAGGAATATTGAAAATATTATCAATACCACAATACCGCCCACATACACTACTATTTGTACAGCGGCAATGAATTGATAATCCAGCCAAAAATAAATGCCCGCAATGCCAATCAATGCAAACAGCAATGAAATTGCAGCCCGCAAAATATTGGTGGCTGTTACAGCTAGAATGCCACTTACAACGGTAAGCAGGGCCAGCAGATAAAATATAATTGTTGATCCTTCCATTATTCTACTCCGTCCATTATTTTGGAATCGGGATTGTTTAAAATTTTTGTCAATAGGTTTCTATCATACACACTGTGTTCAAATGTTTGTGCCATTATAATTGCATCGGAAGGGCAAGCCACCACACATAAATTACACATGGTGCAAAGTTCGAGGTGATACACCAGTTTATCAATCGCTTTCTTTTTCTTTCCTTCTGGGCTGATATCGAATTTAGTAACTACTTTGATTGTTCCATTCGGACAAGCCAGTTCACAGGCCGTGCACCCAGTACAGCGATGTTCATTTTTTTCATCATGCGGCATTACTACTTCACCTTTGAAACGTTCCGGCAAATGCAGCGTATCTCTGTTATCAGGATACTGTTCCGTAATAATTTCTTTGTGATGGGTGAAATAATAAAGTGTACGCCTCATCCCGATGGCCAAGGATTTTACGGCACCGAAAACTTCTTGTATGTATTTTACTATAAACATGTATTATTTTATTGAACAGGGCCGTGATTGCCACTGTAATTATTTTTTCGACTTCTTAATAATGAATGCGCCTACCAAGGTCAAGAGAATAGAAGCCAAGAGCCCTTTTCCTGTTAACCCTGATTTTTTACCCATAAAATAAGCTACTGCATGTCGTACCACTAAGGCGACGCCCAGCAAGCCAATAATATATCCTATAAATTTCAACATATACTATTCTTTAAAAATGCCATTTCATTATTGCAATCAGCGTAACCAACAAAAGGTTGAACATACTGATGGGCAATAAATATTTCCATTCCAGATTTAATAATTGATCAATGCGCAAACGAGGGAATGTCCACCTGAACCACATAATTAGAAAAATCATAAAAAATGTTTTTCCAAAAAACCATATACTCGAGGGTATATAATCCATTACATGATTAAACCCTTCCCAATTACCAATATGAAAGGGCATCCATCCGCCTAAAAACAAAGTAGCGCCCAATGCACATACTATAAATACATTGATGTATTCCGCCAGGAAGAATAGGGCGAATTTCATTCCTGAATATTCTGTGTGAAAACCTGCTGTTAATTCTGATTCCGCTTCTGCTAAATCAAAAGGTGCCCGATTGGTTTCTGCAGTAACTGCTATAATAAATACAACAAAAGCAATGATCACAGGAATATGTCCTTTAAAAATCCACCAACCATCGGCTTGTGAATAGATGATATCATTGATGCTCATGCTTCCGGTCAATACCACAATGGCCAATACGGAAAGTCCAGCTGATAATTCATAGCTCACAATCTGTGCGCCACTGCGCATGGCACCCATCAATGAATATTTATTATTGCTGGCCCATCCTGCCATCAAAATACTAATAACCATTATAGAAGAGATCGCTGAAATATAGAGTACTCCAATATTCAGGTCCCACAATTGAAAGTCTTTGGCAAAAGCAATGGGAGCCATTAATAACATGGCTACAATCATGGCAATAAATGGTGCCAGATTGAATAAAAATTTGTCGGCGCCATTGGGCGTAAGCCCTTCTTTTACCAATAATTTCAAAGTGTCTGCTAGTGATTGTAATAATCCTTTAGGACCAACACGATTGGGGCCCAATCGAATTTGTATCCAAGCAGCTACTTTTCTTTCCATAATTACCAATACCAAACCCAATCCTGCGAAAAGACCAATTACGGCAACGCCGGCAATGACCATTTCAAAAATAAGGGTCCAGGTAGGGTTGAAATTGGCATTCAACCAGACATGTATACTATTGGCAATATGATTAAAGCTCCACATAATTTTAACGATCGATATCAGGTATTACTAAATCCAGTGTTCCCATCATGGCCACCAAGTCGCCCAGTTTGCTTCCGCGGGCGATATGGTCCAATATTGATAAATTGGAAAATCCGGGTGAACGAAATTTAATTCTATAAGGAGTGGTACCACCTTCACTAACAATGTACACACCCAATTCGCCACGGGCTGTTTCCACTCTTGTATAATAATCTCCTTTGGGCAATTTCAATACGGCTTTGGTCTTTGCTTGAAAATCGCCTTCTGGAATATTATCAATTAATTGTTCGATGATACGAATTGATTGTTGCATTTCGCGTATGCGTACCATGTACCTAGCAAATGAATCACCAGCTGTTTCTAGCACCTCTTCAAAATCTAATTTATCATATATTTCATAAGGATAAATCTTGCGTACATCACAACTTAGTCCACTACCTCTAGCAGCAGGACCAGTTACGCCATAGGAGAGTGCATCTTCCGGTTTGATAATACCAACGCCCTTCATCCTATTTTGGAATATGATATTACCGGTAACCAGTTCATCATATTCATGAATTTTTAGTTTATATAATTGCAGAAAGGCTTTTACTTTTTTCTGAAAATTGGGATGAATATCCTGCACTACTCCACCAGGCACCATATAATTCATGGTTAACCTAGCGCCACAGGTTTCTTCCATTATTTCATTGATACTTTCTCTTTCTCTGAAAGCGTGAAAGAAAGGAGTGAAGGCACCCAAATCCATGGCCATCGAACCCCACCATAATTCATGCGATGCTACGCGAGTTAGCTCGTCCATCAAAACCCTTATCACTTGAGCACGGGCTGGCACTTCTATTTGTAACCCTTTCTCTACAACAAGCGCACAGGCGTGGTTATTGATATGAGCAGAGAGATAATCCATCCTACTGGTAACATAAATAAACTGACGGTAAGTAAGACTCTCGCACATTTTTTCAATGCTGCGATGGATATAACCCAAATGAGGCTCCACCTTACGAATGGTTTCACCGCTCAACGTAATGACGAGATGCAATACGCCATGCGTTGAAGGATGTTGCGGTCCTACGTTGATGATCAGTTCACCTTCAGGGGTTGTGCCTATTTCTTCAATCATGTATGCGTATCGGGTATTGAGCATTCAGTTTCAAATTGCGTGTATCCTTTCAGGATAGTAGGCGATAGAAAAACTGTTTACTTGTTCATTATTAAAGCTTTATCATATTAATCGGGTCCACAAAATCTTTGCGCAATGGGTTCTTGCCTTCCCATCCATCGGGCAATATCAATAACCTAAGGTCGGGATGATTCAGAAAGTTTACACCAAACATTTCGTATACTTCTCTTTCATGAAATTCGGCTGTTCGCCATAAATCGGAAACCGTTGCAATAACTGGTTTTGCTGCATCCAATTTAACCTTTACCACCATATTGTGTCCAAATGTTCGAGAGGAAAGATGATACACCATGGTAAGGTGCGTCTTCCAGTCTACACAGGTTAAACAAAAAAGAAAATTAAAATTTAGTGTAGGCTCGGTGAGCAAGTTATTGGCCAATGCTGGCCAATCGGTGGGCTCCACCTGCATAGTAAGCCATTCGCCCCCTTCTTCAAAAGTGGCAGCAGGCAATAGTGCTGAGAGTTTAATTTTCAATTCTTCTTGCTGCATAGTTATTCTTTACCTATTCTAATCTGTTCGCGCGTTAATCCGCTTTTTATTTTTTGTTGCAACGTAATCAATGAATGCAATAAGGCTTCAGGTCTTGGCGGACAACCAGCCACATAAACATCTACTGGTATCACATGGTCAGCACCTTTTACTACTGAATAAGTATTATAGAAAAAGGGGCCACCACTGATAGCACATGCGCCCATTGCAATTACATATTTTGGATCGGCCATTTGATCATACAATCGCTTTAAAACAGGAGCCATTTTATTAACAATGGTACCAGCGATAATAATCACATCGGCCTGACGGGGAGAGGCACGCGCTACTTCAAAACCAAAACGCGAAAAATCGTATTTGGCACCGGCTACCGACATGTATTCGATACCACAGCAACTGGTTGCAAAAGTGAGTGGCCACAAAGAATTAGACCTTGCCCAGTTGATAATATCATCGAGTTTACTCAGCACCACGCCACCACCCGGAATCTCATGGATTTTGCCGGGGAATTCAGTTTGTATTGCTTGCTGTTCTGCCATTGATTACTGCAATTTTTTTATACTATACCCATTTAAGGGCACCTTTTTTATGAGCGTAAATAAATCCGATGAATAAAATAAAAATAAAGATGACTATTTCTATCAATGCCAAGAAGCCAATTTTTTTGGCGACTACCGCCCATGGATAGAGAAAAACCAATTCCACATCGAAAATTAAGAAGATCAAAGCAAAAAGATAATACCCAACATTTAATTGTATCCAGGTCTTTCCATGAGTGGGAACACCACATTCGTAAGCCTCTCCTTTTTGTTTGTTGGTGGTGGTTCTTAATACTAATCTGAATAATATTGTTGCGATACCAGAAAAAGCAACAGCTGCGATAATCAGAACAATCAGTGAAGAAGCGCCCATAATAATTCAGTTAATTTGATGCCCTATTTTGAGGCGACAAGTTACATAAAAATGCTGTAACATTTGTGACAGTGAAATTTGGTATTTATCATTATATCGGATGATTTTAGTCATAGTTTATCCTCTGAAATCAACCTTTTCCAGCCATCAACCATATAATTCCTGTCGAATACAAGCCTTCTCATAACCCATATTCAATAATGCTTGCCTTGCTTCATCCACCATGTCCTTCCAACCACATAAATAAAAATCGGCGGGCTGTTTGGCACTGCACAATTCATGATAAAGCGCATGTACATATCCTATCCTACCCTCCCAATTACCTTGCGACAAAGTAGGGAGGTAATGAAATCCAGGCAACTCCTTTTCTAATTGCTGCATTTCGGAATGGTATAGCAGATCGGCTTCCTCTCTACAACCAAAGAGTAGGTAAATGTTTTTAGAAGGCAATTGATTGACTCTAATATAATGAAGCATACTCCTGAAAGGGGCAATACCAGTACCCGTGCAAATAAAAAACAAATCCTTGTCAATGGTAGGCTGTAGGGTAAATACCCCTTGTGGACCACGAAAGCTGAGTACTGAGCCAATTTTAACTTCATTGAACAAATAGTTGGTGCCTGCACCTAGCTTATCTAATACAATGATTAATTCCACTATATTGGAACCATCGGGCCAACTAGCAATAGAATAACTGCGCCAACGTTTATTGGCTTTTTCATGAATAGGTAGGTCGAGGGTAAGAAATTGCCCGGGCTGAAATTCAAATCGCTCTACAGTTGGAATGGCTATCCATAATCTTCGGGTATCTGCAGTTTCGTCTTCAATGCGTATAACCTTTCCAGTAAGCCAAGGTAATAATGCCATAGCAATTTTTTAGTCAAAGATAAAGAAGGGACTGCATTGGTAGTGCTATATAAAATTATACAAACCATACCTAGCCCGTGCAGCTGATAGTTGTTAAAGCCTTTATAACTTATTTGCCTTTAATCAGTAATTGAATACCACTTGCAATATTTACTAGCCCACCAGTATAAGTAGTTACAGAACGCACCGAAGTATTGGCACTTAATACAGGGTAATTAGTCAACCCTGCAGGAATTACTACATCACTGTATTGGTCGGGCAAGGCGCCACAGCTCCAATTGGCTGGATCCATCCAATTAGTACTTTGAAAACCATTCCAAATAAAATTAAATCGAAGCGTACGTTCATAATCTGGATTACCATTCACCAAACAACGGTATTTGTTGCCGGTAGTGCTGGTAGGCAGATTAATCAGTTGCAGCGTAGCAGTAGTGGCACCTGCATAATTGACCCCATTGCTAATATTCGTATACCCTACTCCGTTATTTTCTTGCCATTGATAAGTACCTCCACCTGTAGCGGTATAACTAATCGTACTGGCAGGACAGTTACTGGCAGGAACAGGTGTAATCATGGCTCGGCTAAACCAATGTTCACTGAATTCATTGACAGAAAACTCGGCATAATAACCATCGCCATGTGGAATAATCTGCGTATTAGCGGGAAAAATAAATTGGTAACTGCCAGCCAAATTATCGGCGAGGGTGCCATTTTCTTCTGCTTGCAAACCGCTGTATTTTGTTATCCCTAATTCATACGCATCGCTCGGTTTGCCACAGCTTGCACAACCACTCGCATTGATCAGCGCATTGATTTCACTGTCTTTAAAATACAAACGAACACTCACTGGCTGACTAGGTATATTTTCTGCTCTAATGGAGTAATTGCGATCGAGATAATATTCATTACTACTATTTCGAACTATCCCACTCGGGTTCATATAAAGGTTCATGTTGACAGCCCCTAAATTTTGGCCATGCGGATTCATTTCACCCATTATATAATAAGGACCTACTAAGACATCGCCCCATGTAAATGGAATCCAATCATTACCTGATACTGGCATTACAGCAGTTGTTAGTGCCGGAGGAACAACAGCAATAGCTAGTTTTTCATGAATGCGAATATCATCAATACCGATACCTTCTAAATTTAATCCTGCGTCGCTGCTCATTACAAATCGAATGCGAATGATGCCTGCAGTACGTGGTAAAGAAATGCTGGCTACATGCCACTTGTTGTTTGATACACGCCAATTATCAACCCCTGCATTATCGTACCAATTAGTGCCCTCTCCTACAGCGCCTAATTTGTTCCATACATTGCTATTGCCAACGCTGTATTCAACCCAGGCATAATCATAATCGGTTTCAATTTCAAAAAAATGACTGAAGGATAGCACGGCTGCATTCAATGAACTGATATCAAAACAAGGTGAATAGAGATAGGAAAATTCATTTTCAGTATAGGTACCGGTTAAATTAGTAACGAAGGCTTTGCTACCATTGGCGGCTTTATTCATGATGGTTTTAGCAGGAGTACCCCATTGCCAACTACTATTCGAACCTTTTGCATACCAGGAGCCAGCACTGCTTTCAAATCCCTCCATATAAGGATAGCTCGTGATAATGGGAGAAGTATGTACTCGATAATCTAAAATACTATCATTATTGCTATAGGTATCGCCAGTTGCTGTTAACCAACAATCAAACTTATAATCATTATCAACTGCAAGATTCGCATTGACTGGAAAAGTATATACTTGTGTGCTATTTGCCGCGATACTAGTAATAGTATTTGTTACAGGGGCTGCTCCATTAATTCGGTAGGCTATAGGCACATTGTTAAAAACGGTATTGCTGTAATTTTTTATTTTAACAGCTACTTGTACTGATCCATAGCTGCCACATCCATTTAATATAGGAGATACCATTTCAGAAATGGCCACATCATTAGTAGCCGATACTAAGCGAGTGTCGTCAAAAGTATATCCATCATCTTGATCCAATATAGGATTAGGTACATTGGCAGAAGTACTTCCTTGTTGTACTATTTTAACTTGAAAACTACTGCTAACAGGTTGAACAGGAAGTACCGTATCCAATATATCGTTTATATTGATGATGGCTTTTTTCCAAGCGCCTAAGTCGCCCTGATTGGCCACTAAGTCATACGCCAAGACCCAGGGCTTGCTATCGCTTCCTCTCATCCATATTTTGTTATTTGGATTGGCGGCCTGGCCATGATTTTTATAATAAAAATCATAACGGAGTTGGTTACCCGAAATATAATTACTAAGGTTATAGGTTAATAAAAGGCTATCCGTCACTATCGCTCCCAAGGGCGTCTGATCGAGCGTAATGGCACGATTCCCGGTGCGGGCAAATCCAGTGTTCACAAATGTTCTAGCCCTGCTCCTATTTTGCTCGGTTTTAAAATCGAGTCGGTCATCGCCATTCAATCCAATTGTATTGGATTGATAGTTTTCGATAGTAGTCGTTTCAAATCCATCAGTTGATGGCAATGTAAGCGCTGCATTCGCGAGCTGTTTGATGGTTGCATACGCGGTGTCATCACTGGGTTGCGTATCACCAGCCCTAGTGACCCATACTTTAAAATTATAAATACCGGGTGTCAATAAATTTGCGGTACTAGTAAATGTATAAGTATAAGTAGACAAGGAGGGAATGACTACGGATGTATTTTCCGTAATAATGGAACCTCCATTAATTTGATAGGAGAGTGAATAAGTACCACTACTACTAATATCATCTAAGTTTTTAATGGTCAGTTTAACTGGTTCTATGCCTGTTTTAGCGCTAGCAGTATTTTCTCTTCCTGTATTCGGTGCATCCAAGCTTACTGCTTTAAAATCGTTGTCAAAAGCAGATAAATTACAGGTGCCAGATGCTGCCATCCCCGATTCGGCCAAGGATTGCCTTCCAATGACTGTACCATTTTTAGCACGCACTGCAAACCAATTAGTAAGGCTAGGATTTAGATTACTGATATTGAAACTAAGCGTAGTAGTATTGCCGATAACCGACATACTATCGCCTTTGAGTTGCAGCACATCATACGAAGTAGCACCAGTAGCAGCTGACCAGCCCAATTGGATATACCCCTCACACAAAGTAGTCATGGCGTTGATGACCGGCACGCCTAGAATATTAAAATTGGCATCACTGTTATCTGCATAAGCAGTATTATTTCTACTTACCCTAACCAAAGCTTGATTGGTAATGCCTGCAGGAACCGTCCAAACATAACTGCGAGCAGTAGACGCAACCGAATTATTAATTACAGTCCAACTACTCCCATTATTATCAGAATATTCAATGGTAAAATTTTCATTCTCGCTGCCATAGGCAGTCCAGCGCAATGTTTCTGTTTCACCTGGCACAAAATGCTCGCCACCAAATGGATATTCAACAGTAACCCCGTTCATGTCTATTTGGTAAGTAACATAATAGCTTTGTGGCCCCTGTGGAATAGCAAATCCATTCACATTTACTGTAAAAATTCCTGCAGAAGGATTATCGATGACTACCTGCTCAATATTATTAATATGGTCAATTCCTTCGGTAGCAGCGTTATCAACTCCTGCTGGAGAAGAATCTAAAATAAGCGGCCGATGCAAAATAACAGAAGGTGTTGTTACAGTAAGATCCAAGTCATTCACCAATGCATTGGCTGTATTGGGTGTAGCCGGGTAGTCGTTCCATACCAATAGCACACGCAGTCGTCTTGCGCCCGAAGGAACTGTAATTCCGAATGATTGATTTTGCGTGTTTGCAATACTGTTAGTATAGTATTGGTTGCCCTCCATTGCTTCAATGGCCTTACGCACATTAAGCATACCAAAACCAAATTTAAAGTCAGGACCCGGATTGCCCAGGTCTTCTGCATTGTTACAAAGCAAGGCCTTTACCAAAGCAGCTTTAGCATTAGCCCCAGCATGTAATTGCCGATATCTTTCTTGGAGGAGTGCTGTTGCACCGGTAACAACAGGAGCAGCCATACTGGTTCCAAAACTCAATCCATATGTATTAATAGGATAAGTAGAATAACTAGCACCATTAGACGTAATTTCTGGTTTAATGCGGCCATCTTTAACTGGGCCACGACTACTATACAAGGCAATATTATAACTCGCCTGATCCATGCTACCTACTGTCAAAACATTCTTGGCAGATTGCCAACCTGATTTAACAGTTGCAAATCCCTGTGGATAGGGTGTACAACCTAAACTTCCATCATTGCCAGATGCTATCACATGCAATACTTCATCATAGCTGCGCATTTGAGCATCTATATAATTACTCAATGCGTCATATACCCCTTCTCCAGGGCATCCCACCGCTACCGAATAATAAGAATTATTTGTTGCTACTATATTATTATCTGTCACATAAGTAGGCGTGTTTAATAAAACATCGCTGAACCACTGCGAAATAATACCTGCTTTGGGAGCAATGCCTTTGCGCTTAGGGTCAATCAAACCTCCACCCGCTGCAGTACCGGATGTATGCGTACCATGATAATCCATACCAAAAGGGTGACGCAAGATGGCACGGCCAGTAAAATCAATATGACCACTTGTAATATCAGCATTGTCACCTACACCAATGGTAACATTGCGACCCAATAAATTGCGACCACTCGGAGATTGCAAACCACTTACCCCATGAGTACTTGTATTATTATAATTTATAGGCTTGTCTTTTATTGATTGCGCTGCAATATAATTGACAAAAGGCAAGGCCGCAATTTGATGGATGGCAGTTGGAGCTGGTTGAATCAACAGACAATTACTAAGATTGAATTTATCTACTTGCACCTGTAAGCCCAATGATTGCAACGTTGTTGTTGCCAACCCTTTATCCGCATTTGAAAAAAGGCAAACCACCCAATATCCAATATCATTTTTATCTGCTATTCGATGATAGCCAGATAACCCGTTTTCTATCTTGTATTGTGTTGGCACAGGCACAATGGTATTTATTCCAAAACGACTAAGGTTGGAAAAATCAACATCAATGTTTATGCTGGCGAAAAATGCATGATCTGGTATATAAGACTCCAAATAAATGCCTGCCAACTGTAGACTGTTTTTTGTATTCGCATCTGGCAATTGATTGAACTGTATGAGTACATAGTATCGATTGCCCCAAATAGCAGCTTGAAGACTTTCTTTCCTGAATGTTTGATTGCTGATATTATTAACCGTGACAAAATCGCCATTAGCAAAATGAATAGGCCTGCTGGGGGGCTGAGCAAACGCCGCAAAACTGAAAAAAAAGCTAATAATGAATAAGTAATGTTTCTTCATTCAGATTGTTTAACGGCGTACAAGTTTAGATATCAAATATACCGAATATGGAGGATACAAGAAGCCCGTTCGGCCGTCAGTAGGACTTTTTTGTAGCAAAATATCTACTAATATATAATATTTATTACTACCGCGTTCAATTGGCATAAACTACAACATATTAAAATAAATCAAAATAATTTTACCATTGAAACGAACGAAAGATTTCGAAAACATTATCCCGAATAGGTCCTTGCAGCATCCCAAGTATGGAACCCCTACTGTCACTAGAAGCCACCCCATCCAATTGTAATAGCAATTTCCAATTGCAGTTTATTTTATTTCGCCCCCACCTATTGACCAGTTTATTTCAAGCCTGCAGGTTTTATAGATGCCCAATTCTAAAAATATTTAATAAAGTTTTAATTTAATTATTATGAAAACCTTCCTACTAATTTCGCTATTTTTTTTACAGTCCAATATATCATTCTCACAGGTAGCTGTACTATCCGGGGGAGCAGGTGCGCCTGCAGGTAGTGGTGAAAATGGAGCAAATAATATGGGTCTTCCAGCAACGGGACTGGGTTGCGGTGGTGGTGCAGGTAGTTGGTGGGGTGGAACAGGCGGTGCTGGAAAATATGGTGGCGGTGGCGGTGGTGCTGGTGGTTATTTTGGCCTTGGCTCCATCAATTGGGCAGGCGGTGATGGAGGACAGGGGGTAGTAGTAATTGCGTTTTACAACGGAGTTAGTTTTGTAAATTCAGTAGTATTAATAGAGGGGTCATCTGTAACTGTTAATAGTGGCATTACCTCCGCTAAGGTATGGGCCATTGGTGGTGGTGGAGGTGGTGGTGGTGCCACAGAAAATGATGGCACATCTGGTGGAAGTGGTGCCGCTGGTGGTGTAGCCTATATTACCAAAGCAGTAAGTGCTGGAAATATTATTTCCTATTCAATTGGAAGCGGCGGACTGCCTGGAAATGGCTCTATAAATGGAGCTGCAGGAGGCACTACTTCAGTAACAATTGCCGGTACAACTATTTATGGATATGGCGGTGGCCCAGGCTTATATAATGATGTATCCAGTCCTTCAGGTGGAAGTTTTTTAGGTGGCGATGGTGGTGTTGCTGGAGGTAATGGTTATGGAAGATCGGGTGATGTTGGCGGAGGAGGTGGTGCTGGCATTGGAGGGGCTAATGGTACACAGGCCTCAATTGATGGTGGTACAGGGGCTAATGCTATTGATGTAGCAGGATTATTTGCGGCCTGTGCAACAGCACCTAATCCAACAGCTCCTACACTAAGTTCTTTTACACCTACTACCGGTTTAAGTGGCACGAACGTTACAATAACAGGCACCAAATTTACAGGTGCAACAGCCGTCTATTTTGGAGGATATGCAGCTAGTTCATTTACGGTGGATTCCGATTTGCAGATAAGCGCCACCGTTAGTCCAAGTGCTGTTACCGGAAGCGTGAGTATTACATTGCCAACAGTAGCAGTTTCAAAACCTATTTACTTTGTGTCTGCGCCGGTTGCACCAACCATTGGTTCATTTTCCCCAACAAATGCTGCTAATGGAGTTGAAGTAACCATTAATGGGGATAAATTACTGGGCACTACCAATGTTAGTTTTGGCGGCACCAACGCTGCCTCATTTAATGTGGTATCAGACTTCAAAATTGTTGCCATCGTAGGCTCGGGTAGTGATGGCAATGTGAGTGTTAGCAGTTCAAGCGGAACGGGAATACTGGCTGGCTTCACTTGGCTAGCTACTACAGCAGCAGCTAATATAGTTTTCTCAACCATTCAAGAAACGCAGCTAACTATATCATGGAGCAATGGCAATGCAGCAAAAAGAGCAGTATTTGTAAAAGAAGGAACTGGTGCCATTACCAATCCCACAGATAATATTACCTATACGGCCAGTAGCGACTGGACTGCAAAAGGAACAGCCTTGGGTAGTTCAGGTTATTATTGTGTTTACAATAACAGCGGGAACAGTATTACATTAACAGGGCTAACTGCCAACACACTATATATAGTACAGGTATTTGAATACAACGGTAATGCTGGAGCAGAAAAATACTATCTATCTACTGCTATCAATAACCCCAATAGCCAAACAACCGCTACACTATTGCCCGTAAGCTGGATTGATTTTATTGCCAAGACACAAAATGACAATGTATTACTGAATTGGAGTACTGCTACTGAACAGGACAGCAAAGACTTTACTGTACAAAAGAGCAACAATAGTATCAACTGGAATAATATTGGGACCGTTCCTGCTTCGCAAAATAGTCAAACAGTAAAAAACTATACATTTATTGACACTCACCCATTGCAAGGAATGAATTATTACAGGCTGCTACAACAAGATCTAAATGGAAGAAATGGTTATAGCAAAATTATAAATGTGAAATTTGCAGGACAATCATCAAAAGTCTTCATCTATCCTAATCCGGTAGTAAATGGCACATTCAATATTCAATTGGAAAATGCAGGTACTGCACAATTGTTTAATACCAACGGATTATTAATTTGGAATAAAGCCCTGCCTGCAGGAACTCAAAAAATAAATACATCTGCCCTTAACAAAGGTTTGTATATTTTAAGAGTCGTAGGAAAATCAATTCCCATCAACATAGAATAAGAGCATGAGTATAGTAATGAGCGTGACACAATCTGTCACGCTCATTTTGCATTGTACCCAATACCCCTTTATCTATCACTGCAGAAATATTAAATCATTTGATACCTGCACTTGCCAATAAAGTGAGTGGAAACAGAATTAATTTAACTACGCAAATCAACTTACCCGCCTACACCTATTTGATTTTGACAAATTAAAGATTACCAAGAATCCTAAATTATTATTGGTTTTAAATGGTAACTTACTATTACATTTTAAAACCAATTTTTAATAATCGTGAATACTTCTAAGATTAATTTTCAACCGCTTCTTCAAAATAAACTGGTCAAAGCAAGCCCATTGCTTCCAACTGATTTTGAGTACTTATTCGAGGCGGCGGCGGATCCATTGATTTGGGAACAACATCCCAATAAAAACAGGTGGCAAAGAAAGGAGTTTGAAAATTATTTCACTGGCGCCATGCTATCTGGTGGCGCATTTTTAGTTAGAGATGCCGATACGCTAGAAGTGATTGGCAGTTCACGCTTCAGCGATTACGATGAAATAGAAAATACGGTAGCCGTTGGATATACTTTTTTTAAAAGAAGCCACTGGGGAAAAGGCCATAACTACGCATTGAAGCAGTTGATGCTAGAGCATATATTCCAATATGTAGCAGCGGTGATTTTTTATATCGGTGCTGTCAACAAACGTTCTCAAATTTCTTTAGAAAGATTTGGTGCTATCAAAACAGGAGAAAAAGAAACAGCCTATTATGGTGAGCCGGCTAAGCTGGATTATGTATATACCATTACAAAAGAAAAATGGTTAAGCCACTTAAAGCATTAACCATTTTTACAAATAAAATTAAGACAGCTATTTATATTTTATCTCATTTTGCAGTGACTTATTTTTATCTCGTATTTCAGACATGGAATAAGAGGCCTTTACAGTTCTGTCATTGTCTGACAATACTGCATTTTTATTAGACACTGATTTTACTTTGCCAGGAAAATGCAAAATAAGGCTATAAGTCATATCCTTCAAATAAAGCTCCGCCATTTCCTTATTCTCGTCATCCCCCAACAATTCATCAGAAATAGCAACTCCCCCATCTTTTCTATTGAACCGTCCTTTTGACCAAGTATACAAGCCTGTTTCAACTTCCTCTCCTTTGGTGATATCTACTACTGTATTCAAGACATCCACATTGGTAAAATCAAGGGTTATTTTATATACATCTGCAGTTGATTTATCATAGCGTACATTGCTAACCCCATTGATACCTTCATATTTTTGCACATATGAAGTATAAGTCGAATCAAAATTTTTATAAAGATTATTCATCATTTGACCAGTAGAGTCAAGGCTGGCCAGGGGCTTCAGTTGTTCTACTAATTTTGAAACCTCCATACTATATACATAAGTGCCAGATCCGTCATTGTTTAAACTAATTTCTTCAACCATGTCCAAACAACCTGTAGCAGTGAAACTCAAAGCCACAAAAAAAAGTAATCTGATTATTCTTTTCATTTAATAAGGTTTAATTTTTTAGAAAGTGCTCAAGATAATGGAAAAAGAATCACTCCCAATGCCAGTATTATTAAATCATCCAAAATAGCAAGCCCAATGCATGTACTACCTAAGTTCATTATCTTTGTGACCTGATGAACCTGGAAGTGTTGCAGCATGATTATCGCATTGACCCCCGCTGTTTACAACTAGCGGACAGGCTGTCCTTTGCCCAGCCGCAATATATTCACTTAAAAGGCCTACAAGGATCTTCCCCACAATTCATCATTACAGCAATTTTCGAAAACCCTTCCACTGCCCAACTCAATCACCTGATTATTTTAAGAGATGCTGAAGAAGCAGCCTACTTTCACAATACCCTGGAAAATTTAACTGGTGCACTGGACCTTTTTTATTTTCCTTCCTCTTTTAAGAATAAAAAAAACTATCAACTTCTCAATAGTAGCCACGTAATGCTGCGCACAGAAACGCTCACCCGAATAGCCGGAGGGGGTAATAAAAAATTAGTAGTTACTTATCCAGAAGCCTTATTTGAAAAAGTAGTACTGTCAAAAACTTTGTCAGCCAATATCTTATCTATTAAACAAAATGACACCATTGACCCTAATGGTATCATTGAAAAATTAGTTGGGTATGGCTTCAACAGAACCGATTTTGTTTATGAACCAGGGCAATTTGCCATTAGAGGAGGCATCTTCGATATTTATTCTTATGGCAATGAAAAACCATACCGCATAGAATTGTTTGGCAATGATGTTGATAGCATCCGAATCTTTGATCCAGAATCGCAATTAAGCGAAAGAAAATTATTACAAGTAAATATCATTCCGAATTTAGATGCCCTTCAAGAGGACGAAGGAGAAAAAATATCATTGATAGAATACCTGCCTGCCAATACGGTAATATGGATGCAGGATTGGAATTTCATCAAAGAAAAAATTGAGCAGCAGGAAGAAGATCTTGCAATTGCACTGGGCCCTATTCAGTTGATATCAAATCAATCAGGAAATGCCATTGCCGAGCAGGAAGCCGCGGAAGAAGCTACAAAAAAAGAAATCAACCCAAATGACTTTATTAAGGCCGCAGAACTGAAACCATTTATACAGTTACATAGCATTATAGAATTTGGGGTAAAAGCATTTTTTTCAAATACCAATTTACACTTTGCAACAATCGAACAACCTGCTTTTAACCGACAGTTCGATTACCTTATCAAAAACCTAAAAGAATACGAAGCCAAAAAATACAACATTTACATTTTTGCGGAAAATCCTAAACAATTAGAGCGGCTACATACCATCTTTACCGATCTTAAAGCAGCCATTCAAGTAACACCCATCCCTATTGCCATTCATGAAGGATTTATTGATGATGACTTAAAATTGATTTGTTATACAGACCATCAAATATTCCAACGTTATCATAAGTATAAAGTAAAACAGGCTTTTAGTAAAAACAAAGCGCTCAGCCTCAAAACACTTCGCGAATTACAACCTGGCGATTATGTTACACATATTGACCACGGTGTTGGGGTGTATAGCGGATTACAAAAAATTGAAGCCAATGGTAAATTACAAGAAGCAGTAAGAATTCAATACAAGGATGGAGATTTACTATATGTAAACATTTCTTCGCTTCACAAAATAAGTAAATACAGCGGCAAGGAAGGCAGCGTGCCCAAAATGAATAAACTCGGCAGCGATGTATGGAATAAACTCAAAGAAAAAACCAAGAAGCAGGTAAAAGATATTGCAACAGATTTGATCAAATTATATGCGCAAAGAAAAAGTCAGGAAGGCTTTGCACATGGCCCCGATAATTATATGCAAACCGAATTGGAAGCCAGTTTCATATACGAAGATACCCCCGACCAGCACAAAGCGACCGAAGATGTAAAACGAGATATGGAAAAGCCATCTCCCATGGACCGGCTTGTATGTGGTGATGTTGGGTTTGGTAAAACAGAAGTGGCTATTCGCGCTGCTTTCAAATCTTGTTGCGATGGTAAACAAGCCGCCATATTAGTACCCACCACTATTCTTGCCTATCAGCATTACAAAACCTTTGGTGAAAGATTAAAGGACTTTCCAGTAACCGTTGACTTTATCAATCGATTTAAATCCGCAAAAGAAAAAAAAGAAACCCTTCTAAAACTGAAGGAAGGAAAAATTGATATCATTATAGGCACACATGCCTTGTTGAGTAAGGATGTGCAGTTTAAAGACCTGGGCATCATGATCATCGATGAAGAACAAAAATTCGGCGTAGCAGCAAAAGAGAAACTAAAACAATTGAGAACTACAGTCGATTCTCTTACACTAACGGCAACGCCTATACCCAGAACATTGCAGTTTAGTTTAATGGGCGCCCGCGACTTAAGCATTATTAATACCGCACCGCCCAACCGTCAACCCATTCAAACAGAAGTGCAAGTTTTTAATGAAGATAATATTCGCGACATCATATATTATGAGGTGGAAAGAGGTGGCCAGGTTTTCTTCATTCACAACAGGGTACATGGGCTGCAGGAGATGACCGGATTAATCCAAACCCTTTGTCCGGATATTAGCATTGCCTATGCACATGGCCAAATGGATGGCGACCAACTAGAAGATACCATTCTAGATTTCATGGATAAAAAATATGATGTACTGGTTTGTACCAATATTGTGGAAAGCGGGGTGGACATTCCTAATGTAAATACCATCATCATCAATAATGCCCACCAATTTGGATTGAGTGATTTACACCAATTAAGGGGTAGGGTTGGCCGCAGTAATAAAAAAGCATTCTGCTACCTTTTTGCTCCACCCATGAGTACTTTACCGTCTGATTCTAGAAAAAGATTATCTACGCTGGAGCAATACAGTGACTTAGGCAGCGGTTTTCAAATTGCCATGCGTGATTTAGATATCCGAGGAGCTGGTAACTTACTTGGAGGTGAACAAAGTGGTTTCATTGCAGAAATTGGTTTTGAAATGTATCAGAAAATTTTAGATGAAGCCATTCGTGAATTGAAAAGAAAAGAATTCAAAGAACTCTACAAAGAAGAAATCGCACAACAGGATGATTTTGTAAGTGATTGTACCATTGATACTGATCTGGAGATCTTAATTCCGGATAGCTATGTTGAAAGTATTACGGAAAGATTGTCGCTGTATGCAAGACTCGATAATTGTGAAAACGAGGATCAGCTATTGGGTTTCCATACCGAAATGACCGACCGCTTTGGTCCTATTCCAGCTTCAGTAGAAGATCTATTTACCATTGTACGATGTCGTAAAATAGCCGTCCTACTAGGTTTTGAAAAAATACTATTAAAGGATGAAATATTGAAATGCTTCTTTGTGAGCAATCCCGATTCGCCCTATTTTCAAAGTGATGTTTTTAATGGAATACTGCAATACCTGCAACGGGGTACTAATAAAGCCAAGTTAAAACAAGTGGGTAAAAACGGAATATTGATTGTACAAGATGTAACGGATATGAATACACTATATACATTCATGCACCGAATGCTAAAAAGTATAAATATTTAAACCATAAACTGGATTAACCTTGGTTAACCTCCAACCTCCAACCATTCTCCTATCTCAACAACATCACCGATACCTTCTTCTGCACCACATTGCCCTTAAAATCGATACCATTAGCAATAACAATGTATACGCCCTGTTCTTGCTTTTGCCCTTTCCATTCACCATTCCAACCAATGCGATAGTTGTCAGTTGCAAAAATTTCCTGCCCCCATCGATTGTATATTTTAAAATACTTAAATTCTTTAATTCCAACAGGAATGCCCCTCAACAGATCATTCAATCCATCGCCGTTGGGTGTAAATGCATTGGGAATATAAATATCTGGCCCCTTGTAAATTTTAATTAAAACAGTGTCATAAGTAGTGCATCCCTGTGGTGTAAATGCTTTTAAAATATATTGTTGGCTCTGATTCAACACCGCAATAGGATTGGAAATAAATGCATCATTTAATCCAACTGGTGGCAGCCATTGATAACTTACCCCTCCGCTAGCGTTTAACTGAATAGGTTGTCCCGCTGCAGCAATGGTATCGTTACCAGCAAATGCCTGTGTACTATAAATAGTGATAGCACGGTTAAGCGTATCCGAATTGCAACCAGCAATGCTAATGCCACTTAATGTTACAGGAAATATTCCATTTTGGTTATAACTATGTTGCGCTGGATTCAGCAAACTAGTTCCTCCATCTCCAAAACTCCATTGCCAATTCGACATAGCCAATCCATTCAATTCGGTACCAATAAAATTAACTGTACTATAACGACAAGCGTTGCTAAAAAGCATGGCAATGTCTGGCTTTGGAAAAACTTGCAACAATTTTGTACTTGTATCGCTAACACATCCAGCTGCGCTGGTAGTTACTAACTTAATAATATAAATACCCGCAGATAAAATAGTGGAGGGATTTTGAATCGAGCTAAAGGAAGATCCCCCAATCAACCAATTCCATTGTGCGATGCTTCCGTTGGCAATAGTTGAAGAATCGCTGAATACAACATTTTTGTTGCTACAAAGTAAATTCCCATAACCAAATTTGGCAAGGGGCTTTGCATTCAATGTGATTGTTTTTGAAATAGTATCTGATGGACAGCCTACACTACTATTAACAACCAATCTAACAACATAAGGACCGGTTGAGGCATAGGTAACAGAAGGGTTTTGCAAGTTGGAAAATTGTCCATTGCCCAAATCCCACCACCAATTGGTAATTGGCAAACCATCTGTTGTATAAGAAGAATCCAGTAATTGAATAGGTGCAAACTGACAAGCCGTATTGGCTTTGAAATAGGCAATGGGTTTATTCACCACAAAAACATCTTTTTGTATCGATGCCCCACAACCAGCGTTAATACCTGTCGGCGAAAGTTGTACAGTATGCAATCCTGCTGTAGCAAAAACATGCGAAGGATTTTGTGTGTTGTCTAATGGACTGCCATCTCCAAAATTCCAAGTCCAACCACTAATAGCACCCTCCACCCAAGTACTATTATCAAAAAATAAGGTAGGCGCCCCTAAACAAACCGAATCAGTAAAATTAAAGTCAGCTACCGGTCTAGCATATACGCGAATAAACCGACTTAAGGTATCAGATTCACAGCCCTCCTGAGATTTAACCGCCAACCTAACCAACTTCATACCGTTACTGGTAAATGAGTTAGTTGGATTTTGAATAGTAGCGATACTACTCGATTCAAATTCCCAAAACCAGTTATTAATGGTACCCACTGTAGCACTGGAAGCATCCGTAAATTGAATGGTAGTATTGATACAACTATCGCTATAAGTAAAGCCTGCATTGGGTTTACTGCCAATTCTAACCAACTGGCTATTAGTAGCCATACATCCATCTGCACCAGTTACTGTTTGAACAACCGTGTAATCACCCGGCGTTGAATAAATATGTACAGGATTTAAGTTGGTATTATCTACTGGACTACCATCCCCAAAATCCCATGAAAAACTAGCGATGGTAGCAAATGAAATAGTACTATCGATGAATTGAATAGCTGTATTAACACATTTTTTTTGTGTTGGGCTAAAATGAAAGGAGGGGTTTAAGGCTGTTTTGAATCGCTGCCAGTTGTTAGCACCTCCTGTGCTTCCAGTAAAACCCCAGTATACCAAGGGATTACCACTAAAAACATCAGTAACAAAATCTTTCACCGCCGATACCCTTAGTACACCATCCATATAAACTGTCATCGTCTTGGTTGGTGCATTCCATTGTACCCTTAGTGAATGCCAAATGCCATCCTCAATATTATCACTACCGCTTAATGCAGTAACTGGACCAGCAATATTATTGGCTGTGCTGTGATTTAAATCGCCATTTAGTTGAATGGCAATATGGTCATAAAAAGGATCATTATTGTCGGTGTTCTGCCAGGTATCAATCGCTACTCCCACGGCAGGGGAAATACCACTATACCCCAATCCGCCACCACTTGAACCAACAACAGTGCTGATAGGCTGTAATACAAACACAATTCCATCTGCTCCTGCATCTGAATTTCCCAAGAACACATCAAACTTGAAATCAAAAATTTGTGTCAGATTGATTTTATTGTTATTCCACACTGACCCACTTTGATTACCAATAGCCTGCGTTAAACTATATGCATTACAAGCTTCCTGACTGGCATTGCCATTGATAGTGTATTGCTGAGCCTTCAATTCGTTGGTTGCAATGAATGCAATAATCAGAAAATATATTATCTTATTATTCACTGTTCAAATATAGGAAAATTAAAAAGGCCTTCTTTACAGAAAGCCTTTTAATGCGTTGAAGATAATATTACCAACCTTTTTTTGCTACACCATCCGCTATGGCCTGATTGGCTGTAGCTTCACTAAGCATTGTGGTCATTTTATTGCCTTTACCGTCATGGCCTTGAGCCATATAACCACCACGGGCTGTTTTGGTTATCACTGCATCCTGCATGGGAACGTTTTTTTCTTTCGTTTTCATGCAATAGGCCGTTAACATTTTACTCATTTTAAAGAATTTAATTGTTTAGAAAAATTAAGTGAAGCCCCGCTTCATTGTACAAGCTACCTGATTTTTATGTGTTTACAAAACCAAGAAAGCCTTAAGGTTGTGCAAATATAATTTAAATCACTGATAATCAAAGGATAAAAAACATATTAAGCCCTGTTAATTACACATCAATTTTAGCATATTTAGCATGGGTTTCAATGAATTCCCTACGTGGCGGCACTTCATCACCCATCAACATACTAAACACTCTATCTGCTTCAATCGCGCTATCGATGGTTACTTGTTTAAGTGTACGGGTAGCCGGATTCATGGTTGTTTCCCATAGCTGATCGGCATTCATTTCACCCAAACCTTTATATCGTTGTGTATTAACAGATTCATCTTTCCCCTGACCAAATAATTGTATCAACCCTTTTCTTTCTTCATCTGTCCAAGCGTATTCCTGTTCTTTCCCTTTCTTTACTAAATACAAAGGTGGTTGCGCTATATAAACATTGCCTTGCTCCACCAATTCTTTCATATACCTGAAAATAAAGGTTAATATAAGGGTAGCGATGTGACTACCATCCACATCAGCATCCGTCATGATAATCAATTTATGATAACGGAGTTTTGATATGTCCAATGCCTTGGGGTCTTCTGGTGTTCCAATCTTTACACCCAATGCAGTAAACATATTGCGTATCTCCTCATTGTCATAAATCTTATGCTCCATTGCTTTTTCAACATTCAGAATCTTACCTCGTAAAGGTAAAATGGCTTGAAAACTACGGTCGCGCCCCTGTTTGGCAGTACCACCCGCAGAGTCTCCTTCGACAAGGAACAACTCACATTTTCCAGGATCCTTATCGGAGCAATCGGCTAATTTACCAGGCAGTCCTCCACCAGTAAGTACACTTTTACGTTGCACCATTTCCCTGGCCTTGCGTGCTGCTGCTCTTGCTTGTGCAGCCAGTATTACTTTCTGAATAATGGTTTTTGCTTCTTTGGGATTTTCTTCCAGATAAGCTTCCAATACCCTGCTTAAAGTAGTATCCACCACACCCATCACCTCACTATTCCCCAACTTTGTTTTGGTTTGTCCTTCAAATTGCGGCTCGGGTACTTTTACAGATATGATAGCAGAAAGTCCTTCTCTGAAATCATCGCCTTCAATAACTACCTTGGCCTTTTCAAACATATTTTCTTTTTCGCCATAGCTCTTAAATACCCGTGTGATACTTCTCCGGAATCCAGCCACATGCGTTCCTCCCTCGATCGTATTTATATTATTTACATAACTGAAAATATGTTCTTGATAACCGGCATTATAAACCATGGCTACTTCTACCATTACATTGCTATTGGCATCTAACCCATCACAATAAATCACTCTTGGAATCAATGGCAAGCGATTGGCATTTTTATCAATCATCTCCACAAACTCTACAATACCACCTTCACTGTAAAATGTTTTAGAATAAGTATTGCCAGCTTCATCTTTTTCCCGCAGGTCATGCATGTGAATCGTAATTTTTCTGTTTAGAAAAGAC
The DNA here is from genome assembly GCA_903858475.1 of uncultured Bacteroidota bacterium. Taxonomy (GTDB): domain Bacteria; phylum Bacteroidota; class Bacteroidia; order Chitinophagales; family Chitinophagaceae; genus Ferruginibacter. Next base: position 54,707 of record CAIOIZ010000099.1, read on the forward strand.
AATTCGCGCAAACGACCCTCTAAAATATCCTTGTTGTATATCCCTGAAGTAAAAATGGTCAGGTCGGGCCAAAATTGCACTGTTGTACCAGTGGTATCACTATTGCCAATTTCTCTTACAGCATATTTTGGAGCTCCGCGCTCATACTCTTGTTCAAATACCTTCCCTTCCCTATTAACGGTCACAATTAATTTTGTACTCAATGCATTCACGCAACTCACCCCCACTCCATGCAAACCACCAGATACTTTATAGGAATCTTTATCAAATTTTCCACCCGCATGCAATACAGTCATTACCACTTCTAAGGCACTGCGATTTTCCTTCGTGTGCATACCAGTTGGGATACCCCTTCCATCATCCTGAACGGTAATTGAATTATCC